>CP015195.1:661270-991905 GCA_012221805.1 Pasteurellaceae bacterium RH1A | reverse complement strand
ACAACAAGAGGGCAGATTTGACCAGAATGCCCTGCCCCACGCCCACGGCCTTCATAACCGTAATTTCACTTTCGGCATAAAAACGGCCCAGGGTCAGCAAGAGGGCAATAAAGAGGGAAAGGGGCAGCATAAGCTGGGCCATGGTCGGCATACCCAGGCCCAAAAGGCTGACCACCAAATCAGCAGGCACCTTGCCGCTGACAGCAGAACTCAGCACCCTTACTAGCTGCTGACAGAAAAAAATGAGCAGCAGGATAAACAAAATAGCCAGCTGGCTCTTAAAAATCTCTTTGGTTAAATATCGGCTTAAAATCACAAGCTTCCCTTGTTTGGCTGGAAGTAAAAATCTATTTCTTAAACGGCTTATTTTAGCCTGACTGGCGGAAAAAATCACGCAAAAACATGGCCGCTTACCGCCTCTTTGTGGCCAAACAAGCGGGTAAGTTCCGCCATTTTTTTGCAAAAAAGGCTCTTTACGCTTTTTTGCTTGCATTTTTGGCCAAAATCCCGCATTTTAAGCCTATTCACTTAAAAAGAGGGTTAATCATGGAATTTAGTGTGAAAAATGGCAGTGTGGAAAAACAACGCACGGCCTGTTTAGTGGTGGGGGTTTATGAGCCTCGCCGCCTGTCTCCAGCGGCTGAACAACTGGATAAGCTCAGTGAGGGCTATTTGAGTTCTCTGCTCCGCCGAGGGGATTTAGAAGGCAAGGTTGGCCAATTCCTTTTACTGCATAATGTGCCTAATGTGCTGGCCGATCGTGTGCTTTTGGTCGGCTGTGGCAAGGAGCGGGAATTGACCGAGCGCCAGTACAAGCAAATTGTGCAAAAAATGGTGCAAACCCTGAATGATACAGGCTCTATGGAGGCCATCAGCTTCTTGACCGAACTGCACGTTAAGGGCAGAAATGTCTATTGGAACGTACGTTTTGCCATTGAGGCCATTGCAGAGAGTGTTTATGCTTATAATGAATTTAAGAGCATTAAGCCCGAAATTCGCCGAGAACTGAAAAAAGTCGTCTTTAACGTGGCTAACCGCAAGGATTTAAGCCTGGCTGAAGCAGCTTTAGAGCAGGCCAAAGCGGTTTCCTTGGGGGTAAAAGTGGCGAAAGATGTGTCCAACTGCCCGCCTAATGTCTGCAATCCTGCCTATTTGGCCAAGCTGGCCCAGGCCATGGCCACAGATTATGCCAGCGTCCAAACCCAGATTATTGATGAAGCCGCCATGGCCCAGCTGGGTATGAATGCCTATTTGGGCGTGTCACAAGGGGCCAAAAACCCGGCCTTTATGTCCATTATTGAATATAAGAACCACCCCAACCCTGAGGCCAAGCCCATTATTTTAGTAGGCAAGGGTATGACCTTCGATTCAGGCGGGATTTCCATCAAGCCTGCTGATGGCATGGATGAAATGAAATACGATATGTGCGGGGCGGCAGCTGTTTACGGCACCATGAAGGCCGTGGCCGAGTTAGGCCTGCCCCTTAATGTAATTGGCGTGCTAGCCGGCTGCGAAAATATGTTGGGCAGCGATGCCTACCGCCCAGGTGATATTCTGACCACCATGTCTGGCCTAACGGTTGAAGTGCTTAACACCGATGCCGAAGGCCGTTTGGTGCTCTGCGATGCCCTAACCTATGTGGAACGCTTTGAGCCTGAATTAGTGATTGATGTCGCCACCCTGACAGGAGCCTGTATGGTGGCACTCGGCAATCACAACAGCGGCCTGATTTCCCCCCACAACGGCCTGGCCCACGACCTCCTCAATGCCGCCGAACAGGCTGACGACAAGGCCTGGCGCCTGCCTATGGGCGAGGAATATCAGGAGCAACTCAAATCCAACTTTGCGGATTTGGCCAATATCGGCGGGCGTTTGGGCGGGGCTATTACCGCAGGGGTCTTCCTGTCCAATTTCACCAAGAAATACCCTTGGGCCCACCTAGACATCGCCGGCACAGCCTGGAAATCAGGCGCCGCCAAAGGCGCAACAGGGCGGCCAGTTTCCCTCCTGACCCAGTTCTTAATTAACAAGGCCCAGGCCTAGGATCAGCAAGCGGTCTGAATTTGCAGGTTTTTAACAAATTCAGACCGCTTGTGTTTTATACCGCCAATCTACTCTTCAGTCTCAAGTAAATCGTCTTCTTCCACCTTCTCAACTTGCGGCGGGTTATCGCACAGGTAATTAGCCAACTTGGCATAATCCGCCAAGCTCAAATTCTCGGCTCGGGCGTTTAAGTCTATCCCTAAGGCCTCCAACTCTTCTGGGCTAAAGAGGGCTGAAAGGGCATTACGCAGGGTCTTGCGGCGTTGGTTGAAGGCTTGAGTGGTGACACGGTTAAGCCAATAGACATCCTTGACTGGGTGGGGTAGGGTCTTGTAAGGCACCAGGCGTACCACGGCAGAATCCACCTTTGGAGCAGGCCTAAAGGCGGTTGGTGGCACTTCCAACACAGGCATAACCTGGCAATAATATTGGGCCATAATGGTTAAGCGGCCGTAAGCCTTGCTGTTAGGGCCGGCACACAGGCGTTTGACCACCTCTTTTTGCAGCATAAAGTGCATGTCCTGAATTAAGTCGTGGAACTTAAAGAGATGGAACATCAGCGGGGTGGAAATGTTGTAAGGCAGGTTGCCGAAAACCCGCACCCGTTGCTCGCTTAAATCCAGGCTTTCAAAGTAGTCACGGAAATTAAAACGCAGGGCATCTTGCTCAATAATGGTCAGCTTGTGGTTTAAAAAAGGGTGATGACGGAGGCGTTCAGCCAAGTCACGGTCTAGCTCCACCACAGTGAGGTGATCGACACGTTCAGCCACAGGCTCGGTTAAAGCGCCCAAACCTGGGCCGATTTCCAAGAGATGCTGGCCATTTTGAGGGTGAATGGCGGAAACAATGCCGTGAATGATGTTTTGATCGTGCAAAAAGTTCTGCCCGAAGCGTTTACGGGCCGTATGGCCTAGGTGTTTTTTAGAATTATTGCTCATTTTTTTCCTTATTTTAAAGAAAGCAAAGAACCCCGCTCAAGGGCGAGGTTCTTCACTTCACAAATCTTATTTTATATATTCAATATGGGCAACCTTGCGCAAGGCCTTGACCCAGTCTTTAGAGGCTTCTGCCGCTTGGGAATTAACAATTTGCTCATAGGCCTTCTGGCGGTAGGCGTCTTCTGTGCGGTCACCTGTGCGGGTGTCGGTCACTTTCAAGACATGCCAGCCAAATTGAGATTTAAAAGGCGCAGAAATCACCTCTTTTTTGCTGGCTCTGGCCACCTTGGCAAAGGCAGGATCGTAAGCATCTAAGAAGTTCCAGCCCAAGTCACCGCCATCCGCACCTGATAAATAATCTAAAGAATTAGCCTGTGCAGCGGCTTCAAAGGTGGTCTTGCCTGATTTGATGTCAGCCACGATTTCATTTAATTTAGCCTTAGCCTGGGCATCATTTAAGATTGGGTTAGTCTTAATCAGAATATGGCTAACTCGGTGTTCTGTGCCAGACACAGCTTTCAAGTTACCCTTGGCCTTGGCTTGTTCAATCATCTGCATGGCCTTGGCTTGCACATCTTCGGCGCTTACTTGAATGGATTGGCCAATAGCTTGCTGTTGCACCTGCTGCATCATAAGCTGATTGGCAATTTGTCTGCGATAGGCCTGCAAGGTAATGCCTTGGTAGTCTAGGGCATCCAATAATTGGCCATAGGTGATGCCGTTTTGAATGGCGATATTTTCAATGATTTGATCAACCTGAGCATAATTTACCTTGACGCCAGATTGCTGGATAGCACGTTGCACCAAGTAGTCATCAATGGCCTTGTCGATAGCTTGTTGATCACTGACGCCCTTGCCCTTAAAACGCTTGGCCTGGCTTTCCATGATCATATAATCATCAACAATGGCAACCACACGTTCAGCCGCCGCCACAATCTGGCTGGCACTAAAGAGGGCAATAAAAGCAACAAAAAAAGATTTTGCTGAAGTGAATTTCATTGGTTTATTTCCTTTTTATGAAGGGTGGCATCCCACCGAATTAGCTTGGCATTAGAGCAAACAAGGTGCAAAAAGTTCCCCCTAGAGGGATTGAATTTTCTTGATCACATTGCTGGTCGAGCAACCGTTCTCAAAGTTCAGCACCCGCACCTGGCCACCATTGGCCCAAACCTCTTGGCTACCGGCAATCTCTTCAGGCTTGTAATCCCCACCTTTCACCAGTAAATCAGGCAGGATTTGGCCAATCAGACGCTGTGGTGTGTCTTCTGTGAAAGGCACTACCCAGTCCACCGAAGCCAGCCCAGCCAAGACAGCCATACGGGCATTGAGATCGTTAATCGGGCGGCTCTCGCCCTTTAAGCGTTTGACCGATTCATCGCTATTAACCGCCACAATCAAGCGATCCCCCAGTTTACGGGCATTTTCCAAATACGAAACGTGGCCTGGGTGGAGAATATCAAAGCAGCCGTTGGTCATCACGATTTTTTCGCCCCGAGCCTTAGAGGCCTCAACCAAAGCAATCAGATCGGCTTCTGACACGGCTCCAAAGCCGGTTTCCGTGCGTTGGTGAATGGCATTTTCTAGTTCGGTCACGCTAACCGTTGAAGTCCCCAATTTACCCACAACCACACCTGCCGCGGCATTGGCCAGGTAGCAGGCCTCTTCCATTGGACGACCATCGGCAATGGCCGTGGCCAATACGCTGATAACCGTATCCCCTGCCCCTGTCACATCAAAGACTTCCTTGGCTTGCGTTGGCAGGTGATAGGCTGCCTGATTAGGGCGAAGTAGGGTCATGCCCTTTTCAGAACGGGTGACCAACAAGGCGGATAAGTCATAATCCGCAATCATTTTCAGGCCCTTTTCGACAATCTCTTCATCCGTTTTGCAAGGGCCGGCCACGGCTTCAAATTCCGACATATTAGGCGTTAGCAAGGTAGCGCCACGGTAGCGTTCAAAATCTGTACCTTTTGGGTCAATCAGCACAGGCACCTTGGCCTGACGGGCTAGTTTAATCATCTCCTGCACTGCACCCAGGGTTCCCTTGCCGTAGTCTGAGAGGATCAAAGCCCCGCAAGCGGTCAAATCTTGGGCTAATTTTGCAAGCAGAGGCTGGCTGTCCACATTGTGGAAACCCTCCTCAAAATCCAAGCGTAAGAGCTGCTGGTGGCGGGAAAGAATACGCAACTTGGTAATGGTCGGGTGGCTATCCACCGCAACACAATGGTTGTGAATATGGTGAGCATTTAAGAGCTTGTCCAAGGCCTGGCCGGCATCATCCTGGCCAATTAAACCATGTAGGGTAACTGGCACATTGAGGCTAGCGATATTCATGGCCACGTTGGCCGCCCCGCCTGCCCGCTCTTCAATGTCCTGCACCTTGACCACTGGCACAGGCGCTTCAGGCGAAATACGGTTGGTTGCACCAAACCAATAGCGGTCTAACATCACATCACCAAGCACCAAGACCTTAGCCTGCTTAAATTGAGGAGAATATTGCATCATCATTTTCTTATTCCATCAGTCAAAATTGAGCGGATTTTAGCATAAATTAGAGGAAAAAGCAGGGTTAGATCAGTTTACGATTTTCTTCTGTTTCAGGCATTAAATCTAGCTTACCCATCAAGACCTGATCCAAGTCCTCCTCTGGGTTGCCTGTTACCAAGAGCTGATCACCGTAGAAAATGGAATTGGCCCCTGCCATAAAGCACATGGCCTGCATTTCCTCAGTCATCCCGCTGCGGCCTGCCGAGAGGCGGACATAGCTTCTCGGCATAGTAATGCGGGCAACGGCAATGGTGCGGACAAATTCCGTCCAGTCCAATTCTTCCGCATCGGCCAACGGTGTGCCTTCCACCTTGACCAGTTGGTTAATAGGCACAGACTCTGGCTGCGGATCAAGATTGGCCAGGCTGGCAATAAAGCCTGCCCGCTCTTTGCGGGTTTCGTTCATGCCCACAATCCCACCACAACAGACTTTCAGGCCTGCCTTGCGCACCTTGCCTAGGGTGTGGATACGGTCGTCAAAAGTACGGGTGCCGATGATCTCGCTGTAATGTTCAGGAGCTGTGTCCAGGTTATGGTTATAGTAGTCCAGGCCGGCCTCTTTCAGATCTTCTGCCATGCCGTCTTGTAACATACCGAAAGTGCCGCAGGTTTCCAGGCCCAAGCCCTTAACGGCCTTGATAATTTCGGTGATCTTGGCCACATCTTTGGGCTTCGGCCCCCGCCAGGCTGCCCCCATACAGAAGCGGCTGGCTCCACGGGATTTGGCAATCTTAGCCTTGGCCACAATTTCATCAATTTCTAGGAGTTTTTGGTTCTGCACGCCAGTTTGATAGCGGGCAGATTGGGGGCAATAGCCACAATCTTCTGGGCAGCCGCCAGTTTTGATGGACATAAGAGTAGAAAGCTGAATGGCCTGAGGGTTAAAATTTTGGCGGTGGATTTGGGCGGCCTTAAAGACTAAATCCAAAAAAGGCATTTCAAATAAAGCCTCAACCTTGCAGACCGACCAGTATTCCAAGGTTGGGTGCGGGGTCAAAGAATAAATTTGTAGGGGTTGGTTAAGCATGTGTTCTCCTTTTACAAGCGGTTCCAAAACCGAAACATTTTGCAATTTAGCCTATTTTTTCTGTTTAGCAAATCCGACTATTGGCGGGCCAGGCGTAAATTTTGCGGTATTTGCTCAAAATTAGAGCGAAATGGATTGATATCCAAGCCACCACGGCGGGTATAGCGGGCGTAAACGGTCAGTTTTTCTGGCTCGGCGAATTTCATCAAGTCACAGAAAATCCGCTCCACACATTGCTCGTGAAACTCATTATGCTCTCGGAAGGAAACCAAATAACGCAAGAGCTTGGCCCTGTCTAGGCGTTTGCCCACATAGTGAATTTGCACCGAACCCCAGTCTGGCTGGTTGGTAATGAGGCAGTTGGATTTGAGCAGGTGGCTGACCAAGGTTTCCTCACAGACTTCGCCCATGGCCACATCTTGCAAGTGCTGGTCACAAAAATCATAGCTATCGATGGCAATATCCTGCTCATCTAAGAGCTCCCCCGCCAAATCAGCAATGGCCTGGCCTGTATAACTAGACAATGAGTGAATGTTTACCTTAACCGCTCCCTTGGCACACTGGCTTAAATCCCGAGCTAAGACCGCTTCCACTTCATCTTTGGAAGCAAAGCGGGTTTGGTTAAAACTGTTTAAATAGAGCTTAAAACTCTTGGACTCCACCAGATTTTCACTTTGAAAATCAAGGGCAACATCGGCAATAGCCACCTGTGGCAGGCCCTTGGGGTTGAGCCAAGACAGCTCATAAAGGGTCCAAATATCGGCGCCAATACTAAAGGGCTGGGCTTCTGTAATGCCCAAGCCATCACGGTTAAGCTTACGGGGCACGGCCTGCAAGAGGCTGGCATCATACTGGCTTTTATAATCGGTTTTTTGACCCAGTTTCAGGACTGAGAGAGAAGTATCTTGATAATGCATAAAATTTCAAATAAAAAAGGATTTACAAGCGGTCAGAAAGAGCTGATTTTTTGCAAATCCTTGGGAGTTGACGCCGTGGGTAACAAAGTTACCCACGGTTAAATATCATCATTCCCCTTTGGGGAATGGTTGTTCTTGTTTGCTTCTTTGCCCCAAAGGGGCAAGTTTATGTTTAAAGTAGGGTAACTTGTTACCCTAGGAGGGCATAAAATTACTTGGTACCAAAAATCTTATCGCCCGCATCACCCAAGCCTGGGATAATGTAACCATTTTCATTGAGGTGGCTATCCACTGAGGCGGTGTAAAGCTCAATATCAGGATGAGCCGCTTCCAGTGCCTTAATCCCTTCAGGGGCGGCAACTAAAACCAGCACCTTAATCTGCTTACAGCCTGCCTTTTTGAGAAGATCGATGGTCGCAATCATCGATCCACCTGTAGCCAACATAGGATCAACAATAATGGCCAAGCGTTCTTCTACATCATTAGCAAGCTTGTGGAAATAAGGCACCGGCTCCAAGGTTTCTTCATCACGGTAAATCCCCACCACGCTGATACGGGCGCTTGGAATATGCTCAAGCACGCCATCCATCATGCCTAGGCCGGCCCGTAAAATCGGCACCACGGTCACTTTTTTGCCCTTGATACGCTCAATTTCAACCGGCCCATTCCAGCCATCAATGGTGACCACTTCCGTTTCTAAATCCTTGGTGGCCTCATAGGTCAAAAGGCTGCCCACCTCGGTGGCTAATTGACGGAAGTCTTTGGTATTGACATCGGCTGCACGCATTAAACCAAGTTTATGTTTAACAAGCGGGTGTTTTACTTCAATAATTTGCATGGCGTCTTCCTTTATTATTAAGTCAAAAAATCCTGCCTATTTTAAGCCTATTTTAGGGAAAAGTCGCTGGGTTTTCGCTTTTTCCTGAATTTCTTGACATAAAGCTTACAAATACTTCTCCTTCCAATAACCAATCCACTCCTTCAAAGCCAGCATATTACTGTGCATGGCCCCTGCTTGTGGGACGAAGTGCATAACGTTAAGGCCATAGAAATCTGGGGTGACACCTGCACCTACGCTGGCAGGTAATACCTCAAAGCCCTCCCGCTCAAAGAGCATTTTGGCCCTTTGCATATGCCATTGATTGGTAACGACAATAATCCGCTTAATCCCTTCTTTTTCTAAGATCTGCTTGGTGTAGCGGGCATTTTCCTTAGTGGTCTTGGCCTGGCTTTCTACCCATTTGGTCGGCACATGGAAGAAGTCCTGCAATTCACGGGCCATAACTTGAGCTTCAGAGGTGCCATTGGCGGCCGATCCTGTGGCCAAGAGGGGGAGATTTGTTTCCTTTTGCAGGTAAGCTGCATAACGCAAGCGTTCAAGCTGAATGGCGTTGGTGGCCAGTTTATGGTAAAGCTCCTTGCTGTCCCGAAGACCGCCGCCCAGCACCACAATGGCCTGGGCAGAACGGTAGTCGGCTAGGCTCAAGCCATCTTCTTCCACCAGGCTGTCGCCTAATTTTTGGGAAGTGTAGGGAATGCTAAAGGCATAAAGGATAAAAATGCCCAAGAAGGTGGCGGTGGCTGCCAGTTTCTTGAAATCGAAAAAGCCCAAAATAAGGGCTAAAAGCCAGAGCAGCAGCACATTAAAGGGCGGCATGATCATGGCGGTGATAATTTTGGTTAATTCAAACATAGACTTAAATAAGAGGGAAAGAGGACTTATTATTCTGTAATCCTTATGGCTTGTCTATATGAATGTTGCTAAAATACGCCCTCTTTTCAGCCTACAAGCGGGAGTAACCATGAAAAAAATTGCAATTATTACAGCTCGAGCAGGGTCTAAGGGCCTGCCTAATAAAAACGTTCTCTTAGCCGATGGCAAGCCGCTCATGGCCTATTCCATTGAGGCGGCCCTGGAGTCTGGCGAATTTGAAAAGATCATCGTCAGCACCGATTCGCAGGAGTATATCGACCTGCTTTCCCACTACCCGATTGAGTTTATCAAACGGGCGGAACACTTGGCATCCGATAAGGCCAGCTCCTTTGTGGTGATTGAAGATGTGCTACAACAGTATTCTGACTTGGACTTTGACTATTTTGTCCTGCTTCAACCAACCTCCCCCCTGCGTACCGCTCAACATATTCGGGAAGCCAATGCCAAATTTGAAGATAACTTCGACAAGTTTGATTTCTTGGTTTCGGTTTCTGATGCCCATAAGCCAACAACCCTGACCCGTGAAATTGACCAAGATGAGAGCCTCAAACGCTTTCAACTGGACTATTCCAACTACACCCGCCAGCAACACCACCCTGAATATTCGCCAAATGGGGCGATTTTTAGTGCCAAACCACAGGCTTATTTAGCCCAAAAGCATTTTTACGGGGCCAAATGCTTGGCTTATTTTATGCCTAAGGCTGTTTCAATTGATATTGATGAAAAGCTTGATTTTGAATATTTTCTCTTTCTCTTACAACAACAAAATAGAGAGGCTTTCTTAAAAGATATTATCCAGCGTAATATTCAAGTCAAAATTGCCAACTTTAATCAGGTTGAACCCATTACGCTGATTGGCCATTCTATTTTAGACTACTGGCCAATTAAGCAATTAAATGGCCAAGCAGTGAATAACTTGGGTGTGGCAGGCATTACGGCCAAGCAATATATTGATTGGATTTTGGAGCGAGGCTTAATTAAGCAATTAGGTGAAAAAGTGGTATTGATGTTTGGCACCAATGATATTACTAAAGCCAATTGGAGTGACCAGCAAATTTTGGCTGATATTAAGCAGGTTATTGAAGGCTTAAAAGCCCTTAATCCTGCTGTAAAATTCTATTTCCTTGAAATTACCCCAACAGCCTTTAGGGTAGATCGGCAAAATAATGATATTCGCCTCTTAAACCGTTATTTAAAAGATAATTTAAAAGAGGTGGTTTGGGTGAATTTAGACCGAGCCTTTAGCGATAAATATCATAAATTAGATTTGGCCTATAGCTATGATGGCCTGCACTTAAATGAGGCAGGTTATCAGCTATTAGAAAACATCCTTGAGCAAACCTTAAATGAAAGCTGTTAAGGATAGCCTGATTTATTTGGTGGGAGAGCTGACCGCCAAAATGTTCCCCTTCCTGCTCCTACCCTATTTGTCCCGCAAATTAGGGGTAGAAGGCTTTGGGGAACTGTCCTACTACCAAACCTACCTCATGCTCTTTGCCATTGTGCTGGGCTTGAGCCAAGACGGGGCCATTGCCCGCTATTTCTACTTTTATGGCAAACGCTCCCTGAACTTGGTGCTGACCACAGGCTATGCCTACACTTTGACGGTGGGCAGCCTGTTCTTGGCCGCTTGCTTATTTTTCAAGTCTGAAATCATGGCCTATGTGACCCTCAATGCCCTGGTTCAAGCCCTCTTAAATGTGCAATTAAGTGTGCGGCAATGCCAAAAACAGGCCCTGGCCTATATGGTTATTCAATTGGTTTTGGCTATTGTGTCAGCCCTGATTACTGTGGCTATGCTGGAATTTTTCCAAACAGATTTGGTGGAAAAACGCCTATTGGCCATGTTATTTGGCAGCCTTTTTACCTTTGTGCTGGCTTATTTGCTTTATCGTCAAAAAACCAGGCTTAAAGCCTTCTCTTTTAAGCAATATAAGATTGCCCTTTTCTATATTTTAGGCTTTGGCCTGCCCTTGGTTTTACACCAGGCCAGCCATTTTTTAAAGGGCCAATTAGACCGTATTTTTATTTTCCACCAATTTAGTCAGGCGGATTTAGGCCTATATGCCATGGGAGCGCAAATTGCCTTTGTCTTAATGGTGGCCATTCAAGCCATCAATAAAGCCACCCTGCCGCATTTTTATGAGGCCTTAAAAAAAGGAAAAATCAGCATTAAAGAGGTGCACAAGTGGATGTGGGCCTCCTTCTTACTGGTGCCACTGCCCGCCCTTATCATGTGGCTAATTCCTGAAAGCCTGGTGACTTGGATCTTGGGCAGCCAATTTGTGGGCACCAAATACTATATTATCTTATTTTTGCTTTCCACCATGCTAGTTGTGCCCTATTTAATCTTGGTCAATTACCTTTTTTATTATGGCAAAAATAAACTTATTTCACTTTGCTCGGTCTTATCTACTATTATTTATGTAGTAAGTTTGATGCTTTTGACCCTGACCCAAATCCAATATATTCCTTTTGCGGGTATGATCGGGTCACTAAGCCTTATTCCTATTTTATATTTTATGACAGCCAAGGTAAGCAAAAGCCTATGAATTTAATTATCTGCTGCACGCCCTTACAGGTGTTGATTGCCGAAAAAATTATTGATCTTCACCCCAAGCAAGCCTTTTTTGGGGTAGTGCTTTCAACCGTATCTAATAAAAAGTTTGATTATTATAAGGAACGTTTAGCCCAAAAATGTGCGGGCTTCTTTTCCATGGTTCAACTAAAGGACAGAAAAAACCTGCTCAAACAAATTCTCTTGCTCAAAAAGAAATTTAAGGGCAAACAATTTGATCAGGTTTTTGTGGCCAATCTTAATGAGCTACAAATTCAATTTCTTTTAAGTGCCATTAGTTTTAAGCAGCTCAATACCCTAGATGATGGCACGGCCAATATTATTCAAAGCAGTATTCTTTATCAGCCAGAACCTAATGGCTGGGTGCGTAAATTAACAAATTGCTGCTTGGGCAATAAATATAGTTTAGAGAAATTAAAGGCTATTTCCCAAAAGCATTACACCCTATATGCAGGCCTGCCCAATATTATTGCCAATACTCAATTTGTGAATATTATGCCAAATTTAACCGCTTGCGAACCTCAAGAGGAAATCGCCCTTTTATTAGGCCAGCCGCTTTTTGATGAGGATAAGGCTAATATTGAGCTGGCTGAAAAAGTGGTTAAAGCATTTAATATTAACCATTACCTGCCCCACCCTCGGGAAAAATATCAGGTTCAGGGCGTAACCTACATTGACACCCCCTATATTTTTGAGGACTATCTGGCCCAAGAGTGTAAGAATAAGCGGGTTAGGGTTTATACCTATATCAGCAGTGCAGTTTTAAATGTAATGAATAATCCTAATGTGGAAATTATTGCCCTCAAGGTTGAAACCGATGTACCGGCCTACCAGGCCACCTATAAATTATTTGAGCAGATGGGCATAAATATTGTGAATATTGAGAAATAAGATGAAGAAATATTTAATTTCCTTGGACAAGGACAGCCAGCGGCGGGCGCTTTTTTTTAAGCAGGATCAGACCCAAGATTTTCAGGTCTTTTCCGCCATCAATACCATGCAAAAGGATTGGGAAGAACTGGCTCAGGCCTTTAATCTGGCGGCCTTTAAAAGCCACTATGGGCGGGAAGTAACCAAGGGCGAAATTGGCTGTACCTTAAGCCATTTGGGCCTTTATGCCTTAATCGCTCAAGATCAGGATATTGCTGATCAAGAATACTGCCTCATTTGCGAAGATGATGCTCTCTTTCATGCCGATTTTCACTCAACCCTAGCCAGCCTTATGCAGGTGGAAAATCAGGCTGATTTAATTCTGGTTGGCCAATCCAAAATCGCTGATTTTACGGACTGGGAGCTAGAAATCAATTACCCGATTTTTGCTGGTTTGGCGAAAAAAATTGGCCAGACGGGCTTTAAAGTGGCCTATCCTTATAAGAATTATTTTGCTGGCACGGTGGCTTATTTAATTAAAAAATCGGCGGCTAACAAGATTTTAGCCTTGGGCGGGATTGATAATTCCCCCCCTCAGCCCTTCGGGCAGCTCCCCCGTAAACGGAGGGAGCGAAATGTGCAAAGATCTCCTTCCCTCCACCCGCTTGCGGGGGAGGTGCCGAAGGCGGAGGGGGGAAGCCCTACTGGTTAGCCGATGATTTTATTTTATTTGAACAAAAGGCAGACTTAGCGATAAAGGTCGTCCGCCCCCTCATGGCCATTGAAAACCCAGCTTTGCAAAGTAATTTACAGGCAGCCCGAGGATCTGAACGTAATAATCTCCTTAAAAAATTAGCCAAGTATCCCCTAAAGAAAGCCCTGGCCTTTAAGCGTAATTTAGGAAAATAACATGTCAGCCCTTTTTAATTTATTTTATATTTACGACCCCTGGTTCTTTCATGTTTTACGAATGGCCTTTGTGGTTGGCCTCTTGGCCTTGGCCATTTTAGGTCTTAAATACCTGAAAAAAGACTTACCCCAGGGCTTAAATATCCCCCTAGACAGCCTGGGTGCTATTTTAGGCTTGATTGGCTTTAGCTTTATCCCGCTTCTAATCAACGGCAGCCAGGATTTTTCGGTGGTTATCCAATATAGTAAGATCCTCATTCTCTTTACCTTTGGGTTGGGGATTTACCAGCTTTTTTACTGCCACCCAGCCGGCCAGCTTCAAGTGATTAGAGATCTTAAAATCGGGATTGGCCTTCAGGCTCTAATTGGTTTCTTGGCCCTAATGGGCCTACCTTTTATGGTGGATATGCTCTTAGGCACCAATGCCATGATGCCGCGTTTTTTTGGCTCCGAGCAGGAATATCGTTTATATAATATTACCTCCTCGGCCTTTTTCCAGCTCAGTCTTTTTTATTTGGTGCTCTTACATTTTTTATTGGCCTATAATGCTAAACATAATAGCATTTCCAGCCTTTTCCTTTTTTTAATGCTTTGTATTGGCCTTATTTCAGGCCGAACCTTTTTAATGCTGTCGGTTATCAGCATTTTACTCTATTTCAAATGGCGCTATTTACCAGCCCTGATTGCCTTTGGCCTCTTAATTATTGGCCTGGCCCTCTATATGCCAGAACATCGCTATGTTGAACACGCCTTAGAGCCGCTGATTAATATTATCAAGATGATTAAGATTAGGTTTTTTGGCTTCCCAGTAGAAACAATTACCCTCAGTGCTTCGGCCGATAATTTAGTGCAAAACCACCTCTATTTGCCAGAGCCTAAACAACTTTTAATGGGCGATGGCTATTATTACACGTCAGAGGGTAAATATTACGGGGCAACTGATTCAGGCTTTATTCGCCAAGTGCTTTATGGTGGTGTTCCTTATTTATTGGCCTGTGCGGCTTTTACTTTTTATTTTGTTTATCGACTGGCACAAAATTGGTTTAATGGCTCTTGGAAATTTATTTTATCCCTGATGTTTATTCTCTCCATTTGCCATATTAAGGCCGACACCTATGCCTTCCCGGGGCTTATGTTGGTTTTGATTATGTTTTTATCCCTCTTTGGCCCAGCGGGCAAGCAAATGATTTTATTTAAGCGAGGTTAAGGGTGTTTAGTATTATTGTTCCCTCCTACAATCGCCAGCAGGAGATTGTGGATTTATTAGGCAGTTTGGCCCAGCAAACCTGCTTTAATTTTGAGGTCGTGATTGTGGATGATTGCTCCCTCACTCCAGTCAATGTAGAGGGGAATTATCCCTTTGCCGTCAAACTTATCCGCAATCAAACCAATATGGGGGCGGCCCAGAGTCGTAATATCGGGGCTCAAGCGGCAGGCCAGCCCTGGTTGCTCTTTTTAGATGACGATGATCGCTTTATGCCACAAAAATGCCAGCGTTTGGCCGAGGCGCTAGCCCAAGCTCCACATGCCAATTTCGTCTATCACCCAGCCAAATGCCAGATGGTTAATGAGGGCTTTAGCTATGTGACCCAGCCCTATGAGGATGTCAATGACTTAACCCTTGAGAACATCCTGCGGGCTAATAAGATCGGCGGCATGCCCATGATTGGGATTAGGAAGGACTTTTTTAGCCAAGTGGGCGGCCTGTCGGATCAACTACGCTCTTTGGAGGATTATGACTTCCTCCTCAAGGTGGTGTCGGCTCCAGGCTTCCAGCCCCTTTATATTGATGAGGCCCTGACCCTTTGTGCTTTCCACACCAAACGGGCCAGCGTTTCAACCGACAACACCAACACCCAAAAGGCCATTGATTATATTACCGCCACCTATATTCAAACCGAGGAACAGGCCCGCAATTTTGCCCTTAACAGCCAATATATGCTGGCCTATCCGCAAATGATGAACTTGTCCCGCCGGGCAGCCGGCCATTATTGGGCCATGTTTAAATTAAGTAAAAATATCAAAATGGCCTTGATTAGTTTAATTATTTTGATTTCGCCTAAACTGGCCCTGAATTTAAAAAGGTTCTTCTAATGAAATTTTCTGTTTTAATGTCCCTTTATATCAAGGAAAACCCTCAATATTTGGATGAAGCCCTCCAAAGCCTAGCCAAACAAAGCCTGCCTGCGACTGAAATTGTCTTGGTGTTTGATGGGCCGATTACCGATGAACTTGAAACGGTTGTGCAAAAATATAAGGATCTTTTACCGCTTGTGGAAGTCCGCCTGCCGCAAAATCGGGGACTCGGCCAGGCCTTGAATGAGGGCTTGAAACACTGCCAATATGACTGGGTTTTTCGGATGGACACGGACGACATCTGCCTGCCAGACCGCTTTGCCAAACAGGTGGCCTTTATTGAGAAACAGCCTGATACCGTGATTTTTGGTGGCCAGATTGCTGAATTTGGCCGGGATATTGAGGATATTGTCAGCTACCGCCGAGTACCAACCTCAGCCCCAGAGATTGTGGCCTTTACCCAAAAACGCTGCCCCTTTAACCACATGACCGTGACCTACAAGCGGGACAAGGTACTGGAGGCCGGCGGTTATCAGGACTTGCAGGAGGACTACTACCTCTGGATAAACCTAGTCGCCCGCCACCCCCAAGCCGTGGCCAATTTGCCAGATTTATTGGTTTATGCCCGAGTGGGCAATGGCATGGTCGGCCGCCGCCGAGGGCTGGAGCAGGCCAAGGCCGAGTGGCGGCTTTTTAAGCTCAAACAAGCGGTCAAAATGCAGGGATTTTTTGCAGGCTTTGCCACCTTCCTCCTGCGTTTTATCCCCCGCCTGCTCCCGCTAGGCCTGCTCAAATGGGTTTATGGCCTAGTCCGAAAATAGGCTCACTTCAATCAAACGGCTGACGACCTGTCCAGCCGTTTTTTCTTTGATGACCTGCCAGCTTTCAGGCAGGGCTAAAGGCGGGTGATCCTTTTCAGTTTCCACATATATCAGGGCCTGATCTGCCAGCCAGCCATTTTCTGCCAGATCTTTTAAGACCTGGGGCACTAAGCCTTGATGAAAGGGCGGATCAACAAAGACCAGATCAAAGGGCTGGCCACTGTTTTTTTGAGCCAGATAGGCCAGGCTGTCGGTCTGTACCACGCTGCCATTTTCCACCTTCAAACTCACCAAATTCTGTTTAAGCAACTTGGCCGCATTTGCAAATTTTTCCAAAAAGACCACCGCTTGCGCCTGGCGGGAGAGGGCCTCAATGCCCAGTGAGCCACTGCCCGCAAAACAATCCAAGCATCGGCTGCCGGCTACATCATTCATCAGCCAATTAAAGAGGGTTTCTTTGACCCGATCAGTGGTCGGCCGCAGCCCCTCGGCATTCAGGACGGGCAATTTCCGCCCCCGCCAGAGGCCTGCAATCACCCGCACCTCACCCAGCGGGCGATTTTGTGGGGAGGAAGTACGATTTTTTTTCATAGTCTTTCTATTCAATGGTAAACTAGCGGGCATTTTACGTTATTCATGATTAAGAGAGCAAATTATGTCAGAGAAAAAGAAAAAAGGGTTTTGGTCTTGGCTTGGTTTTGGCAAGAAAGAGGAAGAGGCCCAAGCCCAGCCTGAAGTACAAGAAAATGAAGCAGGTATTCAAGAAAATACGCAACCTGCTCAAGATCTAAAAGAAAAAGTTGAAGAGTTTGCCCAAGAGGCAGAAGAAAAAATTGAAGAGGTTGAAGCCGCTCTTGAGCAAGAAGCCCAGGCCCTTGAAGAAGCCATTGAGGAAAAAGCAGAAGCCGTCCAAGCCTTGGTCGAGCAAAAATTAGAAGTGCCTGCTGATTTTGTTGAAGAAAAGGCGGAAGCTATTCAAGAATTTGTAGAAGAAAAAATCCAAGAAATCAGCCAGGTTTTTGAAGAGGAGCCTGAACAAGCGGTTGAAAACACCGAAGATCTTGCAAGTGAGAGCCCTGCCCACCATTCAGATACTTCATCTGATCTTGTGGAGGAGCTTGAGCCAGTGGTGGGCAAGGATATCCAGCCTACAAATGAACCTGAAGAAGAACTTGAAAGCACTTCAGACGACTACCAAGAAAAACCTAGTGAAGGGGGATTTTTCAGCCGTTTAATCAAGGGGCTAATTAAAACTAAACAGAATATCGGCTCAGGCTTCCGCAACTTCTTCCGAGGCAAGAAGATCGATGATGAGCTCTTTGAAGAGCTAGAGGAACAGCTCCTAGTGGCTGATTTGGGCATGCCAACCACCACCAAAATCATCAACAACCTGACCCAGCATGCCAGCAAACAACAGTTACGGGACGCCGACCTGCTCTACCAACAATTAAAGGTTGAACTGGGCGAGGTGATCAAACCCGTGGCCCGGCCCCTGGTTTTGGAAGACAAGAAACCTTATGTGATCTTGATGGTGGGCGTAAACGGTGTGGGTAAGACTACCACCATCGGCAAATTAGCCCGCAAGTTCCAGGCTGAGGGCAAATCGGTTATGTTGGCCGCTGGCGATACCTTCCGGGCAGCGGCGGTGGAGCAGTTACAGGTTTGGGGCGAACGCAATAATATTCCTGTGGTGGCCCAATCAACAGGGGCAGATTCGGCCTCGGTTATTTTCGATGCCATGCAATCAGCCTCTGCTAAGGGGATTGATGTTCTCATTGCCGACACCGCCGGCCGTTTGCAGAACAAGAATAACCTGATGGACGAGCTCAAGAAAATCGTACGGGTCATGAAAAAATACGATGAAACCGCCCCGCATGAAATTATGCTGACCCTAGACGCAGGCACCGGCCAAAACGCCATTAGCCAGGCCAAGCTCTTTAATGAGGCAGTGGGGCTGACCGGCATTACCCTGACCAAACTGGACGGCACAGCCAAGGGCGGAGTGATTTTCGCCATTGCTGACCAGTTCAAGCTGCCAATCCGCTACATCGGCGTGGGCGAAAAAATTGACGACCTACGGGAATTCAATGCGGACGAATTTATCGAAGCCCTCTTTAGCCACGAGGAAGCCTAATGCCCATTATCTTAGGCATAGACCCTGGCTCCCGGGTCACAGGCTACGGGGTTATCCGTCAGACGGGCCGGCACTTGGAATACCTGGGCAGCGGGGCCATCCGTACCCAGGTGGAGGACTTACCTAGCCGGCTTAAAAAGATCTATGCTGGCGTGAGCGAAATCATTACCCAGTTTCAGCCAGATATGTTCGCCATTGAGCAGGTCTTTATGGCCAAAAATGCCGACTCCGCCCTCAAGCTGGGCCAGGCCCGTGGCACAGCCATTGTGGCTGCGGTCAATCAGGACTTACCCGTGTTTGAATATGCCGCCCGCTTGGTCAAACAAACCGTAACGGGCATTGGCTCAGCGGACAAGGTGCAGGTGCAGGATATGGTAACCCGCATTTTGCAACTGTCCGACAAGCCCCAGGCCGATGCCGCCGATGCCCTGGCCATCGCTATCACCCACGCCCATTCTATTCAACATTCCCTGACGGTTGCTAAGCAGAGTAGCCAGGCTGTCAGCAGTGAACGGGAGCAGATTTTAGCCCTGATGAAAACCCGCTATAGCCGGGGGCGGTTTAGGTTGAAAGGGTAAAAGTGATGGCTCCATCAAATTAGGAAAATTATGCCCTTTTTCGACACCCACACCCATCTTGATTTCTTAGCCCAAGACACAGGTGAAAGCCTTTCTCGCCTCATTAACAATGCTCAGGCTGCTCGTGTCGAGCGGATGTTGGTGGTGGCCGTTTTTGCAGAAAATTTCGATAAAGTGACCGCTTGTAGCCGGGCAGAACCTGAATATATTGTCTATGGCCTGGGCCTGCATCCGCTTTATATTGAAAGGCACAAACTAGCCGATCTTGAATTGCTGGAAAGGCGTTTAGCAGAGAAGGATCCTCACTGCACAGCAATCGCCGAAATCGGCCTAGAGCGGGCAGTGGAGGCGGTTATCACGCCAGCGCTCTGGCAAAAACAGTGCGACTTTTTAGAAGCCCAACTGGCCCTGGCCAAACGCTTTAACTTGCCAGTTAATTTGCACAGCCGCAAGAGCCACGAACAGCTTTATGCCTTCCTCAAACGGGCTAGTCTTCCCCAAACTGGCGTGGTACACGGCTTTGCAGGCAGTTATGATCAGGCCAAACGTTTTGTCGATTTGGGTTACAAAATCGGCGTGGGCGGTACCATTACCTATGCTAGAGCCAACAAAACCCGCCAAACCATCAGTAAACTTCCGCTGGACTGCCTGCTCTTGGAAACGGATGCACCTGACATGCCTGTCTTTGGCTTCCAAGGCCAAATGAACCGGCCAGAACGCTTGGCGGTTAGCTTTCAGGCCTTGTGTGAATTGCGAAGCGAAAGCTCAGACCAGATCGCAGAACAAATTTGGGCCAATAGCCAGATTTTTTGGCCAGCTTAGGAAAAATTTAACAAAAAGCCTTATTTTCCCTTGAAATTTCAAGCCATTAGGCCTATCTTTCAAGTAGTCTTTATTTGTTCCACCCCAACTTCAAGGAGCCGCCTATGTTTGAAATCTTCGATTTCGCCCCCGCTATTTTCTTTGTGATTTTGGCCCTGGTTGTCTTAATTTCCACCATCAAAACCGTACCCCAGGGCTACCACTGGACGGTGGAACGCTTCGGCCGTTATACCAAGACCTTAACACCAGGTTTAAATATTGTTGTTCCTTTTATTGACAGAATTGGCCGTAAAATCAATATGATGGAGCAGGTTTTGGATATTCCTGAACAAGAGGTGATTTCCAAGGACAACGCCAGCGTCTCCATTGATGCAGTTTGCTTTGTGCAGGTTATTGATGCCCGCCGGGCGGCCTATGAGGTGACTTATTTGGATCAGGCTATTATCAACCTGACCATGACCAATATGCGGACTGTGCTAGGTTCTATGGACTTGGACGATATGCTCTCCCAGCGGGACTTAATCAATAGCCGCCTGCTGACCATTGTTGATGAAGCCACCAACCCATGGGGCGTAAAAGTCACTCGGATCGAAATTCGTGATGTCCGCCCGCCAAAGGAGCTGATCGATTCCATGAACGCCCAAATGAAGGCCGAACGGAATAAGCGGGCTGATATTCTTGAAGCCGAGGGTATCCGTCAGGCCGAAATCCTCCGAGCCGAAGGGGAAAAACAGGCCCGTATTCTCAAGGCGGAAGGGGAACGGCAGGAAGCCTTCTTGCAGGCTGAAGCCCGGGAACGTGCGGCTGAAGCCGAAGCTAAGGCCACCCAAATGGTGTCTGAAGCCATTGCCTCAGGCGATACCAAGGCCATCAACTACTTTATCGCCCAAAAATACACCGAGGCCATTCGGGAAATTGGTTCTGCCGACAACAGCAAAGTGGTACTTATGCCGCTTGAGGCCGGTAATTTGATCGGCTCGGTGGCTGGTATTGCTGAATTGCTTAAGGGCGATAAGAAGGCCTAACAAGCGGTTGAATTTCAAGAAAAATTTGCAAATTTATGGGGTAATGATGAAAGAAAGTGAGGTGGTTGGTGAGCCTGTCGAACCATAAGCCGAACTTCATTGCCCCAAAGAAAGGAGAAATAAATGAACTGGTTTTCCGCTTGGACAGCCTGGCTATGTGCAGGCTTTGTTCTCTTAATTTTAGAAGCCATCATTCCTGGTGTATTTATTATGTGGTGGGGGCTGGCCGCCTTGGTAGTGGCGGGCTTAAGTTACCTGATGCCTGAACTGGCACTGGGCTCCCAAGCCATTATTTTTGCCCTCTTGGCCATCGCCTTCAGCCTGGTTTGGTGGAAAATTCAACACAAGAAAGACCTCCAAGCAGACCAAACCGAGCCGCTCAACCAACGTGAACGCGCCCTCATCGGCGCCAAGGGCACCATTGTGGAAATCCTAGAAAACGGCACAGCCCGAGGCAAGTTTGGCGACACCACTTGGCGGGTGGCTGGCGGTTCTTTTGCCCTAGGCGATGTGGTTGAGGTGGAAAGGGTGGATGGGATAACTCTCTTGGTCAAGAAGCTCGCTTAACCGCCTATCAACACAATTATTTGCACCAATCAGGCCGATTGATTACAATAACCCTCTTTTTATTTTGGGTTTTCGTGGGGAAAAATGACGATTTTAGCACTTGGCATCAATCACAAAACGGCTTCGGTGGCCTTGCGTGAAAAGGTGGCCTTTGTCGATAGCAAGCGTGAGCTGGCCTTTGAGCAGATTCGCGCCCAAAACCTTGCCGAAAGTGCCGTTATTTTATCCACCTGCAACCGCACCGAACTCTATTTCCACCATTCGGAAATCCCCCCTCAGGAAGACAGCCCCGCCAATCAGGCCTGGCGTGAACAGTGCTTTAACTGGTTTGCCGAAATCCATGGCCTAGACCGCCAAGAGCTGCGGGAATGCCTCTACTTCAAGCAAAATATGGACACCGCCCGCCACTTGATGAAGGTAGCCTGTGGCTTGGACTCTCTCATCTTGGGCGAGCCGCAAATTTTAGGCCAGGTCAAACAGGCCTACCAATACAGCGAGGCCTTCCACCAAGCCCATGGTTTGCAAATTACCAGCAAGCTCTCCCGCCTCTTCCAAAAAACCTTTGCCACCGCTAAACGGGTGCGGTCGGAAACCGACATCGGCAGCAGTGCTGTGTCCGTGGCCTATGCGGCCTGTGGCCTGGCCCGGCAGATTTTTGATAACTTTGGCAAGCTCCGCTTCTTGCTGGTCGGGGCGGGTGAAACCATTGAGCTGGTGGCCCGCTACCTGGTTCAACACGGGGCCACCAATATTATGATTGCCAACCGCACCCAGGTGCGGGCTGAAATGCTGGCCGAAAAAGTTGCCCCGATGCAGATTTTGTCCTTGAGTGCCTTGCAGGTGGGCTTAAATCAGGCCGATGTGGTTATCAGCTCCACCGGCAGCCCCGATCTCTTAATCAGCAAGGAAATGGTGGAAACGGCCCAAAAGCAACGCCATTTTGACCCACTGCTCCTCATCGACATCGCTGTACCAAGGGATATTGACGAGCAAGCCGGCCAGCTAGACGGCGTTTATGCCTACAGTGTGGACGACCTTCAAAACATCATTCAACGCAACCTGGCCCAACGGGAACAGGCGGCAGAAGAAGCAGCTAAAATTGTGGAAGAAGAATGCAAGGCTTTTTTTGAATGGCTCAAGCAGCAGCAATCCAGCGACCTGATTAAACGCTTCCGCCAGGCTGCCGAAGACAGCCGCCAAGGCCTCTTGGAAAAGGCCCTGCAAGCCCTGCAACAGGGCCAAGAGCCTGAAAAAGTGCTGAATGAACTCAGCTATAAACTAACCAATAACCTGCTGCACAGCCCCACCCAGGCCCTGCAAGCCATGGCCAAAGACGGCAATGTAAAGGGCCTACAAAGTTTTTCACAGGCCCTGAAATTAGAATCTTAACTATTTGATTTATAAGGAAAAGCACATGTCCCAAATCACCAAAGAACAAATGTTGGCTGTTTTCAGCCAACGCTGCTCCACCCGCTACTACGACCCAAGCAAGAAAATCAGCGATGAGGATTTTAACTATATTTTAGAACTAGGCCGCCTGTCGCCAAGTTCGGTGGGGTCTGAACCTTGGCAGTTTTTAGTTATCCAAAACCAGGCCCTGCGGGACAAATTAAAACCCTTTAGCTGGGGCATGGCCACCCAAATTGACGATTGCAGCCACCTAGTGGTTATTCTAGCCAAGAAAAATGCCCGTTTTGACACCCCATTTATGCTAGAGGTTGCCAAGCGTAAGGGGTTAAATGAGGAACAAATTCAAAAGGCCTTGGAAAAATACGAGAACTTCCAGGTTAATGATCTACCTATCGCCCATAGCCAACAAGCTCTCTTTGACTGGGCCTGCAAGCAAACCTACATTGCCTTGGCCAATATGCTAACAGGTGCAGCGGCAGTAGGCATTGACTCCTGCCCGATTGAAGGCTTTAACTATGCCCAAATGAATGAGGTACTGGCCCAAGAAGGCTTGTTTAACCCTGAAGAGTATGGCGTGTCTGTGGCAGTGACCTTTGGTTATCGCTCTAAAGAAATTGCCAGGAAGAGCCGCAGACCTTTAAGTGAAATGGTCACTTGGGTGAAATAAAAAGCAAAACGCCACTTAAGCGAATTAAGTGGCGGTTTTTATGCCCTCCTACTTATGATAAAGGAAAAGCGATTATTTTCTTAAAAATCTCTCTTAGCTTTTGCTCATCCTTAACGCCCTTACCACTTTCCACCCCCGAATTCAGATCCACGCCCAGGCAGCCTTGCTCCAAGGCCTGATCGATATTTTCCAGGCTAATGCCGCCTGCAAGCAGGGCCTTATCCTTGAGTTCAGCAGGAATAAGTGACCAATCAAAGGCCTGGCCTGTGCCGCCCTGTTGCTGGGCTGTGCGACTGTCTAAGACATAACGGCTGACAAGCGGGTTATTTGGGGCAGAAATTTGCAAATCGTTTGTGCTTACTGAAATAGCCTGCCAAATTTGGGTCTTGGGCAGTTTTTCAGCCAATTCAGCGATAAAAGGCTCATCTTCCGAGCCATGCAGCTGCACGGCGTAAAGCTCCAACTGTTTTGCCATTTTTTCGATAAACTCGACCGCTTGGTTTTGGAAGACTCCCACATAACGTAGGGGAGCTTGCACCACCAGCTCTTGGGCTTGGCGGAGGGAGAGCTGGCGGGGGGAGTTTTCAGCGAAAATCAAGCCGCCATACAAGGCCCCGTTGGCATAGGCCGCCTGCACATCCTGCGGGCGAGTCAGTCCACAGACCTTATTCTCCCCGAAAATGATGGATCGCACAGCAGAGTTGAGATCGGCACTGCCCATAAGGCTACTGCCAATCAAAAAGCCGTGAGCAAAGGGCTTGATAGCCTGCACCTGTTTATGGGAATGGATGCCAGATTCGCTGATTAAACGCACCTCTGGTGGAATTTGGCTGGCGTATTCCTGCACCAAGCGGGCGGTTCGGCCTAGGTCAATGGAGAGATCATGCAGGTTGCGATTATTGACCCCAATCACCTTCGCCCCCAAGGCCAAGGCTCGCTCAAATTCAGCCTCGGTGCTGGTTTCGGTCAGCACCCCCATGCCTAGGCTGTGGGCCAGTTGGCTCAATTCACGGTAGGTTTCATCACTCACCACCGACAGCATAAGCAAAATGGCATCGGCCTGGTGGTAGCGAGCTAAATATACCTGATAGGCCGAGATCATAAAATCCTTGCACAAGATGGGCTGGGTAACCTGCTGGCGGACTTGGTTGATATAGCGAAAATCGCCCTGGAAATATTGTTCATCGGTCAAAACCGAAATGGCCGAGGCATAGTTTTTATAGGTTTGGGCAATGCCGTCCAAATCGAAATCCGCCCGAATCAAGCCCTTAGAAGGCGAGGCTTTTTTGCACTCCAAAATATAGGCTGGGACTTGGTGAGAACCCTGGGCAAGCTGGCCATAAAAATCACGGTCGCTGGGTTTAAGCTCATCAATAAAGCTCTCTAAGGGAAAGTCCGCCTGCTTGGCGGCAACCCAGAGGGCCTTATCTTGGACGATTTTTTGCAGGATGGTTGGTTGGCTGTTCATGCTATTCCTTGTAAAAATATGTGATGTTTGACCCGCTTGTTAGCCCAATTTGAGCCAGGCTTGATAGGCAGGCAAGGCAAGTAAGGTTTGCTGGTAGGCAAGGGATTGAGGGCTGAAATGGGCCTCTAGGCCATAGGTTTCTATGCGGCCGGCCACAGGCAGGAAAAAGGCATCGGCCGCCGTAAAATCATTGCCTGCCAAAAACGGGCCGCCAAAACGGCTTAAGCCCTCCTGCCAAAGCTGATCTAGGCGGGCCAGTTCTTTTTTAAGTTCAGGGGAAATTTCGGTCAGTTGAATGCGTTCAAGCGGTTTAAAATCGCAAATTTCCCGCAAAAGGGCAAAGCCTGCGTGCATTTCAGCACAGGCGGAGCGTGCCCAGGCCCGAGCGGTTTTGTCCTGGGGCCAGATGGCAGGGAAATCCTCAGCCAAATACTCCACAATGGCCAGGCTGTCCCAAATTGTTCTGCCCTCATGGTGTAAAACAGGGATTTTAGCCGTGGGCGAAAAGACCAAAAATTGCTGGCGTTGGGCGTCTTTGTCGGCTAAATAACGCACGATTTTGGTTTCAATCGGGATATTAAGCTGGCGGCATAAGGCCCAGACCCGCAGCGACCAAGAGGATTTGGGTGGGTTGATGTAGAGTTGCATGGCAGTCCTTATTAAGATATTAAACGTGATTGAGCTTTGGTATAAACCGCATTACCTTCTCTTTTGCCAACAGAAATTACCTTCACAACAATACGCTCCTCAATTACTTGATAGACCAAACGATAGCCCGCATTGCGTAATTTAATTTTATAGCAATCTTTCATACCATGCAGTTTGGCACTGGGTACTCGAGGGGCTTGGGCCCGTTCTTTCAGTTTTTCGACAAATTGCTTTCTTAAACTGAGATCGAGCTTGCGAAACTCTTTTTCTGCTGAAGGGATAAATTCAATGGCATAGGTCATTTGAGCAAGTCCGCTAGATCGATAGGATAGCTTTCCTCGCCTTGCCGCTCTTCTACAATCCTAGCCAGCTCGGCATCATCAGCAAGTTCCATCAGGTATTCATAAATGGCTGGCGGAACGCAGTAAAAGGCAGGTTCATTGCGGTTTAAGATGGCGATAGCCTGGCCTGCGGCCGCATTAACTGTGGCCATGGGGTTGGTTTTGAGTTCAGTAATACTGGCAACCGTGTTGGTTAAAACAAGACTTGGCATAGATTTTCCTCTTTTAAGAGACCTATTTATCGCGCTTTAAACCGCTTTTGTCAATCTATTTATACTGGGCCAACTTCTGCAAGGTTTGATAGGCCTGATCGGTGACAAGCAGGGCCTTGACCTTGGCCACATTGGCCTTCAAATCTCTTTCACCGAATAAACGCATCAACATGGCCGTATTGACTGCCACCGCATCAATATGGGCAGCTTCTCCCCTGCCTTGCAGGAGAGCCGTGATTTTCTGGGCATTTTCGGCAGGCTCACCGCCTCGTAAGGCTTCGATTGGGTGGCGTTCAATGCCGAAATCTTCAGGCGTAAGCGTAAAATAAGTGATCTCACCATTCTCAATTTCTGCCACCTGGGTCTCGCCATGCACAGCCACTTCGTCTAGGCCTGAACCGTGTACCACGATAGTGTGTTGGTGATCTAGGCTCTGCACCGTTTGGGCATAAACCTTAATCAGCTCTGGCGAATAGACACCCAGTAACTGATGTTTAGGGCGGGCAGGATTGACCAATGGGCCTAGAATATTAAAGAGCGTACGGGTTTTAAGGGCCTGACGGACGGGGACGGCGTGCTTAAAGCCAGTGTGATAATGAGGGGCAAAGAGGAAGCACAGGCCGATTTCATCCAGAGCCTGGCGGGCAGTCTCAGCCGACATCCCAACTGTAATCCCAAGTTGGGATAAAACATCACTGGCTCCAGTCTTGCTAGATACGCTACGACTGCCGTGCTTGGCCACCTTAAGCCCTAGGGTGGCAGCCACAATGCTGCTGGCGGTGGAAATATTGATGGTGTTCTGGCCATCCCCCCCTGTGCCCACGATATCAGCAAAGGCATAATCCGGGCGGGGGAAGGGTTGGGCGTTGGCTAGGGTTGCAGTAACAGCCCCAGTGATTTCCTCAATGCTTTCGCCACGGACTTTTAGGGCGATGAGCGCACCAACCAATTGTTCATTGGAAAGCTGGCCCTGCATAACCTGTTCAAAGAGGAAATGGCTTTCAGCCTGGCTAAGGGTTTGATGGGTAAAGAGTTTTTCTAAGAGATGGTCGAGTTGCATAGTATTTCCTTATCTTATTTCAATCCATGCACGGCAAGCCATACATGGTTACGAATAGATGAGGGGCTTTGCCCCTCTGCCTAAACAGGGGCAAAGCCCCTGACTTATCAGTAACCGATTGCGACGGAGTCGCTGTCGGAAAAAGCCAACAACCACTCCACACTCTGCTTCAAGAGCTTAGTGCCTTCCACGGTTAAGATGGATTCAGGGTGGAATTGGAAGCCACAAATAGGCAGGCTTTTGTGGCGGATGGCCATCACAATTTCCCCAAAACGGGCATTTACCTCAAGTTCTTCAGGCAGATTTTCGCCCATAAGAGAGTGGTAACGGGCCACAGGCATAGGGTTGTTTAGCCCTACAAACATAGCCTGGTTGTCGTGATCGATTTTGGAGACCTTACCGTGCAAAACCTGCCCCGTGTGCACCACATCGCCGCCCAAGGCTTGAATAATGGCCTGGTGGCCAAGGCAGATGCCGATCATAGGCACTTTGTCTTTAAGGTAGCGAATAATGGGCAATAAATTGCCCGCCTCTTCTGGATTGCCCGGCCCTGGAGAGAGGGCAACAATGCAATTTTCGGTGGAAAGTGCCTTGTCTAAAAAGGCTTGTAGGGGGTAGTCGTTGCGAAAAACGGTAACCGAGTGACCCAGCTCACGGAATTGATCGACTAGGTTATAGGTGAATGAGTCGAAGTTATCTACAAACAAAATATTAGCCATAAATCCCCCTTACTGTCCGTTTACTTGTGCAATAGCCTTCAAAACCGCTCGGGCCTTGTGGCGGGTTTCGTCAGCTTCTAATTGTGGATCGGAATCCAGTACCTCGCCGCAACCTGCCTGCACATAAGCCTGGCCATCTTGCACAAAGGCCGATCGAATCACGATACAGGTGTCTAAATTGCCGTCCGAAGTCAAATAGCCCACTGCCCCGCCGTAGCTGTGGCGTTTTTGTTGTTCGAATTGATAAATGAGCTGCATGGCCTTGATTTTTGGGGCACCGGTCAGCGTGCCCATATTCATACAGGCCTGATAAGCGTGGAGGGCATCCAAGTCAGGGCGAAGCGTGCCAATCACCCGAGAAACTAAGTGCATAATGTGGGAATAACGGTCGATCTGCATCAGATCAGCGACCTTGCGAGAGCCTGACACGCAAACCCGAGCCACATCATTACGGGCCAGATCCACCAACATTAAATGCTCGGCCAGCTCTTTTTGATCTAAACGTAATTCCAGCTCCAAGCGAGAATCTAATTCAGGGTCGATATTGCCGGCCTCGTCAAAACCACGTGGGCGAGATCCAGCAATGGGATAGATCTCCAGCTGGCGGTTATGTTCAGAATACTTGAGCGCACTTTCAGGCGAAGCCCCAAAGAGAGTGAAATTTTCCCCCTGCATAAAGAACATATAGGGGCTAGGGTTGTTGATTTTAAGCTGGCGGTAGCTGGCCAGTGTGTTAGGGCAAGGCAGGCTGAAACGGCGGCTTGGCACAATTTGGAAGACATCGCCCACATTGATATGGTGTTTGAGGCGTTTAACAATATCCTTAAAGGCCTCATCTTCTAAATCAGCCCTGGCTTCCGTTGAGGCTGCTTGAATGGCCAGCTCAAGGCTTTCATGCTGGTGATTTGCAAGTTTTTGCGAAAATTGCCCCGCTTGTTGGGTTAAATTTTCTTTTTCTTGTGAATCAAAACAGAAGGTATGCAGGCTGGCTTCTTCGGCCTGGTGGTCGATAAAGACCAACTGTTCAGCTAGGTAGAAGCTATAATCTGGACAGTGTAGGCCATCATCTTTGAGCTCAAGGCCTTCCATAGGGATAAATTGGGCAACCAAGTCATAGCTAAACAGCCCACCCAAATAAATGGACTTGTCTGCACCCGCAAAGAGCTGGCTGGTGGTGCGTAGGGCATCAAAAATGGTAGTGGTTTTGAGCTTGCTGTCCTCATCTAACTCAAAAGGCAGGGCTGGAAAAGTGGCCTGCAAGCGGCCTGTTTCTTCTGAAAATTTGCAAAGGGGCGCAGGCTGGAGCTGGTTTAGGGCTTGCTCAATTTCAGGCAAAACGGCTTTGCCGTTAGGGGTTAAGGCCTCAAAGGTTACCTGATTGCCTTCACAAAAAATATGCAGGGCAGACTTGGCAAAGAGCAGGCTTTTAAGGCTATTTTTACTCTGGATTTCTGCTGAATCAAGCAATAAGGTATGAGGCTGGTTGCCACAGAGATGGTAAAAGGCTGCTGTGGTATCTGCATAATAGGGTAGGGGTTGGGTGCTAGTCTCTAAAAACATAGGCTTTCCTTAGAAATTTTATTTTGTACTACTATACTAGTGCAAAATAAAGATTTCAAGTTTTTTGTGTACTAGACAGCAAGATCTCTAGGGGCTGTTGATAATTTAATTAAAGTTAGCTAAATCCCCCCTAGCCCCCCTTTTTCAAAGGGGGGAATGATTAAATGTTTGCGAAGTATCGTGATCTAACACCTTCTACGATCAGTTCCCCTCTTTGAAAAAGAGGGGTTAGGGGAGATTTTTAACGATATTAACAAACAGAAATTGCTAATTTAACACTCGTTTATGAATTATCAACAGACCCTAACCAAACAAGCCATCCATCCCCTCAATCAGCTCTCTTGAAGGCCGATCAAAAAAGACCCCAGCACCTGGCTGGCCGTCCATCCCCCGTAGGAAGAGGTAGGCCACGCCGCCGAAATCCCGCTCATAATCGTAGCTCTCGCCCAAACGCTGCTGGAGGTAGCGGTGCAGGGCTAGAGTGTAGAGCAGGTATTGGAGGTCGTAGCGGAATTGGCCCATGGCACGCTCAAGGCTGGCGGCTGAATAGTCCTGGGCCAGGCTGCCTAGGTAGTTGGACTTATAGTCGAAAATATAGAACTTGCCCTGAACCTGGGCGATGCAATCCACAAAGCCCCGCACAAAGCCCTCCATTTGGTAGAGTTCCAGATCAGGCAGTTTTTTGGCCAGGCGGCTCTTGTCTTTTAATAGCTGGTTGAGCTGGGGCAAGGCCTTAGGATTGGCCAGGCGGAGGTAGAACTGCCATTCGTTAAGGCGTTGGGCCGGCCCAATATCGCTTAGGCAGAAGCTCCCCTCACTCATCGGCGTAGCCAAGACTTGTTCAAACCAGGCCTGGGTTGGGGCCAGCCAGGTTTCACCCAAGCCCAGGCTTTGACAGACCTCGGCCACGGCTGCTTCATCAAGCGGCTGGCTAAAGTCACATTTTTCCAAAAAGGCGTGCAAGATTGTCCCCACCTTCATGCTGTGGGGGAAGCCTAAAATGCTGTTCTTTTCTTCCAATTCGCTCTGATCTTGCGGGGTTTGCGGGAGCAAATCATGATCCTGCCCCCTGCCCTTTCCTCTTGAGCTGAATACAAGGCGTGTAGGCTGGTAAAGCTGGTGATCCGCCCTGTTTGTCTGATCCTCCCCTGGAAAATGGCCGCTTGGGGCTGCTGGTCTTGAGGCAGGCTAGGCTTCCAATCATCTAGAGCTAAGTTTTCTTCACAGACAATAATCTGAGTATTCAGCCCCTTGGCTTGCAAATAATCGGCCGTTGGCAGCCGCTTGATCTCCTCCTCGCCCAGCCCGATTTGGCCCTGGCTCAAAAGATAGCACATCGGATCCCACTTGTTATCAAAGGTTTGTGGCAGGAGGAGGTTGATCTGGAGTTTGGCCCGGGTTAGGGCCACATAGAGCAGGCGGAGCTGTTCGGCATAGTCCTCTTGGATAAGTGCCTGCTTGACCTCTTCTTCTGCCTGAAAGGCCCAGCGGGTTTGGTTGTGTTGATCCCGATAGAAGTCGAAAAGTTTGTTGGAGGTTCGGAATTGACTGTTCCAGAAGGGCAGCCAAACCACTGGGTATTCCAAGCCCTTGGAACCGTGAATGGTGATAATCTTAACCAGCTTGGCCTCGCTTTCCAGCCGCAGGGTTTGGCTTTCCTGGCTGCTTTGCGGGTTGGCCACCTGCTCTTCATACCAACGCACCAAGGCCGTTTCATTTTCCAGGGTCGGCATGGCTTCTTGCAGAAGTTCGGCCAAGTGGAGAAGATTAGTAATGCGGCGGTCAGCATGAGCTTGCGCCCGTAAGCGAGGAATAATGTCCTCCTGCATGAAGATCTGATGCAGCATGGGCAAAATGCCCTGCTTCTGCCAGGTGGTTTGGTAGTGGCTAAAGCGTTCCACACAGGCATCCCAAAGATTTTCATCCTGCTTGAGTTGGAAGATTTCTTGGGCGGTACGGCTCCAAAGGCCAGACCCCATGGCCGCCAGCAAGGCTCGTTCGTTCTCAGGGTTGAGGCAGGCCTTGAGGACAAAACGCAGATCTTGGGCTTCTTGGCTTTCATAAACGCTCTCTTTTTCAGACAGGAAAACTGCCTGAATGCCCCGCTGGGCCAGGGCCTGCTTGATCAAGTCAGCCTGCTTGCCGGTGCGGACTAAAACCGCCACATCCTGAGCTACAAGCGGGCGTTTTTGGCCATTTTCTTGCAAAATGGCCAGCTCCCCCGCCTCAGCCTGCTTAAATTGTTGCTGGATCTGGTGGGCACAGAGCTGGGCGATTTCCTGATCCTTTTGGAAGTTGTGCAGGTAGCAGGTGCTATGGCTGGCTCCCTCCAGATCCTCGCTGTAATGTTCCTTGGCCAGCACCGGCTCAAAGGGAATATCCTCATAAATAAAGGGCTGGTTGGCAAAGTCAAAAAGGCCATTGGTAAAGGCAATCAGCTCGGGGTGGGAGCGGAAGTTGCGGTTGAGGGTACTTTTCAGCTGAACCTGCTTGGCGGCGGTGAGGTAGGAAAAAATATCCGCCCCACGGAAGCGGTAGATGGACTGCTTGGGATCACCAATCATAATAAAGCCCTGATTTTCCAACGTATCTGCCATAAAAATCTGGCTAAAGACCTGATACTGGGTCAGGTTGGTGTCCTGAAACTCGTCAATCATAGCAAAGGGGTAGAGGTTGCGGATCTGGCTGGCTAGGATCTGCCCCTTGTTGCCCTTAAGGGCTTGGTTGAAGGTTTGCAGGATGTCGTCAAAATTGCGTTCCTTGTGGCGGGCCTTGTAATCGGCGATTTTTTGGCGTAGGGCCAAGAGGAACTGATAGAGCAAGACGGCCTTGGTGCCCGAATATTGGGTCTGGTAAGCGGTTAAAATCTGCTGATTTTTTGCAAATAAAGCATGGCCCAGCGGCTCTGCCCCCTCCTCAGCCTTGCTGGCCAAGAAGGCCTGGCAAAAACGTTCAAAATTGGCTGGCAGGCTAAGTGAAGCCCCCTGCGCCCACTCATCACACTGGCTCAACCAATTTTCCACAGACGGGCGTTTGTAGGACTGGCGGCTAAGGGATTTGGCTGTTTTGGCTGGGTATTTTTTGTCTAGCTCCGCCCAGATCAGGCTGGCAATTTCTGCCCGATTGGCCTGCCAATGAGCCTTGGCCTCCTGCATAAAGGCCTGGCACTGGTTGAGATAGAGGCTGATGTTTTGGCTTATCCAGGCCTGTTCTTGGGTTAGTTCAGGAAGCTCGCCCGCCAGAAAAGGGAGAACTTGGTCTAGGGCATAATCAGGCCAGCCTAGTTCTTCCACCACGATGGCCGTTTCTGTCAAATCCATCGGGTAAAAGAGCGCCCGCCAAACCTCCTGACTAAGGCGTGTGAGCAGGTCACTTTCATCGCTTGTTAGCTCCAGGTCAAAACGAATGCCAGACTCAAAGGCGAACTGGTAGAGCATTTTTTGGCTGAAGCTGTCGATGGTGAAAATAGCCGCCAAGTCGATTTCCTGTTCTGCAATTTTTAGGCGAAGCAGACCCGCTTGTAGCTGGTCTTGTTCCACTAAGGCCTGATAAATGCCCTCAAGAAAATTATCCCCCTCTAGGGCCTGAAGGTTGCCGGCTTCTTCACATTGGCGGAAAAGTTTTTCCACCTGGCCCACCCGCTCCCGAATCCTATCCCGCAGCTCCTGGGTGGCCGCCTTGGTAAAGGTTACCACCAGGATTTGCTCCACTGTTAGGGGCTGGCAGCCAATGCCTAAGAGCAGGCGGAGGTAGAGCCGCACCATGGTGTAGGTCTTGCCCGTGCCGGCCGAGGCTTCGATCAGGCTGGTTTGGTTTAGGGGGAGGGTGAGGGGGTTGAGGGTATTCATAGTGGTTTGATTGATAAGCTAAAAAGATGGCGCCAGCCTCCAGGCTGGTGCCCTTATTCATTACAAGCACCAGCCTGGAGGCTGGCGCTATCAAAAGGAAGGGACTTATTTTTTCTTAGTTGGACGCTGCCAGCCCTGAATATGGCGTTGTGGCACTCGGCTGATGACCAGCTCATTTTCGCCCACATCCTTGGTCACGGTCGCCCCGGCCCCAATGGTTGCCCCGCTGGCGATGGTCACAGGTGCGACTAATTGGCTGTCAGAACCTACGAAAACATTATCACCGATAATGGTCTTAAACTTATTGGCACCATCGTAGTTACAGGTAATGACCCCTGCTCCCACATTGACCGTATGGCCAATTTCCGCATCGCCAATATAGGTTAAGTGGTTGGCCTTGGAGCCCTTGCCCAGGCTGGCATTTTTGATTTCCACAAAGTTGCCCACATGGCTTTCTTCGGCTAGCTTAGTGCCTGGACGCAGGCGGGAGAATGGGCCAATCACGGCCTTGGTGCCAATTTGGGCATCTTCAATCACAGAATAAGGCTTGATTTCCACATCATCGCCAATCTCGCAGTTCTTGAGGATGGAGCCAGCCCCAATCTTGACCCGATTGCCTAATTTAACCTGGCCTTCTAGGATAACATTGACATCAATAAAGACATCCTTGCCATGCTCCACCGTGCCACGCAGATCGAAACGGGCAGGATCAACCAGAGTCACGCCGGCTAAAAGCAATTTTTCGGCCTGTGTTTTTTGGTAGTAACGCTCAAGAGCGGCCAGTTGCAGGCGGTTGTTGGCCCCTTCCACTTCCATCAGGTCGCTGGCCTGAACGGCCTCTACCTTAAAGCCATCACGGTTGGCCATGGCGATCACATCGGTAATGTAGTATTCGCCCTGAGCATTGTTGTTATCTAATTGGGCTAACCACTTGTTAAAGCTGGCCCCGCTGGCCACCATCACGCCGGTGTTGATTTCTTGGATCTTACGTTGTTCTTCAGTCGCATCCTTTTGCTCCACAATGCCCACCACAGAACCATTTTCACGAATGATCCGACCATAACCCGTTGGGTTATCCAGCACCACCGTCAGCAAAGCCACACCGTTTTCAGGCTTGGCAACAATCAGTTTTTGCAGGGTATCCACCGTAATCAGCGGGCCATCGCCGTAGAGCATAAGGATATTTTCATCGTCCTTAAAGAAGGGAGCGGCCTGCTGCATGGCGTGGCCCGTGCCAAGTTGCTCGGTTTGTAGCACCCAGTTAATCGGCTCATCCTTAAGGCGAGCCTGCATCAAATCGCCCCCATGGCCGTAAACCAGGTGGATATTGTCTGCACCTAATTGCTTAACCGTGTCGATAACGTGTTTTACCATAGGTTTGCCGGCAATTGGATGGAGGACCTTTGGTAGGTCTGAATACATCCGGGTTCCCTTGCCTGCGGCAAGAATAACGACGCTTAGTTTGGTCATGATTTTTTCCTTTGAATTTTAATTTGTATCTTTTTCCCTCCCCCCGTTTACGGGGGAGGTGCTGAAGGCGGAGGGGGCAATATGTATTTATGCGAAATCCCCCTCAGCCCTTCGGGCAGCTCCCCCCGTAAACGGGGGGAGCGAAAGTTAAACTCTAAATACTTTTACGTTACTAAACCCATTCTCTTTCAAATAAAGAGCCTGCAACTTACTCATCACACCTCGTTGGCAATAGAGCAAGTAGGTCTTACTCTGGTCAAGGCTGCCAAACTGGCCTGAGAGCTTATAGAAAGGCATTTGCTGGACTTCCACTCCCTCCAGCACCAGCGGATGATCATCCGTTTCTTCAGGACTACGAATATCCAAGACCACATCTGTGGCTGAAAATTCAGAAGTGGTTTCAACCGAGACCACCTCTCGTTCGGTCTGCTCGGCAATATCCCGAATGTCCAAATACTGGGCATTAGCTACCGCCTCTTCCAGCACGGCAAAATCAAAGTGGCCCTCTTCCTCAATAATACGGCTTTCCACTGCCTTAACGGTTGGATTTTTAGAAATCACCCCACAGAATTCAGGCATAGACTTGGCAATATCGTCTGTGCCAATCTCCTTGGCCATAGAGATAATCTGCTCCTTATCGTGGGTAATCAGCGGGCGTAAAACCAGGGTATCGGCCGCCTTGTCAATTAAGCGGAGGTTGGTTAGGGTTTGGCTGGACACCTGGCCCAAGGCCTCGCCAGTGACGATGGCCTGAATGTTAAAGCGTTCCGCCACTTGACTGGCCGCCCGCACCATCATTCTTTTTAACACCACGCCCATCTGGCCGTTGTCCACCTTTTCCAAGATCTCGCCCACCACGCCTTCAAAATTGATGGCCACAAAGCGAACCTTGTGGGAGGTGCTGTAACGGCTCCAGATATGGTAGGCCATCTGCTTGACGCCAATTTCGTGGGCGGCTCCGCCTAGATTGAAGAAGCAATAATGCACCCGTGAGCCACGGCGAATCAGCATATAGCTGGACACGCCCGAATCGAAGCCGCCTGAAATCAGGGACAGCACATCTTCCTGGGTGCCGATTGGATAGCCGCCCAAGCCCTCGTGGCGGGCCTTGATGAGGAGCATTTTGTCGTTATCAATATCAATCCGCACCGTCACATTTGGCTTGGTCAGTTTCACGCTGGCCGTTTCGATATGCTGATTAAGGCCACCGCCCACATAGCGTTCCAGATCTAAAGAGCGGAAATCGTGCTTGCCCTTGCGTTTGACCCGCACGCAGAAGGTCTTGCCCTCCAGCTCTTCCCGCACGGCCTTGAGGGTCTGCTCAAAAATATCGTGCATATCGGTGAAAGGCGTTTCTTCCACCTCTAAAATATGGTGAATGCCGGGCGTACGTTGCAGGAGTTCTAGTACAAGCGGGGCAAGACTGGGATTTTTTGCCCGTACCTCGATGAAGTCCCAGTGACGAATCACAGCCACTTCCTCGGTTTCCCGGGTCAGGACATTGCGGATGTTAGAGGTCAGAATTTTGATAAAGCGTTTACGCACTGAATCGCTTTTAATCATAATTTCAGGGAAGAGTTTGACAATAAATTTCATAAATTAGGCTTTTATAGACTGAAATGGCTGGATTTTAGCATAAAGGCCCCAATTCTCGAAAGAACATGTATCAAATGGCCTTGCAAAAACCTCAAAAATTTCCCCCGCTTGTGCTACAATCTGCCCCAAATTTTTTATTCAAGAGAAGTACCATGTCACAAGCCAAAAGAAAAATGTTAGTTACCTGTGCCCTGCCTTATGCCAACGGGGCCATTCACTTGGGCCATATGCTAGAGCATATCCAGGCCGATATTTGGGTGCGTTTCCAGCGGATGCGGGGCCACGAGGTGCACTTTGTTTGTGCCGATGATGCCCACGGCACGCCTATTATGCTCAATGCCGACAAGCTAGGTATCAGCCCTGAAGAGCTGATCGAAAAGGCCAAGGCCGATCATGTGCGGGATTTCGCCGGCTTTAACATTAGCTTTGATAACTACCACTCCACCCACAGTGAAGAAAACCGTGAGTTAACAGCAGAAATCTACAAGAAACTGCGGGCTAATGGTTTTATCAAGAGCAAGGTGATTGCCCAGCTCTTCGACCCTGAAAAAAATATGTTCCTGCCAGACCGCTTTGTGAAAGGCACCTGCCCAAAATGTAAGGCGGAAGATCAGTATGGCGACAACTGTGAAGTCTGTGCCTCCACTTATAGCCCAATGGATCTGATCAACCCACGTTCAGCCGTGTCGGGTGCAACGCCTGTGGTCAAGGAATCAGAGCACTTCTTCTTTGACTTGCCGGCCTTTGAAAGCATGCTCAAGGATTGGACCCGTTCAGGCACGCTTCAACCTGAAATCGCCAACAAGATGCAGGAATGGTTTGAAAGCGGCTTGCAGATGTGGGATATCAGCCGTGATGCCCCTTATTTTGGCTTTGAAATCCCAGATGCCGACAACAAGTTCTTCTACGTTTGGTTAGATGCCCCAATCGGCTATATGGCCTCCTTCAAAAACCTCTGCGACCGCACTGGCCTCAACTTTGAGGACTTCTGGAAAAAGGACAGCGATGCCGAACTCTACCACTTTATCGGCAAGGACATTGTTTACTTCCACAGCCTCTTCTGGCCAGCCATGTTAGAGGGAGCTGGCCACCGCAAGCCAACCAACGTCTTTGCCCACGGCTATGTCACCGTGGACGGGGCCAAGATGTCCAAGTCTCGTGGCACCTTTATCCAGGCCAGCACCTATTTACGCCACTTAGATCCTGAATGCCTGCGTTTCTACTACGCAGCCAAGCTCAACAACCGGATTGAAGATTTAGACCTCAACCTAGACGACTTCGTCCAACGCCTTAACAGCGATGTGGTCAATAAGTTCGTGAATATCGCCTCCCGCTCAGCAGGCTTCTTAACCAAGCGTTTTGATGGCGTGATGGCCGAAAAACTCGACGATGAGGCCCTTTTCGCTGAATTTGTTGCCCAATCGGAGCAGATCGCCGCCTATTATGAAAGCCGTGAGTACAGCAAGGCCATTCGTGAAATCACTGCCTTGGCTGACAAGGCCAATAAGTATGTGGACGACAAGGCCCCTTGGGTGATTGCCAAGGATCCAACTCGTGATGAAGAATTGCGGGCAGTTTGCTCCCAGTCCCTCAACCTCTTCCGAGTGCTGGCCGCCTTTATCAAGCCAGTTATGCCAGAATTGGTGGCCAGAATTGAGGCCTTCTTACAGACTGAACTGACCTGGGCCAATATCGGCCAGCCGCTCCTTGGCCATCAAATCGCCCCATTCAAACCGCTCTTCCAGCGTTTGGATATGAAGCAGATCAATGCCGTGATTGAGGAAACCAAGGCCGAATTTGCCCTGATGCAGGCCCGCTCTGGTCAGGTTGCAGAAAAAGCGGAAAAAGCAACCGCTTGTGATGAAAGCATTGAGCCAATCGCCCCTGAAATCACTATTGATGATTTTGCCAAACTCGACCTGCGGGTGGCCAAGGTCATTAGTTGTGAAGCCGTGCCAGAGTCCAACAAGCTGCTCAAGTTCCAGCTTGATTTAGGCGATCATCAACGCCAAGTATTTTCGGGTATTAAGGCTGCCTATTCTAAGCCAGAAGAACTCAATGGCCGTTTTGTGATTATGGTGGCCAACCTCGCACCTCGCAAAATGAAGTTTGGCTTATCAGAAGGTATGATCCTCTCAGCTGGCACAGGCGGTTCGGATCTCTTCCTGCTTTCAGGCGATGAGGGGATTCGGCCGGGTATGCAGGTGAAATAAGCCTGAGCTTATGCATAAAGAAAGCACCTCCTTCCTTAAGAAGGAGGTATAATCTATCCTTTCCAAATTTCTCGCCTATGATATTCTAAATAGTGTTCTCTACCATCAATATTCAGTAATGGATATTTTTTATGATCACTTAATCCTAATTTTGAATAGGTCATTTTAGATAAAAATGGAGATAAAAGCATCTCTTTATTATCTGTAAATGTAATAAATCCTCGATCGAATAAATGATCTATTGTTGGAGTAAACATGAACCCATTATACGGGTCAGTTTTTTCAAAATCATTTGATTTAGCCCAAGGTTTTATATGGCTGGCAATTAATAAACGATCATCTGAGATAGAAGTTATTGGGCAGAATGGACATTGTTCTAACAATTTTCTCCTATATTCACCTTGTCCTTGTCTTGCTCTTAACTTTTCTTTTCTTTCAGGAGTGTTTTCTTCACTAAGAATGCTATTTTCTTCCTGTTCAATAATAGACGGATGAACCACATTACCAAAATAATCAGCGAATAGCCTAACATAGAAAACATAATTAACCTTTCTTTCATCAATTAGCTTCACCATGGAAATATATGTTATATTGGGTAATGAAAGCTCTCTAATTAGCTCATATCCTATTCTTGACCTAGCATCTTCATATTTAACATATACTCTAGAACCAAATATTTGTTTTTGTTCTTGAATATAAAACCAAATAACTTCGGGTAATGATTTTATTTTTTCCATACGCTCTAGCCATAAACTAGGAAGCTTATGAGGATTGTTATAGGGTTGCTCGGGATGAAGATACTCTTCTTTTGTTTCATTAAGGTATTTAATGAGGTCTTGCTTTAATAAAAAACACTTACTTAAAAACCCTTCCTCACCAAAGAACTTACGAGTCTCTTGGTTATCATTACCTACATATAATTTTGCCTCCCCATTTCCTGAGCCAATTTTGTTGGCTCTAACAACAAAAGAATCAGCAATGGTAACTTTTTCTTTAGTATCAATAGGTATATATTTCTTACCTTCAATTAACATAATTTTCTCCATACTGTGTAATATCCATTTGTTTTAATAAAGCAATTAACACATCAACAACTATACTATTTCCTGCTTGACGATAGGTTTGAGTATCACTTACAACGATTTGAAAATCATCTCGAAAGCCCATTAATCTTAAACACTCTCTAGGAGTGAGTTTTCTAATTCGACCTTTATTATGAGTTACATAATTATCTACTCCTGCTCTATGCATTTTATGCATAGTTTGTAAAAGTGGTCTTGCTACAGATAGGTCAGTTTCTTTACTAGTTTTAAAATTTTTTGTTCCACCAGCTAAAACATAATCTTTAACCTTTGTAGATAAATAATATTTTTCTTCCACATCATTTACATTAAATATGAACTCATCAAAACTATGATCATTGGTTGCTAGCTCAAATACAAAATCGCCATGCCAATTAAACTGTTGATTTGCTTTTTGACACAGCATAACATCACCATTTATCTGAGTATAACGTTTTTGTCTATTTTTTGAACTTGTAACAAACTTGATACCTTTTTCTTTTAGAAAATATTTACTGTCTATATAATCCTCTAGAAAATCCTGCATGGTATGTTCTAAAGGAATCTCATTTGGAAATATAAATCCATTATAAGGCGAATTTCTAAATCCTACTACAAAAATACGTTCCCGATGTTGTGGAATACCATAATTTTTACTATTTAATACTTGAAAATAGAGATCATACCCTAAACTTTCAAATACTTCTTTTACAACATTCCAAGTATTTCCATTGTCATGATTAAGCAATCCCTTTACATTTTCATATATGAATACTTTAGGCTGGGTTTCATTAACAACTCGAGCAAAATCATAAAATAATGTCCCTCTTGTATCTTCTAAACCATATCTCTTACCAACCATTGAAAAGGCTTGACAAGGACTTCCTCCAACTAAGATATCAACTTTTCCTAAATAAGGGCTTGCATCAAAAGTTGTAATATCTGAGTGCCATCGTTCTTCTGATAAAGCATAATTGGCTAAATAACTTTTTTTAACATGAGGATCAATATCACCAGCAAAAACAATGGAGTGATTAAGATTTAGACGCTTCATTGCTTGTTCAATAGCTCCTATACCACTAAAAACGGTTGCTAAGCGTATATGAGCATTAGGTGAAGAGAAAGGCTTCATCCGCCAGTCTTCATCAAAAAAAGAAAATTCATAATTATTGTTGGCTATATGTGTTAAATCTGTATGCATCATCTATTAAAGTAAATATGTAACAATCTAAGCTCCCTATTATACTGTATAAAAATACTATATTCTACATTTTGCTCCCCTCCAATTCTATGCTAAAATTCACCTGCTTCTCATGCACCCATTGTTGGGGTGAAAGTAAGCGAAATTTGCAAAAATGTTTAGAAAATCAACCGCTTGCAGGCGGTTTTTTCTTTAAGATAATTAACCCAATCACAAGTCCGCCCATTGTTGGGGCGACCACTGTAAGGATCTTTTATGCCAATTATTACTTTACCTGACGGTTCACAACGTCAATTCGACCATCCTGTTTCTGTTCTCGAAGTTGCCCAAAACATTGGGGCAGGCTTGGCCAAGGCCACTATTGCCGGTCGTGTAAACGGTGTCCGCCGTGATGCCTGCGACATCATTTCTGAAGATGCCAGCCTTGAAATCATTACGGCCAAGGACGAAGACGGCCTGGAAATTATCCGCCACTCGACTGCCCATTTGTTGGGCCATGCCATCAAGCAGCTCTTCCCAGATGTCAAAATGGCCATTGGCCCGACCATCGACAATGGCTTCTACTATGATGTGGATTTGGATCGTTCGCTGACCCAAGAAGACTTAGATGCCCTGGAAAAACGGATGTTGGAGCTGGCCAAGACCAATTACGATGTCGTGAAAAAACCTGTGAGCTGGCAGGAAGCCCGTGATACCTTTGAGAAGCGTGGCGAGCCTTATAAAATGGCGATTTTAGATGAAAATATCGAACGCACCGCCACACCAGCCCTCTATCATCATGAAGAATATATCGATATGTGCCGGGGCCCACACGTGCCAAATATGCGCTTCTGCCACCACTTCAAACTGCAAAAAGTGGCAGGGGCCTACTGGCGGGGCGACAGCAAGAACAAGATGTTGCAACGGATTTACGGCACAGCCTGGGCTGATAAAAAACAATTAGCCGACTACCTCCACCGCTTAGAAGAAGCAGCCAAGCGTGACCACCGCAAAATTGGTAAAGCACTTGATCTCTTCCATATGCAGGAAGAAGCGCCAGGTATGGTTTTCTGGCACAATGATGGCTGGACCATCTTCCGTGAGCTAGAAACCTTTGTGCGGACCAAACTCAAGGAATACGATTATCAAGAGGTCAAAGGCCCATTTATGATGGACCGTGTCTTGTGGGAGAAAACCGGCCACTGGCAAAACTATGGCGCTATGATGTTCACTACCCAATCAGAAAACCGTGAATATGCCATCAAGCCAATGAACTGCCCAGGCCATGTTCAGATCTTCAACCAAGGGCTTAAATCCTACCGTGATCTGCCGCTGCGTATGGCTGAATTTGGTTCTTGCCACCGTAATGAGCCGTCTGGCTCCCTGCACGGCATTATGCGGGTGCGGGGCTTTACCCAAGACGATGCCCACATTTTCTGTACGCCAGATCAGGTGGAAGCTGAAGTGACCTCTTGTATCAAGATGGTTTACGACATCTACAGCACCTTTGGCTTTAGCAACATTGTGGTTAAACTTTCTACTCGCCCTGAAAAACGCATTGGCTCAGATGAAATGTGGGATCAGGCTGAAGCTGACTTGGCCGCCGCCCTTAAGGCCAATGGCTTGGAATTTGAAATCCAAGAGGGCGAAGGCGCCTTCTACGGCCCGAAAATTGAGTTCACCCTCTACGACTGCCTAGATCGTGCCTGGCAGTGTGGCACGGTGCAGTTGGACTTCTTCCTGCCAGAGCGTTTAGACGCTTCTTATGTGGCAGAAGACAACGGCCGCCGCACACCTGTGATGATCCACCGTGCTATTTTGGGTTCTATCGAACGCTTCATCGGCATTATCACCGAAGAATACGCTGGCTTTTTCCCAGCCTGGTTAGCCCCAGTGCAGGCAGTGGTGATGAACATTACCGACAGCCAAGCCGATTACGTTCAAGAGGTGGTTAAACAGCTTTCAGACGCTGGTTTGCGTGTGAAATCAGACCTCCGCAACGAAAAAGTTGGCTTCAAGGTGCGTGAACACACCCTCCGCCGTGTGCCTTATATGCTGGTTTGTGGCGACAAGGAAATCGCCGAAGGCAAGGTATCGGTGCGTACCCGCCGTGGGGCAGATTTAGGCACATACACCGTGGCTGAATTTGCCGAAATCCTCAAAAACCAAGTACGCAGCCGTGAGTTGAAGCTACTGGGCGAAGAGTAAAATTTGCAAGAAATGAAGAAAAACCTACCGCTTGGTAGGTTTTTTCCTATCTCAAATCCGCCTTTCCTTTCTTAAACACTCCTTTATTAAAATTTTTCATCTTCAGTGTGAAAATTATGAAGTTGCATAATAAACAAAAATTGTAGATGATGGCTTCCAGAAGTTTAGACGGCTAAACGTCTAAATCCTGATTTCAAGATAAACTAAGGAGATTCTTATGACCGTATCACATATCCTAGGCTTCCCTCGTGTGGGTGCAAAACGTGAATTAAAATTTGCTGAAGAACGTTTTTGGCGAGGCGAAATTGCCGAGCAAGACTTGCAAGATTTAGCCAAAGCCCTGCGTGAAAAGAACTGGAAACACCAGGCCGAAGCCAATGCGGACTTCGTGGCTGTGGGCGATTTCACCTTCTACGATCATATCCTCGATCTCCAAGTGGCCACTGGTGCCATTCCTGCCCGTTTCGGCTTCGACAGCCAAAACCTAAGCCTTAATCAATACTTTGAACTTGCCCGTGGTAACAAGGGCCAATTCGCCATTGAAATGACCAAGTGGTTCGACACCAACTACCACTACCTCGTGCCAGAATTCCACAAAAACACCCAATTCAAGGCCAACCCAGCTCACTATGTAAACCAAGTGCGTGAAGCCAAGGCTGCCGGCCACCAGGTTAAACCCGTGATTGTCGGCCCACTTACCTTCCTTTGGTTGGGTAAGGAAAAGGGCGAGGCCTTTAACCGCTTTGACCTGCTCAATAGCTTAGTGCCTGTTTATGTCCAAATCCTAGAAGCCTTAGTGGCTGAAGGTGTGGAATGGATCCAAATTGACGAACCAGCCCTGGCCCTTGATTTACCAGCCGAATGGGTTGAAGCCTACAAGGCCGTTTATGCTGCCCTAAGTCAGGTCAAGGCCAAGATCCTGCTTGCGACCTACTTTGGTTCCGTTGCCCAACACGCTGAACTCTTGAAAGCCTTACCAGTGGACGGTTTACATTTAGATCTGGTTCGTGCCCCTGAACAACTTGCCGCCTTTGAAGACTACAGTAAAGTTCTCTCTGCGGGCGTAATCGAAGGCCGTAATATCTGGCGTGCCAACCTCAACCAGGTTTTAGATGTGCTTGAGCCGCTCAAGGCCAAATTGGGCGAGTGTTTATGGTTGGCCCCAAGCTGCTCACTGCTCCACACCCCATTTGATTTGGAAGTGGAAGTTCTCTTAAAAGAGAAAAACCCAGCCCTTTATTCTTGGTTGGCCTTTACCCTGCAAAAAATCCAAGAGTTGGATGTGCTTAAACAAGCCCTCAACAAGGGCCGTGCCGCTGTGCAAGCCCAGCTTGATGCCAGCCAGGCAGCGGCGGATGCCCGTGCCTCCAGTGCTGACATCCACCGCCCTCAAGTGGCCGAGCGTTTAGCCAACCTACCAGCCCAAGCAGACCAACGTAAATCGCCGTTTGCAGAGCGGATCAAGTTGCAAAATGCCTGGTTAAATCTACCGCTTTTACCAACCACCAATATCGGTTCCTTCCCGCAAACCAGCGAAATCCGCCAGGCTCGTGCCGCCTTCAAAAAAGGCGATTTAAGCCTAGCAGACTATGAAGCAGCAATGAAGAAGGAAATCGAGCTTGTGGTTCGCCGCCAAGAAGAATTGGACTTAGATGTGCTTGTCCACGGTGAAGCTGAGCGTAACGATATGGTGGAATACTTTGGCGAACTCTTAGACGGCTTTGCCTTCACCAAGTTCGGCTGGGTACAAAGCTACGGTTCCCGCTGCGTGAAACCGCCTGTGATTTACGGCGATGTGGTTCGCCCAGAGCCAATGACCGTTCGCTGGTCTGCCTATGCTCAAAGTCTGACCAAGAAGGTGATGAAGGGGATGTTGACGGGCCCTGTGACGATTCTGCAATGGTCTTTCGTCCGCAACGATATTCCACGTTCAATCGTGTGTAAGCAAATCGCCGTGGCCCTGTCTGATGAAGTGTTAGATCTGGAAAAAGCGGGTATCAAGGTGATTCAAATTGATGAGCCAGCCATCCGTGAAGGCTTGCCACTCAAGCGGGCAGATTGGGACGCTTATTTGCAATGGGCAGGCGAAGCCTTCCGTTTAAGCTATATGGGTGTGCAGGACGACACTCAAATCCACACCCATATGTGTTACTCCGAGTTCAACGACATCCTGCCAGCCATTGCCGGCCTAGATGCGGACGTGATCACCATTGAAACCTCACGTTCAGATATGGAACTCTTAACCGCCTTTGGTGATTTCAAATACCCGAACGACATCGGCCCTGGCGTGTACGACATCCACAGCCCACGTGTACCAACGGCTGAAGAAATCGAGCACCTACTCCGCAAGGCCTTGAAAGTTGTGCCGAAAGAACGCCTCTGGGTAAACCCAGACTGCGGCCTCAAAACCCGTGGTTGGAAGGAAACCATCGAGCAGTTGCAAGTGATGGTGGATGTTACCAAGAAATTGCGTGCTGAATTACAATAATATACAAGAAGTGAACCAAGCCCCCGTAAAGGGGCTTTTTTTGTTGTAATGAGATAAGGCTAAGATAGGGCCAGACTGGTGCTTTTTTACCGATAGCGACTACCTAAGATAGCGCCAGCCCCCAGGCTGGTGCTGATAACTCATTGATATATAAGGCACCAGCCTGGAGGCTGGCGCCATCAAAAGATAAAGTTCCGCCCATAAAAAAAGCACAAGCAAAAGGCTTGTGCCTATCAAAAAACAGAAAACCTAGTCTTTTCCAACGTGCAGGATAGCCAGGAAGGCCTCTTGCGGCACTTCCACGTTACCCAGGGACTTCATCCGTTTCTTACCCTCTTTTTGTTTCTGTAAGAGTTTCTTCTTACGGCTGACGTCACCGCCGTAACACTTGGCCAATACGTTCTTACGCAGCTGTTTCACGGTTGAACGGGCAATAATGTGGTTGCCAATGGCAGCCTGGATGGCGATGTCAAATTGCTGGCGAGGGATCAGCTCCTTCATTTTTTCCACCAATTCACGGCCACGATACTGGGCGTTGTCCTTATGTACGATAAGAGCAAGCGCATCCACTCGGTCGCCGTTGATCATAATATCCACCCGCACCATATCGGCTGCCTGGAAGTGCTTGAAGCCATAATCCAAGGAGGCATAGCCACGGGAGGTGGACTTGAGGCGGTCGAAGAAGTCTAAGACCACTTCCCCCATTGGGATTTCATAGGTTAGAGCAATTTGGTTGCCGTGGTAAACCATATTGGTTTGCACGCCCCGTTTTTCCACACAGAGGGTAATCACATTGCCCAGGTATTCCTGCGGCACCAGCATATTACATTCAGCAATTGGCTCACGGATTTCCGCAATATTGCTGATTGGTGGCAACTTGGACGGGCTGTCCACATAAACCGTTTCGCCATTGGTTTGCACCACCTCATAAACTACGGTTGGGGCAGTGGTAATCAGGTCTAAGTCGTATTCCCGCTCCAAACGCTCCTGGATAATTTCCATATGGAGCAGGCCCAAGAAGCCACAGCGGAAGCCGAAGCCTAGGGCGGTTGAGTTTTCTGGCTCATAGAAAAGGGAGGCATCGTTCAGGCTGAGTTTACCCAGAGCATCACGGAAGGCTTCATAATCATCAGAGCTAATTGGGAAGAGGCCAGCATAAACCTGTGGCTTAACCTTTTTAAAACCAGCCAGCACTTCTTCGGCAGGCTTGTGGTGGTGGGTGATGGTATCGCCCACTGGTGCACCCAAGATGTCTTTAATAGCACAAACCACCCAGCCCACTTCGCCGCAATTGAGTTCGGTAGTATCGACTTGTTTCGGGGTGAAAATACCCAGTCTATCCACATTATAAGATTGGCCCGTGGACATCACTTTAATTTTGTCGCCCTTACGCAACGTACCGTTTTTAACCCGCACCAAGGAAACCACGCCCAAGTAGTTGTCGAACCAGGAGTCGATAATCAAGGCCTGCAATGGGGCTTCAGGATCGCCTTCAGGGGCGGGGATCTTGGCTACGATCTCTTCAAGCACATCCTCAATCCCCACGCCTGTTTTGGCTGAACAACGCACGGCTTCCATGGCATCAATGCCAACAATGTCTTCAATCTCTTCGGCTACCCGCTCTGGATCGGCGGCTGGCAGGTCGATCTTGTTTAAAATCGGCACCACCTCCAAGTCCATTTCAATGGCCGTATAGCAGTTGGCAAGTGTCTGGGCTTCTACGCCTTGGCCGGCATCCACCACCAATAGTGCTCCTTCACAGGCAGCCAGGGAGCGAGAAACCTCATAGGAAAAGTCCACGTGGCCTGGGGTGTCAATAAAGTTGAGTTGATAGGTTTCGCCGTCTTTGGCCTTGTAGTTAAGGGTTACGCTTTGGGCCTTGATGGTAATGCCACGTTCACGCTCCAGATCCATAGAGTCCAAGACCTGGGCTTCCATTTCACGGTCAGACAGGCCGCCGCAGGTTTGAATCAGGCGGTCAGACAGGGTCGATTTACCGTGGTCAATGTGGGCAATAATCGAAAAGTTACGAATGTTCTTCATATTCATAAGGGCAAGAAATGTCCTATTGCTAAGAGTTAAGGGCTGCAAGCGGTCGAATATTTGCAAGTTTTTGCAAAAACTCAACCGCTTGTCAGAAAATAATCGGGCAATTTTACCTGAACTTGAGAGGGTTGAAAAGCAAAAGCCAAGACGAGTAAATTTTCACCTGTTTTACCTCTTTTATATGTCTTTTACACATCTTTTACATATCTTTTCTCGAACTGATGTATAAAAATCTTGTCTTAAGCTCCACAAATTAACCTGATTTTATAAGGAAACCCTATGACCAAAACATTAAAAAAATCCCTTTTAACCTCCCTTGTTTTAGGCCTTGGTGTGGCCAGCTTTGCAACCAGCAGCCAGGCCAGCCTGCCTTTTTTAGGCAATGGCCAAGAAATGCCAAGCCTAGCCCCTATGCTTGAGCAGGTAAAACCTGCGGTAATCAGCATTGTGGTGGAGGGCAAAACCAAGGTAGATCAACGTTCCCGCCGTTCACAAATCCCTGATGAATTTGAGTTCTTCTTCGGCCCTGATGTCTTTGGCGACCGTAGCAACAGCCCTCGCCAGTTCCGTGGCCAGGGTTCAGGTGTCATCATCAATGCCGAAAAAGGCTATGCCATCACCAATAACCATGTGATTGACGGGGCGGATAAGATCACCGTCAAACTTGAAGACGGCCGTGAATTTAAGGCCAAATTAGTCGGCAGCGACCCACTTTCAGATGTGGCCCTCATTCAAATCGAAAACCCGAAAAACCTGACCGAGATAAAAATTGCCGACTCGGACAGCTTGCGGGTGGGCGATTTCACCCTGGCCATCGGCAACCCATTCGGCCTGGGCCAAACCGTGACTTCGGGCATTGTGTCAGCCCTTGGCCGTTCAACAGGCTACAGCGATCAGGGCTATGAAAGCTACATTCAAACCGATGCAGCCATCAACCAGGGTAACTCTGGCGGCCCACTCATCAACCTAAAAGGTGAACTGATCGGAATTAATACTGCCATTCTTTCCCCAAGTGGCGGCAATGCGGGCATCGCCTTTGCCATTCCAAGCAATATGGCCAACAATCTGGTTCAACAAATCTTAGAATTTGGCGAAGTTAAGCGGGGAATGTTAGGCATCAAGGGTGGCGAACTCAATGCTGACTTGGCCAAGGAATTTAATGTGGATGCCCAACAAGGGGCCTTTGTGAGCGAGGTTTTACCAAACTCTGCGGCGGCCAAAGCAGGCATTAAGGCAGGCGATGTGATCACTGAAATCAACGGCAAACGCATTGCCAGCTTCAGCGAACTGCGGGCCAAGGTGGCCACCTCAGGTGTAGGCAAAGAAATTGAGCTGACCTACCTGCGTGACGGCAAGGCTGAAAAGGCCAAGGTCACCCTCCAATCTGACGAGCAAAGCCAAACCTCGGCCCAAGACCTGATCCCTAACCTCAAGGGCGCCCGCTACAGCAACTTCGATAGCAAGGGCGTGAAGGGCGTGGAAATTTCAGAGATTGAACGAGCCAGCCAGGCTGAAATGCGAGGCTTAAGAAAGGGCGATGTGATTATTGGTGTAAACCGCACCAAGGTCGATAACATCAGCCAGCTGCGCAAGGCCTTGGAGCAAAAACCGTCTGTCGTGGCCCTGAACATCGTTCGTGATGGGTCAAATATGTTTGTTATCTTGCAGTAACATCTAAGTAAGAAAAAGGGCTTTCAGATGAAAGCCCTTTGTTTTGGAAAGATTTATTGTTGTTTTAAAAGGCCAGATGAACCTTCTGAGTAATCCTTAGGTTGGTCTTTTTCAACAGATTTCTGTACCAACTGCTCTTGCTTGAAAAACTCAATCTGCTTGGCAGCATCAGGCAGAAGCTGCTCAGAGCTCTTGGCCAAATGGGTGTAGAGTTTTTTATAGTCGGCGGCTAAGGTTGCCAATAAATCGGCACTTTGTGAAAAATGTTGCTCAAGTTGGACTTTTTGTTCCTCAACCTTGGCCTTGGTGGCTTTTAAGTCCGCTTCCAACTGTAACTGTTTTTGCACACTGCCCTTGGTGGCTCGCAAAACAATATAGCCTGCGAAAAGCCCGATAATAAAGGCAATGGCGGCAATAATCCAAACATTGGTGGTCGTGATGGTTTCCATAATTTCCCCCTTTAGGTGAATAAGTCGCCTCTTTTTTACCATTTTCCAGATTTTTTGAGAAGCAAATTTTGCAACAAGCGGTCAATTTTTTGATATTTCCTGCAAATTTCACATTTCCCACAAAAAGCGTTAGATTTTTAGGCAATTTATCTGTATAATCCGTCCACCCTGTTTTTTGTTTGGTTTTCCCGCCGAACAAGTTGGTTAGAAGAACTCGAAGGGGTTAGTTTCTAACATTAGGTAGTGCTTTTTAGCACTGGGTTAAACTTTTTTATTATTGGTATTTAAATTAATGAAAACTTTTGTAGCAAAACCAGAAACGGTACAACGCGACTGGTATGTAGTTGATGCGACAGGTAAAACCTTAGGTCGTCTAGCTACTGAATTAGCACGTCGTCTTCGTGGTAAACACAAAGCTGAATATACTCCACACGTTGATACAGGTGATTACATCATCGTTATCAATGCAGACAAGGTTGCTGTAACAGGTAAAAAAGCTGACGATAAAATCTACTACTGGCACACTGGCTATGTAGGTGGTATCAAAGATGCAACCTTCAAAGAAATGATCGCTCGCCGCCCTGAAGCAGTGATTGAAATTGCGGTTAAAGGTATGTTGCCAAAAGGCCCATTAGGTCGTGCAATGTTCCGTAAGTTAAAAGTGTATGCAGGTGCAGAGCACAATCACGCAGCACAACAACCACAAGTTTTAGATATTTAATCACGAGGCAATAAAATGGCAGAGAATCAAAACTACGGCACAGGTCGCCGCAAAAGCTCTTCAGCTCGTGTATTTATCAAACCGGGCAGTGGTAACATCACTATCAACCAACGTTCTTTAGAAGTTTACTTCGGCCGTGAAACAGCCCGCATGGTTGTTCGTCAGCCTTTAGAATTGGTTGAATTAACTGATAAATTAGACCTCTACATCACTGTTAAAGGTGGTGGTATTTCTGGTCAAGCTGGTGCAATCCGTCACGGTATTACACGCGCTTTAATGGAATACGATGAGACTTTACGTCCTGCATTGCGTGCCGCTGGCTTCGTTACTCGTGACGCCCGTCGCGTTGAACGTAAGAAAGTGGGTTTACACAAAGCACGTCGTCGTCCACAATACTCAAAACGTTAATTTTATTTTCGTTCACAAAAAGCAGAGAGCAATCTCTGCTTTTTTATATCTTTCTCCCTATCCTCTCCCCAATAACTAAACCGATTTAGTCCTACTTCCAAGATATTTGTATATATAGGTAAATATTGACCAGCCGCCCTTTAAATAAGAATAAATTTCATCTAGAATGCAGCGTTTTTATTTTTGGAGCTTCTTGTGTTTACCCTAACCAATGCCTCATTCACCATTCCCAACAGAACCCTCTTGCACCCTGTTTCGCTGACCTTTGAACAGGGCAAGGTCTATGGCCTCATTGGGCATAACGGTTCGGGAAAATCCACCCTCATTAAGCTCCTGGCCCGCCAACAGCCCCTTTCTTCTGGGCAGATTTGCTTTGACCATAAGCCCTTAGAGGCTTGGTCTAGCCGTGACTTTGCCAAGCAAGTGGCCTATTTGCCGCAGCACTTACCCACCGCCACCCAACTCACCGCCCGTGAGCTGATAGCCATGGGACGTTATGCCTGGAATGGCTTATTTGGTCGCCAAACAGAAGAAGATAGAAAGGCCATCGATCAAGCCCTAGCCCTCACCCACACCGAAAAATTTGCCCATCAACTGGTTGATGTGCTCTCAGGCGGGGAACGCTCCCGCATTTGGCTGGCCATGTTGCTTGCCCAACAAAGCAAATTCTTACTGCTGGATGAACCCCTGGCTCCGCTAGATATTGCCCATCAGGTGGAGGTGATGCAACTCATCCAAAAACTTAGCCGGGAGCTCAATTTGGGGGTGATTATTGTGATTCACGACATCAACCTGGCCTCCCGTTTTTGCGATGAACTGGTTGCCCTTCACAGTGGCAAATTATTATCCCAAGGAGACAGTCAGGCCATTATCAACCCGCCTTCGCTCAAGGCCATTTACGGCATTGATCTGAATGTGATTAAGCACCCAGAATGTGATCGACCAGTGAGTTTTTTTTGATGATGTGTAAGTTTTTCCAAAAATTGACCCGCTTGCTACATAAAATCCCCTCCCCCGCTTGCGGGAGAGGGCTAGGGAGGGGGGAGAAACTTCCCCCCTCAGCCTTCGGCAGCTCCCCCGCAAGCAGGGGGAGCGAAAGTTACACTGGGGACTTTGTTCGTGCTTTTATCACTCTTGACAGGCTCTTCCCTTACCCAAGCCAAATCTATCGCCACCCTAGACTGGACAGTCGCCGAAACCCTAGTCGCCCTAGGGGAGGAACCACTGGCCGTGGGCGATCTGGCCGGCTACGACCGCTGGGTCAAGGAGCCAAAACTGGCCACCCAGTTCGATCTGGGCCTACGCAACCAGCCCAACCCCGAGCAGATTTTAGCCCTACAAACAGAGACCAAGCACCAGCCCCTGCACTTTATCAACTCCTCCTTTTATGCGGCCAACACGCCTATCTTGGAGAAGTTCGCCCAGGTCAAGATCGTGGATTTCTATAAAGAGGGCGATAGCTGGCTCAATGTGCTGGCTGCCACCCAAGAGATTGCCGACTATGTGGGCAAGCTCCAAGCTGCCCAGCAGTTAATTGCGGACTTTTCGCAAAAAATGGCCCAACTTAAACCGCTTGTCGCCCCCTTTACCGATCGCCCTATTGCCCTGGTTCAGTTTGCCGACAGCCGCCACTTGCGGATTTATGCTAAAAACAGCCCCTTTGGTGCTATTTTGGATCAGCTCGGTTTTGAAAATGCCTGGCAGGGCTCGCACAATATGTGGGGAACGGAAAATATTGAGGTCACCCAACTGGCCAAACTGCCGGCCAAGAGCCGTTTGGTGGTGGTCAAGCCCTATCCAGCCAATATTGGCACAGCTCTCAAATACAATACCCTCTGGCAGCATCTGCCTCTGGCCCAAGATCCGCTGGTCCTGCCTGCGGTTTGGACCTTCGGCGGCCTGCCTTCTGCCCTGCGGTTTGCCGAAGTGCTTTCAAATGGGCTACAAAATGGAGGTGAAGCATGGTAAACCGTTCCTTTGTAAGTTTTGCCCTGATTTTAACTGCTTGCTTTGCCGGGCTCTTTGCCTATTTGGTCCAGGTTCAGTTGCCTAGCACGGCTTCCCCTTGGGATCTCTTTCTGCCGAGCGACAATTTCGATCTGCTCTTAATCCAAAGCTACAGCCTGCCCCGGGTGGCCATGGCCATTTTAGCAGGCGGAACCTTAGGCTTTTCCAGCCTGCTTTTACAACAGGTGATGAACAATCCGCTGGCCTCTGATAACACCTTGGGCATTAGCAGCGGTGCTCAGTTTACCCTCTTTTTAGCCACCCTTTTTACCCCTAGCTGGCTGGAAAATGGCTCAAGTATGATTGCCCTGCTCGGGGCGGGCTTGAGCTTGATCTTGGTTATCAGCCTAGCCTGGCGAAAAACCATGTCGCCGCTTTTGCTCATCTTGGCCGGCCTGGTGGTCAATCTCTATTTTGGCTCCTTTAGCTCTATGATCATGTTGTTTTACCCTGAAGAGAGCCGGGGGCTGGCCCAGTGGGGGGCAGGATCGCTGGTGCAGGAAAGCTGGCGGGACAGCCAGATTTTATTGTTCAATATGCTGCCGTGCCTGCTGATTATCGCCTTGTTAATCCGTCCTTTTAGTATTTTATCGCTCAATGACAGCAATGCCCAAAGCCTGGGGGTGCCAGTAGGCAAGTTACGTTTTATCGGCATTGCGGTGAGTGCCTATCTGATCGCCGCTGTGGTGAGTGCCGTAGGCATGCTAGGCTTTGTCGGCCTGGCTTCGGCAACGCTAGTGCGGCAAATGGGTGTCCGTACCTTTAAGGGGCAGTTGATTGGCGCCTTTTTAGCCGGCTCCCTCCTACTCTCAGTCACCGATCTGGCCCTGCAAATTCTCAGCCTGGCCCAGGGCATCAACTTGCCAACAGGGGCAGTAACGGCCTTACTGGGCACACCCCTGCTCTTATGGCTTATGTTTAGGGCCTTGGGTAATAGCGGGCGGGTTACGGAAAATGCTAAGGCTGAATTGCAAAAAATGCCTAAAATCCTGCCGCTTGTTTTGGCTCTAGGCCTGATCTTATCCGTCTTTTTAGCCCTAACCTTGGGCAAAAACGGCCAGGGTTGGAACCTAAATTTCAGCCAAGATCTCTTTGAGCTCCGTTCACCCCGGGTTTGGGTGGCCATGGCGGTGGGCATTTTGCTCTCCACCGCAGGTGTATTGCTACAACGCCTGACCCTCAACCCCATGGCCAGCCCTGAATTATTGGGTGTATCGTCAGGTACATCCATGGGGATCTTGGCAGTGCTCTTCCTCTTTTCGGCCAATGAGCCAAGCATTTTCTGGCTGGCCGGAATTAGCGGGGCCTTTTTAGCCTTACTCGTGCTTTCAGCCATCAACCAAAAAAGCGGTATGTTGCCTGAAAAGGTCTTGCTAACCGGGATCAGCCTCTCGGCCCTCTTTGACACCTTGCAGCGGATCGCCATTGCCAGCGGCGACCCACGGGCCTCACAATTAATTGCTTGGACATCAGGCTCTACCCAGGCTTTAGAAAGTAGCTATGCCCTGCCCTTCTTGGGCTTGGCCATCATGTTATTTTTAACCAGCTTAATTTTTAGCCGCTGGCTGGAAGTCTTGGCCCTGCAAGCCACAGTCGCCCAGGCCCTCGGCTTAAACTTAAAACAGGTGCGTTGGACATTGATTCTCTTCAGTGCCCTCCTTACCGCCCTTGCCACCTTGATTATCGGCCCCTTAAGTTTTATCGGCTTACTGGTGCCTCATTTGGCAAGGTTCTTAGGCGTGACCAAGGCCCATCAGCAATTATGGGTTTCAGCCCTACTCGGAAGCCTTATTATGATCTTTGCTGACTGGCTTGGCCGCCAAATGCTCTTTCCCTACGAAGTCCCAGCAGGTTTGGTCGCAACCTTAATCGGTGGCACCTACTTTTTAGTGACGGTGCGGAAGGTTTAATTTGCTCAGTAGGGTGGGCATCCCTGCCCACCGTTTAAACAATATCGCAATGGTGAGCAAGGATGCCCACCCTACGGGCAATAAAATTTCTTATTACTTAGGATTATCCAAATGAAAAAAAACTTTATTTATTCAGCAGTTGCCTCTGCGGTGGCTTTAGCAACCATGCCCGTGATGGCAAATGAAACAGAGCAACTTGATGAAATCAGTGTTGTTGGCTCTGTAGCCAAGGCTGGCAAGGTGGATTATTTAGATCCAAAATCAGTTGCTGTCATCACGAGTGAACAGATTGCAGAGAAGAACTATCAACAGGCGGATGAAATTGGTCGCTATGAAGCCGGTATGTTGAGCCAGCCTTATGGGGGCGATCTTGACACCAACACCTGGATTCGGGTTCGTGGCTTTGAACCAACGGTACGCATTGATGGTACACAAATGTATACCTTCGGCTTCTACCACTGGCAACCGAATATGTATGGCCTAGAAAGCGTAGAAGTGGTTAAGGGAGCTGATTCTTTAACCTACGGTACAGCCAATTCAGGTGGTATCATCAACCTTATCAGCAAGCGCCCTCATAAAGATCAGGTTGGCAAAGGTGAGTTAAAGGTTACTCTGGGCAACCGCAATGAGCGTGGTATTGCAGGTGACTACACCCATGCCTTAGCCGATAACCTCCGCTTTCGTGTGGTGGGTGACTACCTCCGCCGTGATGGTGAACCAAAGGGCAGCTACTTAGACGCCTACTACTTCGCCCCTAGTCTGTCTTGGGATATTAGCGATAAAACCAATTTAACCATTCTAGCCAGCATCCAGCATGACAGTGGTGTGCCATCATCAGGCTTCTTCCCACAAACCGTTGCTCTCGCTAAATCACTTTCACCACGCACCAACTTTGCCCAAAATATGGACGAATACATGCGTCGTAATCAAATGACAGCAGGCTATGAATTTACCCATAAATTTGGTGATGGCTGGAAATTTAATTCCAGCTACAAATATACCTACAGTAACAAGGATCAATTTTCTGGCTCTTACGCAGACTTTAGTGCCTGGGGCATGGGCGTGATCCTATCTGGCCTACAAATTAAGGGTAAAATTTTCACCCATACGGTCGATAACCGTATTTCTAAAGAGTGGAAGACTGATCGGATTGAGAATATTCTAACCGTGGGTTCTGACTACACCCACGCCAAAAACCCATCTGATGTAGCCTATCCAAGTGCAGCAATTAGCAATATTTATGGCCCATACCCAAGCTTAGAGATGACCAACACAACAGGTTCTCTCAACAAAAGCCGTCAGTTGGGTGTATATGTGCAAAATCAATTCCGCTTGGACAATAAGTTGATTGTCAATTTAGGGGCAAGACGTGACTACGCTAAGGGTGAGTATTTCTACGGTGGTGCACAATCAACAGGTTTCGATACTAACCACACCAGCCTTTCTGGTGGCCTTATGTATGTTACAGATCTAGGCCTGGCTCCATTCTATAACTACTCCGAAGCCTTCCGCCCGCTTGAAGGGGCAGTTGATAGTGCTGGCAATGTCTATAACTACAAGCCATACGAATCCAGACAGCACGAAGTCGGCTTTAAATACCTGCCATCCTTTGTCAATGGTCAATTCTCTCTTGCCTACTTTGATCTAGAAGAGAAAAATGCCCTAGTAAGCTTGCCTGGCTACCAATACCAGGTACAAACAGGTAAGGCTAATAGCAAAGGGGTTGAGGTTCAAACTGATTTAAATATCACAGACAATCTCTCAACCACTCTTGCCTATACCTACATGAAGGCAACCACAACAGGCACAGAAAAGGTAAGAAAGGCTATTTACCCTCGCCATACCTATTCAGCCTTTGTCAATTATGCCTTTAATGATACTGCTTTAGCAGGCTTAAAAGTGGGAGCTGGCGTTCGTTATGTGGGTTCATCAACCAATGGTTCAACCACAGCAACGGAATATGTCCCTGCCTATACTTTGGTAGATCTTATGGCCAAATATGATATTAACCAAAACTGGGCTGTTCAGGTTAATGCCTCTAACCTTGCCAACAAGAAATATGTTAGTGCATGTGATGCAAGCTACTGCTACCGTGGCGAAGGCCGCCGTGTAACGGGTAACCTCACCTACAAATTCTAATCAACCCAAGGGCGGTTTCCCGCCCTTATTTGTATCAAGGAGAAACCATGCAATTTAAAGACTATTTAGCCACTTTTCCCGCCATTGAGCATCTTTCTGGCTTAGATGTACTCAACGAACAGGGCGAGGTGGTTCACCATATCCCCGCTATTGAGGGCAAACTTGGATCACTCAAACTCTACAACACCCTGGCAGAGAAATTTGCAAATAAATTGGATAAAACCGCCGCTTGTCAAGGGCTGGAGTGGTTTGCTGAACATGTGGCAGACGCCAAGGAAAATGTGGGCAAGCACCCTAATATTGACTTGCTTTTTAAGGTAGAAAAAGAGGCTTTAAGCTATCAGCTCAAGCCCTTGAATAAGTAAAACAAGCGGTCAGAATTGGCCGCTTTTTTGCATCTCCGCTTTACAAACGCCCTCGGTGGCCGATATGGATATGGCTGGCCTGTTTCTTGTCGTAATGGTGTTTGAAGCCCAAGATCTCCACCTGAATTTCCCTTTCCTTGGCTGTGTAGTTGATAAAATCTTCGATCAACTCCAGCACATCGGTTGAAATATAGGACGTCCGTTGGGCATTGATAATGAGCTTGCTCTTGGGCTGAATATTTTTCAGGGTCTTTTTAATGGCGGCCTTGTTAAGAAAGGACACCTCTTCAGCCAGGTCTAGGGTGATTTCATGGGCATTTTCTAATTCCTCACGGCTCAAATAATAAGCCCGTTTCATATTGCCCTGCAAAATAAAGAACACGCTAATCAGCAGGCCAATACCCACGCCCTTGAGGAGATCAAGGCAAACCACCGCCAGCATGGTGGCCAAGAACGGTACAAATTGATAAGGCCCCTTGTGCCAAAAGTGGAGTAAGGTTTGGGGCTTGGCCAGTTTATAGCCCACCAAAATGAGTACGGCCGCCAAGGCAGCAAGGGGGATTTGGTTGAGAACCAAGGGCATACTCAAAACACAAATCAAGAGCAGAACCCCGTGGGTGATGGTGGCGGTTTTATGGGTTGCACCTGCCGTTACATTGGCGGAAGAACGCACAATTACCGAAGTCACCGGCAGGCCACCAATCAAGCCACAGACCATATTGCCGATGCCTTGAGCCTTGAGTTCTTGATTATTGTCGGTAATGCGGCGATAGGGGTCGATGCGGTCAGAAGCCTCAATACAAAGCAGGGTTTCAAGCGAGGCCACAATGGCAATGGTCACCCCGGTTATCCAGGTTTCAGGAAGAAAAAAGCCTTTTAGGTTAGGGAAGGCAAGCAGGGAGGTCAGATCCTGCCAGTGGTCAGGAATGGGCAGATTGACCCGCTGATTTGCAGAAACTTCAAGAAAACTGCCCGCTTGTTGCCAAAAAAAGTTGAGCAAAATAGCAACCAACACCGCAAACAGGGCGGAAGGCAGCAATTTTAACCTAGCCAGCACAGGCACTTTTTCCCAAACAATCAAAATGGCTAGAGAAATCAGAGCGATAATAGCTGCCCCCCAATGTAGGTGATGAATATCCGCTAAGTGGCTGATACCTAGGGCATAAGGCAGCTGTTTAAAGACAATGATCACCCCAATGCCTGCCAGCATCCCTTCAATCACCGCAATGGGAATATATTCAGCGATACTGCCCGCCCGCAAGAGGCCCAGGAGCAGCTGTAGGGCACCGGCAATCACCACGGCACAGAGAAAGAGTTCAAAGGAACCCAGTTGCTGAATGGCCATAAAAACAATGGCTGCCAGGCCGGCCGCAGGGCCTGATACGCTAATATGGGAAGAGCTTAAGAAGCCAATAATAATGCCACCAATAATGCCAGACACAATGCCTGACAGCGGTGGGGCGCCTGAAGCTAGGGCAATGCCCAAACAAAGTGGCAGGGCGACAAGAAAGACCACTAAACCTGCGGCAAAATTGATTTTACAATGATGTTGGTTGAACTGCATACCAAAAATGAAGGAGGGAGAAGATGGGTATATTTTACGCCAAATGGGGCAAAAAGCTCTGATCTAGGTCACAAAAAAAGCAGGCACTTAGGCCTGCTCTGGAAAAGTTGAGAAAATCTTAAGCGTTACCGCCAGTGATTTTAGCCACTTCAGCAGCGAAATCTTCTTCAACTTTCTCGATACCTTCACCCACTTCTAAACGGATGAAGTTAGAAACTGAAGTACCTACTGACTTGAGGTAGTCGCCTACAGATTGGGATGGATCCATTACGAATGGCTGACCTGTTAGAGAAACTTCACCAGTGAATTTCTTCATACGGCCTTCAACCATTTTCTCTGCGATTTCTTTTGGTTTACCAGAGTTCATGGCGATTTCGATTTGGATTTGACGCTCGTGCTCAACCACAGAAGCAGATACATCTTCAGGGTTTACGAATTCTGGTTTAGAAGCGGCAACGTGCATTGCTACTTTCTTAAGTTCTTCTTCAGAACCTTGACCGGCTACTAACACACCGATTTTCGCACCGTGTAAGTATTGAGCGATAACCTCGCCTTCAAGGTATTGAACACGACGGATGTTCATGTTTTCACCGATCTTAGCAACTAAAGCAGCACGTTTTTCTTCAAATTGGGCTTGAAGGGCTTCGATAGTAGTACCTTTGTTGGCAGCGGCAAAATCAGCTACTTCGTTAGCAAGGCCAACAAAGCCTGCGTCTTTGGCTACGAAGTCAGTTTCGCAGTTCATTTCAACAAGCACACCGAAACCAGCTGCGATACGGGCAAGGATCACACCTTCAGCAGCTACACGGCCAGCTTTCTTAGCCGCTTTGGCTTGGCCTGATTTACGCATGTTGTCGATGGCTAATTCGATGTCGCCGTTCGCTTCAACCAAGGCTTTTTTACATTCCATCATGCCTGCGCCAGTACGTTCACGAAGTTCTTTTACTAATGATGCTGTGATTTCAGCCATTTTTTAATCCTCAGAATTTGGTAGATAAGAAAAAAGAAAGCAGGGGTTGCCCCTGCTTCCGTGATTTAAGGGCAGCGTTGCCTTAATAACGATTACTCAGCAGCTTCTTCAGCTTGGAAGGCTTCAGCAGCAACTGCTTCAGCACCCTTACCTTCTTTAACAGCCGCTACTGCAGCGTTGAGGTAAAGTTGGATAGCACGGGTTGCGTCATCGTTACCTGGGATAACGTAGTTTACGCCATCTGGAGTTGAGTTGGTATCAACGATAGCGATAACTGGAATACCAAGGTTGTTGGCTTCTTTGATGGCGATATGCTCGTGGTCTGCACCGATAACAAAGATAGCATCAGGCAAGCCGTTCATATCTTTAATACCACCAAGGCTTAATTCTAATTTCTCAAGCTCACGGGTACGCATTAAGGCTTCTTTTTTGGTGATTTTCTCAAAAGTACCGTCTTGAGTTTGAGCTTCTAAATCTTTTAAACGTTTGATTGATTGACGAACAGTTTTCCAGTTAGTCAACATACCACCTAACCAACGGTGGTTAACGTAGAATTGACCAGCTTCGATAGCAGCAGCTTTCACTGCATCAGAAGCGGCACGTTTTGTACCAACGAAAAGAATCTTACCGTTGTTGCTAGCAACACGGGTTAATTCCGCAAGGGCTTCGTTGAACAGTGGAAGGGTTTTTTCTAGGTTGATGATGTGAACACCGTTGCGAGCACCAAAAATGAATGGTTTCATTTTCGGGTTCCAGTAACGAGTTTGGTGACCAAAGTGAACGCCTGCGTTCAACATATCTAGCATAGAAACTTGTGCCATTTTAAATTTTCCTATTAAAAATGCCCAACTTTTTGTCTGAAGTGGGCGGGGTTTAGCCTCTACATACCCAAATAACCGACTGAAATTCAGCACCCCGATTATTCTCAACAGTATGTATGTGTTTTCGTAAAATAAAAGTGAATGTTTTTTAGAGATAAAAAACGGGCGAGATTATAGACGAATGGCAGGAAAAAGGCTAGTGTTTTTTGTTGAAAAAGCTTTAATAGCTAAAGGAAGACTGGCTTGCAAAAAATCGCCGTTTTGACACCGCTTGTTAGCCTAAAATTTTTACAAAATTTTGTGTAAAAACACTTGCAAAAAATATTTTCAGGCTTTTGAGAAATTTTGCTAGAAAAATCATAAGATATTGAAAAATAAGGATAAGATATTTTGCAATCAACTGAAACAAGACTGTAAAGATCCCGATAAAATCAAGCGAGAGGACACTTTCAAAAGACTATTCCACAGACTTATCCACAGGCCGTGTGGATAGAAAAATTGGCTGTAAGCCCAACCATAAGTTCGGATCTTTTTTGGGCATCCCACTGGAGATTTTGCCAATTTTGCAGAAAAGATTGTCGCCCTTGGCTGAATTCGCTAGAATATACTGTTTTTATTTACATTGTGTTAAGAGAGAAGACCCCAATGACCGAAAAGCGTTATGGTGCTGATGAAATTACCGTTTTAAAAGATCTGGAGCCGGTGCAACTTCGACCGGGCATGTACACCGATACCACCCGCCCCAACCATTTAGGCCAAGAGGTCATTGATAACAGTGTCGATGAGGCCCTGGCCGGCTTTGCTACCCAGATCGATGTGATCCTGCATGAAGATAACTCCTTGGAAGTCATTGATAACGGCCGGGGTATGCCGGTGGATATTCACTCCACAGAAAAGATCTCGGGTGTGGAACTGATCCTAACCAAGCTGCATGCAGGCGGTAAGTTTTCCAACCAAAATTACAACTTTTCAGGCGGCCTGCACGGGGTGGGGATCTCGGTGGTTAATGCCCTCTCTTCTCGGGTAGAAGTCAGCGTAAAACGGGGCGGGCAGGTCTATGCCATTGCCTTTGAAAACGGGGCCAAGGTGGAAGAATTGACCGTGGTCGGCACCTGCCCCAAACGCCAGACTGGCACGACGGTTCGCTTCTATCCTAACGCCAAATACTTTGATTCAGCCAAGTTCTCGGTCAGCCGCCTCCGCCACCTGCTCAAGGCCAAGGCGGTGCTCTGCCCTAAACTTAAGATCATCTTTGTCGATAAGATCAACAAGAATGAGGAAACCTGGTTCTATGAAGATGGCCTGGCCGCTTATTTGGCCGAGGCCCTAGAGGGCTATGAAACCCTGCCCGAAAAACCCTTTATTGGTGATTTAAAAGGCGAAACTGAAACGGTTAGCTGGGCCCTATGCTGGATGCCAGAGGGCGAGCTCTTGGCTGAAAGCTATGTCAATCTTATTCCAACGCCTCAAGGCGGCACCCACGTCAATGGCCTACGCCAGGGGCTTTTTAATGCCATGGCGGAATTTTGTGATATTCACAACCTCCTGCCCCGTGGGGTCAAGTTGGCGGCTGATGATGTTTGGAACCGCTGTTCCTATGTGCTTTCACTTAAAATGCAGGAGCCGCAATTTGCCGGCCAAACCAAGGAAAGACTTTCCTCCCGCCAGGCCTCAGCCTATGTGGCCGGAGCCCTCAAAGACGGCTTTAGCCTCTGGCTCAACCAAAATGTGGAAGTGGCCAAGCAGCTGGCAGAACTGGCCATCAATTCAGCCCAAAACCGCCTGAAAAATGAAAAGAAAGTGGTGCGGAAAAAACTGGTCAGCGGCCCTGCCCTGCCGGGTAAACTAGCAGATTGTTTATCCCAAGATTTAAGCAAGACCGAGCTATTTTTAGTGGAGGGCGATTCTGCGGGCGGTTCAGCCAAGCAGGCCCGGGACAAGGACTATCAAGCCATCCTGCCCCTGCGGGGTAAGATCCTCAACACTTGGGAAGTGGCTTCTGAACAGGTTTTAGGATCTGAAGAAGTGCATAACATCGCCATCGCCATGGGGATTGACCCCCACACAGACGATCTCAACCAACTGCGTTATGGCAAGGTCTGTATCCTGGCCGATGCCGACTCGGACGGCCTGCACATTGCCACCCTGCTCTGTGCCCTCTTCCTCCGCCACTTCCCTAACCTGGTTCGCCAGGGCCATGTTTATGTGGCCATGCCGCCTCTTTATCGGATCAACTTTGAAAAGGGCAAGAAGAACGAGGTTTACTACGCCCTAGACGAGGAGGAAAAAGAAGCGACCTTGGCACGGCTGGCCAGCCTCAATGGCAAGGTGGATGTACAACGCTTTAAGGGCTTGGGTGAGATGAACCCTTCCCAACTGCGGGAAACCACCATGGATCCTAATACCCGCCGTTTAGTACAGCTAACTTTTGAAGAAGCTGAAAGCGAAGAAAATGCTTCCACCTTTGAATTGATGGATATGCTCCTGGCCAAGAAACGCTCGGAAGATCGTAAGAACTGGTTGCAGGAAAGGGGTAATGAGGCGGATTTAGGAGTATAAATAGGAGTATAAATAGGCCTACAAGCGGGCCATTATTTGCAAAAACCTGCAAAAAGCTCACCGCTTGTTGCCTTGTCTAAAGACCTAATTTTACCTACAATAGGGGCTTTTAGTCTTGAGAGCAAAACTGTGTCGCAAATTAAATTAATCGTGGGCCTGGCCAACCCAGGGGCCAAATATGAGGGCACCCGCCACAATGCTGGCGAATGGCTTATCAATGAACTGGCCCGCATGTATGGTGTCAGCCTCAAAGAGGAACCCAAATTCTTTGGCAAGCTGGCCAAAATCAACACCCAGGCAGGAGAAGTTCGCCTCTTGGTTCCAACCACCTTTATGAACCTAAGTGGTAAGGCGGTCGGAGCCTTGGCCAATTTCTATCGGATCAAACCTGAGGAAATCTTAGTAGCTCACGATGAGTTAGATCTGCCCCCTGGTGTGGCCAAGATCAAACAAGGCGGTGGCCACGGGGGCCATAATGGGCTTAAAGACATTATTGCAGCCTTAGGCAATAACAATAACTTCTACCGAGTGCGGATTGCCATCGGCCACCCGGGAGACCGGAATTTGGTGTCTAACTATGTGTTAGGTAAGCCTTCTCCCGATGATCAGCGGTTGATTGATGCGGCGGTTGATGAGGCAAGTCGCTGTGTTGAGCTGATTTTTAGCGAAGGCATGGTTAAGGCGACTAATCGGCTTAATGGTTTTAAGGCCTAACAAAACATGATGGCGCCAGCCTCCAGGCTGGTGCCTATAGCAAGTTTATCAGCACCAGCCTGGAGGCTGGCGCTATCCAAATAATTTAGATGAAAGGAAAATAAAATGGGATTTAAATGTGGTATCGTGGGTTTACCTAATGTTGGGAAATCTACCCTTTTTAATGCACTGACCAAGGCGGGGATTGAAGCCGCCAACTATCCGTTCTGTACTATCGAACCAAACACAGGTGTGGTACCTATGCCAGACCCACGTTTAGACGCCTTGGCGGAGATCGTCAAGCCTGAACGTGTCCTGCCAACCACCATGGAATTTGTGGATATTGCAGGCTTAGTAGCTGGTGCTAGCAAGGGCGAGGGCCTAGGCAATAAGTTCTTGGCCAATATTCGTGAAACCGATGCCATCGGCCATGTGGTGCGTTGCTTTGAGAACGATGATATTGTCCATGTTGCTGGTAAGATCGACCCGCTGGACGACATCGACACCATCAACACCGAATTGGCTCTGGCCGACCTAGACTCCTGCGAGCGGGCCATTCAACGCCTGCAAAAACGGGCCAAGGGTGGCGATAAGGAAGCCAAGTTTGAGCTGTCTATCATGGAAAAAATCCTGCCTGTGCTGGAAAATGCCGGCATGATCCGCTCCGTTGGTTTGGATAAGGACGAACTCCACGCCATCAAGGGCTATAACTTTCTCACCCTCAAGCCAACCATGTACATTGCCAATGTTAATGAAGATGGCTTTGATAACAACCCTTACCTAGACCGCGTGCGTGAAATCGCCGAAAAAGAAGGGGCAGTCGTGGTACCAGTTTGTGCCGCTATTGAGTCGGAAATTGCCGAATTAGACGATGAAGAAAAGGTCGAATTCTTGCAAGACTTGGGCATTGAAGAGCCAGGCCTTAACCGAGTGATTCGTGCAGGCTATGCTTTACTGAATCTGCAAACCTACTTTACCGCTGGCGTAAAAGAAGTACGGGCTTGGACAGTCTCTGTTGGGGCAACCGCACCAAAAGCAGCCGCTGTTATCCACACCGACTTTGAAAAGGGCTTTATCCGGGCTGAAGTGATTGCCTACGACGACTTCGTGCAATACAAGGGCGAGGCCGGAGCCAAGGAAGCCGGCAAATGGCGCTTGGAAGGCAAGGACTACATCGTTCAAGACGGCGATGTGATGCACTTCCGTTTTAATGTTTAATTTTAAGGGCGATGGATTAGATTTCATCGCCTTTTTGTTAGGGGGCGGAGCTTATAACTTTTGGTTATAATAACGCACCTTTGGTTCTTGTAGAGAGCGAGCTTTAACGCTATTCTTCAGGTCAATTTTCCATTACCTGCCCTATTTGGAGGCTTTATGAAATTAACCACAAAACTTTCTTTTGTTGCAGCGTCACTCTTATTTGCAACCGCTGCCCAAGCCGCAGACAAGACCCTACACTACTGCACCCAGCGTTCCCCACAGGCCTTTAGCCCTGTCCTGGTGATGGATGGCACGTCTTACAATGCCAGTTCACAAATGGTTTATAACCGGTTGGTTGAGTTTAAACGTGGATCGACTGAAATTGAGCCGGCCTTGGCAGAAAGCTGGACGGTCAGCGAAGATGGCCTTGAGTATAACTTCAAACTCCGTCAAGGTGTTAAATTCCACGCCAACAAGGATTTCAAACCAAGCCGTGATTTAAATGCGGACGATGTGGTCTTCTCCTTCAACCGCCAGTTAGATCCTAACCACCCTTTCCACAAGGTTTCTAATGCTACTTATCCATACTTCCGTTCCATGAAGTTTGATAAGCTCTTGAAATCCGTGGAAAAAGTGGATGATGCCAATGTGAAAATCACCCTGAACAAGCCTGATGCCACCTTCCTCTCCAGCCTAGGTATGGACTTCACCTCCATCTACTCGGCTGAATATGCGGAATTTGCCAACAAACAAGGCAAACCAGAGTTAATCGACACCACCCCAATCGGCACAGGCCCATTTATCTTTGACCGCTATCAAGTGGATCAAAAAGCCCGTTACTTCACCAACAAGGACTACTGGAACGGCCGTGCTGACTTCGACCAAATCTTGCTCGAAATCGTGCCAGACGCCACCACCCGTTCAGCCAAATTACAAAAAGGCGAGTGTGACTTAATTGAATTCCCCAACCAGGCAGACCTAGCTGCCATGGAGAAAGATCCTAACATCAAGCTCCACAAACAAGCGGGTATGAATGTGTCTTATATTGCATTCAACAATGAAAAAACCCCATTTGATAATGTCAAAGTTCGTCAGGCTCTCAATATGGCCGTGGACAAAAAAGCCATTATTGATGTAGTTTACTTAGGAGCAGGTCTCCCAGCCAAAAACCCACTGGCACCAACCGTTTGGGGCTATAACGACAACATCGAGCCATACCCACACGACATTGAAAAAGCCAAGGCATTACTAGCCGAAGCAGGCTTCCCGAACGGCTTTGAAACCACCCTTTGGGTTCAACCGGTAGTACGTTCTTCTAACCCTAACCCACGCCGCTTGGCCGAACTTATCCAGGCTGACTGGGAAAAAATCGGCGTCAAAGCCAAGTTAGAAACCATCGACTGGGCAGACTACACCAAGCGTGGCCGTGCTGGTGACTTCCCTGCGGCCATCTACGGCTGGTCTGGCGATAATGGTGACCCAGATAACTTCTTGTCTCCACTGCTTTCAACAGGCAACATTGGCAACAGCAACTACGCCCGTTTCAGCAACAAGGACTACGATGCCATCTTAGACAAGGCCATCACCTTATCTGACAAGGCTGAACGCACCAAGCTCTACGAGCAAGCTCAAGAAATCATCAAAGAGCAGGCCCCGTGGATCCCAGTTGCTCACTCGGTCAATATCATGCCAACCACCAAGCGGGTGAATGATTATAAACAAAGCCCATTCGGCTATACCTACCTATACGGTATTAAATTAGACGATAAATAGGCCCTTCAAGCGGTAAGCCAACAAGCTTACCGCTTATTTTTTACTCCTGCTCTATCACCCGGCCAATCACCGCACGGGATTCCTTGTCCATCTTGACCTCAATTTTATGATCCACCACCACATTCATATTGATGGTGATGCCCTCCTTGGGGGTTTCTAGCTGAACCTTGGGGGTGCAAGCGGTTAAAACTAAGCAAAAAATTGCAAAACATACGGGTTTCATTATTTTTCTAGCCTCTTATAGAGTTTGTGTTGGATCTGGTCTTCGGCATAATCGCCAGCCTTGACCAAAAACCACAGGTCAAATAGGTTTTCCTTGTGGGTGTAGTTGAGATTTACCTTGCCATTTTCCCTGTCCAGTAACTCGGTTTTGATTTGGGCGGCCAAGTCCATATTGCCCTCCTCATCCACATTTACATCTGCCTTGAAATCATTGAGCTGGCTGCCATTGACCAGCTCCAGCAAGATGCGCTCGGTATAACCGCCCTGGCCCATGGCCTTGACGAACTCCTCCGAAAATTTCAAATATGATGGGGCAACCTGGGCCAGCTTGCCGCCGCACACATAGCAGGGTTTGCCCTCCAGCCAGAAAGGCAGGCTGGCATTGACCCTGCCCTTCATTTGGATTTGCTGGTATTGGACGGTATCAAAAATTTCTGCCAGGTCAATATTGGTCAGCTCCAGAGAAGCCACCTTGGTTTGAGGCAGGGCAAAGCGATTGACCGCCAGTTGGCCACCCAAGAGATTGAAGGACAGCTGGCTCAGGGTCAGAGGTTTCTTTCGGGAATAAGGATAGTGGCCATTGACCTTAACCCGCACATTGGTCATGGGCAGCCCTATATTGACCGAACGAATTTTGACGTCCAGCGGTTTTTTGACCCCAAAGTCAAATTCGCCCTGCTTGAATTGATAAGGCAGGGCAAATTCCGCCCCAGTAATTTCGCCATTAGGCAGGGACAAGGCCCCGTCCTTAACCGAAAAATGCCCGCCCGCCACAAAACCCTGCAGGGCATTATAGCTAAAGGCTGTTTCGCCCTTGAGCCTGCCTTGGTTGATGACCATATTTTGTCGCACGGGAATGAGAGACTGAAAGGCCTTGATGGGCTGCTCATTCCAATACATACGCCCATTGAGGTGGCTGGCCTGTTCGGTCAGCTGGCGGCGGGCAAAGAGCCGCATGGGCGCAATGCCTGCGGCCTCCACCTCTCCCTTGAGGTTGAGATTGTCACTCTCGCCCTGGAAATTCAGGCGGGCTTCTAGCTCTTTCAGCTCCCCGCCATAGGCAAAGCCCAGAAGCGGGCTGGTCAAGCGTAGACCACCTGTCAGATAAGCATGTTCATAGGCCAGGTCGATAGGTTCACTTAAGACCAGTTTCATCGGAGCCAGCTCGAAAAGGGGCTGCTTGATCCTGCCCAAATCCCCTTGGAATTCAGACAGTTGCACCAGTTTTTCGTGCCAATGGCCTCGCCCACTGACCTTAAGCGGCAGGTTTTGCCAGCCTAGGTTTGAACCACCCCAAAAACGCCAGTTCCACTGATCACGCACGGCCTCGGGGTCAGCAGGATCGCTAAAAAAGTCTAGCTGGCCGGCCTTGAAGTTGTTGGCATAACCGTCTAAGTGCAGGGCAATTTCTTTAAAATCGGGGCTTTCACCCTTAAAGAGGGCCTGTAAGCGGCCGCTTATGCCGTGCTTATTGACCCGAATGCCGGCCAGTGGAAAACGTAAGTCGTTGATGGTCAAAAACCTTTCCTTGCCCGACACCCGAATGAGGGAGCTGGGCAAAAAACGCAGGGTTAAATCATCAAAATTGCCTTGTAGGTCTAGGGGTACGGCAGAATACAAGATGGAATTGCCATACTTGACCTCGCCCGTTAAACGCAGGGGCAGGGCCAGGCTGTCTTTCTGCCAAACCCCGTCCTTGTTCTCAATCACCAAGTTGCCCTTGCCCCGTTCCCCTTGGGAAAGGAGGCTGACCCGAATATAGGTTTGCAAGGGGAAGAAATCCTTAAAATCCAAGGCCTTGGGCGTCAGTTTGGCCCTCACAAAACCCTGTAGGGGGAAGCTCTCCAGCCAGTCCCAATAGAACTGGCCCTGTTCAATGTTTAGGCTATTTTCATCCAGCACCAGGGGCAGGGTTAGCTGGTTTTTCTCATTAATCTTGGATTGATATGCAAATTTTCCGACTTTTTGCCCCGCTTGTTCCTGCCAATCCAGCTGGGCAGTGCCTTGGGAAAGATCTTTCCCCTGGCTGTCTTCAGGCAAGTGCCAATCATAATTTAGGCTAAGTTGGCTGGGCAAGCGGGTCAGATCATCGGCTATTTTTGCAAATAAGGTTAGTTGATGATCTTCCTCCTCAACTTGGTAGCGGGCAGACAGGTTCAGGTCAAAATCAACCAGTTCAGCTTCTAGTTTGAGTTGCTTTTGCTCAAGTCTTGCTCTTAATTTTTCAGGCGTATAGGCCAAATTCATTTGGGCGGGAGAGCCAAGCAGGCCCGACAAGCGAGGATTGAGATCATCAGGCAAATTAGTCCATTCCAGCGATTTCACCTGCACCTGGCCATAGGGAATCAGGGCCAGCAGGCCAGTTAGTGAGCTAGATGAGCTACTTTTTTCTTCACTTTGAGGCAGCTTTTCTAGGCAGGCATAGTCCAGGCTGGCCTGCTCCACCAGCACCTGATTGCTGGCCTGCCAGGTCAGAGAAAAATCTTGGGTTTTAAAGAGAGTACAATCTTGATAGGCCAGGCTAAACTCGCCCACACCCAGCCCCTGCCAAGAGCTTTTGAGCCCCTTGGGCAGGGAAACCGACCAGCCCTGGGGCAGCATCCAGTTGATGCTTTTTTCCAAGTAGCTGCCAGACAGCCAAGCCCAACCTACCCCTAATAAGAGGGCAAGCAGCAGGAAGAGCTTGAGCAGGGCGCGTGTTACCATTTAGATCATATTCACCAGCGGATAGAGCATGGAAAGGCCTGTTGCAGCCGTCCAAGCGGTTGGGTTTTTGATGTTTTTTCCAAGGAGCAACCAGCCCAAGAGGCCAAGAATGGCAAACTGGCTAAGGCCGTAGAGGATAAAGCCCAAGAAATTGACCTGGTCTGCCACCTGTAAATAGGCATAAAAGGCGAAAACAGACCAGGCGTAATTTAAAATGAGGGCGATAATAGCCAGCTTAACTAAGAGCTTGAGTAAAGCCTCCAAACGGCTCTTAGCCAGCATGAGATACCAGCCTGAGAGTAAGAGCCCCAACAGAATTTGAGCAAAATTATTGGCCCGCAACCAGTTAAAGATAGAGGGAATTTCTACCCAATAGACCAAGAGATACTGGAGCATTCCAACCACCACAATGGCCAGGCCGCAATAAATCAGGGTGCGGTAAATGGTTTCATCTTGGGGCAATCGCAGGAAGATAATCGGGAAGAAAAGGCTGGCGATGGCCGACACTACAAGCGGAATATGCTTAGGCGTACCCAGAGTGCTATAAAGCAGGTTGCCCAGGGCGAAAATCAGCAAGAAACCTAACACAAAGGTCAATCGCCCCTTCTGGCCCGGGCAAATATCGCCTTTTAAAAAGACCACAAAGCTCACCAAACCTAGCACAAAGAAAGCCAAGAGATAGGGCGAGACAAAAATGCTCTGGGCCGGGGCAAAATAGTGATTGAGCACCATTTGCAGGAAGAGCATAAGCAACATGGGCAGGCTGGCATGGGTGGCCACCTGAAGTTTTTTCAGAGAATCGTGTTCGTGTGACATATTATGAGGTTGATAAATAAGGAGATTGGAAATTATGCCATATTTTCGACTAACATTTAATGCTTCCTTACAGATTTTCTATCTTCCCCTTCCATACATCTAAACAAACCCTATCTTAGACTTCTTCTTATCTTTCTCTTTTCTCTGTGTAGAAAATTTCTTTTCAAGTTCAGCATACTCTGATAACTGTTGTGGTGATAGTGAAGCTGGCGTATCTTTAATCGTTTGGCTTAATATATCCATCGTAATCTTACTAGATTGTTTGAGAGCCATACGAGAAGCTTCATCGCAAATTAATTTGATATCACTTGAAACAAAATTTTCTGTTAATTGAGCTAATTGTTCATAGTCAAGGATATCTATAGGACGTTTAGACAGATAAAGCTCAAACATCTGTTTTCTGGCTAAAAAATCAGGCGGTGGTAGATAAATATGCTTATCTAAACGACCTGAACGTAAAATAGCAGGATCAATCGCATTTGGCCTATTGGTTGCCCCAATAATAAATAGATTTCTTTCTCCACAATTATTCATCTGAGCGAGGAATTCATTGACAACTGCAGTATTCATATGGTTAATATTATCGGTATCTCGGCTTGGGAGAATAGCATCTAACTCATCAATAAAAATAATGCTTGGAGCCTTCTTTTCAGCTTCAATAAAGAGATTCTTCACATTTTCTTGTGAGGCATTCACCCATTTACTTTGAATATCTGATGGTTTTAACTGGTAAAATTGAAAACCAATTTCCTCAGCAAATTTTTCAGCAAAAAAGGTCTTTCCACAGCCTGGTGGGCCATAGAGCAACATACCATTAGGAATGGTTAACCCATATTCTTCATATTTTTCTTTTTGATTAAGGGCATCTATAATATCTAATTGCATTGTTGCTTTAAGACATTCCATTCCTGCAATTGCAGAAAACCCCTTAGGTTTATTTAATTTTGTTTTAAGAACTTTCTCTTTCTTTGGCCCTAAGTTTTCTTTTCTAGTTGTAAACGACAGTGATTCAGAATTAATATCTTCAATAATCTGATCAACATTTTCATAATGTGCAAAAGGATTTAACCCCAAACATTTTTTTAGAATATAGATAGTTTTCTCATCAAAAAAATCTGGAAACTTTAGTTTTTCTATTCCTTCTTCTATCTCCCCTAACAGCATGGTATAAAATAACTTACCTACACTAAGAATATCTTGAGAAAAATCATTTTGAAAACTAGACTTTCCAAACCCTGAGATTTTGATAATTTCAGCCTTCCCCTTTAATTCTAACAAGATATTTTCAGTACTTAACTGATTATGGCTAATGGGATTAGGCAGGTTATGTAAGTACTTAAGTGCATTTAATATGCCTAGGATCAGATTAGTTGACTCAAAAATACTCAGATATTCTTCCCGCTTTAATTTGGAAGCTAAACTTTCCCCACTAACAAAGCTTGTACAAAAATAAATGTAACCCTGAAACTGTCCTTGGCAGAGATAATTAACAATATTAGGATGAGAGATAGTTCTTAATAATTCGGCCTCATTATTATTGGTTAAGCATAATTTAAGATATACTGTTTTATTAGACTGTTTATCTAAAGCTCGATAAGATTGAGCTTTCTCATTACTTGAAATCTGAAATTTAATTTCAAAGCGGTTATCTATAACCTGCCCTTTTGATAAGTAAAATTTACACATAATACAGATTAAAATAAAAGCCCATATAAATGGGCTTATAATAATTTATCCAATAAGAATTGAGCTATTATTGACAGCCTGCTGTTGATCTCTAGGCATTAGAGATATTAGCTCCCGAACAACTAACAGAATCTCTGCTTCAGAAGCACCTCGAGTTGCTTTTTGCATAGCTTGATCTATTAATCTTCTTGCTTGATTATGATCATGCCAACTAATTTCATCAAATGAATGATGGCAGTAAGCAATAAAACCTAGAGTATGTTGGAAGAGATTTAATTGAACAGAAGTACTGTTCATCTGTTCCAATAAGTTCTTACCTAATTTCATATCTTGGTTACGCACAATCTCATTTAGTTGATTTGCATACTGAGAAATGATATTCGGCATTGACGGATCATTGGATTTCTCTGCATCTGCTTTGAGGCTATCGTAGGTTTCTTGCAACTCTCTTTCGAGATTATCCCATTCATTCGAACCAAGATGACTATCAATTTCTTTAAGGGTTTTACGCAAATTAGATAATACCTGATGCTTGGTATCTTCATCATTTGGGTTATTGTTTAATTGTTCCTCTAAGTCTGCAATTTTTTCTTCCAGCCTTTGAATTTTAGAAGAAGAGTTATTGGATTGAATTTCCCAAATATTTTCTCTTGCCTCTTGTAGTTTTTCCTCTAAAAAGGCATGTTCTACTTGAGCATTGATTTCAGGCACTTTGATCTCAGCCGTATATTCCAAATAAGGGAAGTAGGCAGAAACGGTAATTTTTTGTGATTTATCAATCATTATTGTTAAATCAACATCACTCCCTTCTGGCAAGAGCCCAGGTAAATCTGCCCCTGATATTCTTACATCATAGACATGTTCATTATAAATAGCTCTTGTGCCATCTGCATTATGCTCACCTTGGTAAAGAGGAATGGTAATAAAATCACTTTCCATTCCTGGGCGAATGGCCTTAGGTGTTTTTAAGCCATTACGGGTTCCCGTTACAGGCAATGATTTATTTCTTTCTAAGCCCTGAATTTGAGTAAAGACATCTTTGCCGGTTAATTTTTGGTGAATTTCAATCCCATAGTTATACGGCAATACCTGCATGGAACTAATACCTGATAAACCTTGAATAATAGAGAACTGGTTAGGTTCACTTTCAAATAAATTTCCCTTTTCATCGTATAGAGAAACCTCAAATTGATTAGTCTTTCCCTCTAATAAGAGTACTTCAACCACTTCACCAATACTATTGATTTCTACATTACCACTAGACCAGGCCTTATCATTACGAGTAATTTTGGCAAAAACCTTATTAGGGATTTCTCCATCTGTTTTATCGTCTAAAATCTTTAAGGTAACAAACTCTTCTCGTTCAACACTGGAGCTTTCGTGTCCAATCTCCAATTGAATCTTAAGGCTATCACGGGTTTGCTCCTTGATTTCTTCTGTTAAATCCACAGTTGAAGCATATAGGGCAGCTCCCTTAGAAACAACCGTCATTGGGTCAATTGAGGTGTCGGGCTCACAAATTTGCTTGGTTAACATATTACGTAAAACAGGTGAGAAGGTTGGGCCTCCAACAAGAATAAGTGAGCTAAGGTTATGGCCTGATAAATTATTGCGTTTTAATAAAACCTTACATAAGTCAATCGCCTTTTGGAAAACAGGTGAGAGCACCCTTTCCATATCTGCTTGGTTGACCATAATATCAAGCTCAATTTCTTCACCCTCATCATCTTCACCCAAATCACCTAAATCAGATAACACATTGTGGCTAGGATTAAAGGAAAGCTTAATCTTGATTTCTTCCGCATAGAATTTCATAGCATCACGCAAGATCTGCTTCTTTTCATCATCTTCTAAAAAAGAATCTATTGCATAATTTTGCTCTAAATAGGGCATAATAATCTCATCGACAATAGCCCAGTCTAGGTTTTTACCACCTAGATAGTTATCCCCTTCCGTATCTAATACTTTCATAATGCCATCTTCGACCTTGATAAGAGCAGCATCAAAGGTTCCACCTCCAAAGTCAAAAACCAACCAAAAACCATCCTTATTTTTATTATTTAGACCATAAGCCGTTGCGGCCGCAACAGGTTCTTGTAAAACCTCTATATACTCAAAACCAGCTAATTTGGCTGCACGACGGGTTGCATCAATCTGGTTATTTTTAAAGGCAGCAGGCACGGTAATGACAGCAGAGGCAACATTTTCATCCTTAATAAAGGATTTAAGGGTTTTTAAGATCTCTGCGGAAAGTTCTTCGGAACTTAATTCCTTACCCAAATGACTACTGTAATAGGTTTTATCTGTTCCCATCGTACGCTTAAACTCAATAAAGGCATTAGAAGCATCACCATTATTATTTTTAAGGGCTGTTAATTTATCTCGGCGTAAATTATTGTAGGCAGAATCTCCAACCTGAATCATTTTCTTCTTATTGATGAAAACACAAGAAGGCATAGTATCTTTCAGGGTTTCTGTTTTTTTAATCACAATTTCACCGTTTTCCATACGTGAAATTGCAGAGTTGGTTGTCCCGAGGTCAATACCATAGTCAATTTTTGTACGAGCCATTTTTATTCTCCAATAGTTACTTCAATTTGTGCAGATTGAATCATTATCCCTTGGTAATTCACCTGAGGTTTAATAATTCGGGTAATAACTTGTTTATTGGTTTCTATTTCATCACTGGTAATAAAGTTTGCCACAACATTCATTCCTTCGTGGTATTCCTTGCCCAGCATATCAACTAATTCATAACCATTAGCTAAGAAGTTATCCTGAATTCGTTTAACTGAACCTGCTAGTTGTTTTAAACCCTTAGTCGCTGAATCCATATTGGCAATATTTTTCTGAATACGAATAATTTCATCCGCCACTTTTAAGGCTAAAAAATGATCCTGCTCCTGATTAACTTGAGGGCCTAATTTATTTAAGGAAAGTTTATTCTCTAAGAGATCTAACAGTTTATGATCTAGTTTAACGGTTTCCTCTTCTAAAGATTGACGAGTTTTTACGATCATATCTTCGGTATTTTGTTTGCTGAGCCTAATTCTTCGAGAAAGCAACCCATAGGCTAATAATCCTCCGAATAAAACACCTGCTAAACCGAGAGCAGAATAAACCCACTGCTGATTAAGATCCTTATCCAAAGACAGGACGGAACTCGATGTATTTTCTAATTCAGAAGAGAGATGGAAAATCTTGCTTTTGGTTTCCTGACTGTGCAAGGCCATTTCCTCTGCCTGTTGCCCTTGTTTTAGGCTAAGCTGAGAGGTCTCTTGGCTAACGTTTGCAACTTTTTGCTCTAAATTAAGCCCTTGTTCCTTTAAAGACTGGTTAATCTGAGCAATTTGAGCCTTAAGTTTCTTATTCTCCGCCTCCAAGCCAAGAATAGATTTCTTCTGATTCTGATCTTTCTTAATTAGGAAATTAATATCCCTTTGTTGCTTATTAATTTTTTTCTCTTGTTGAGAAAATCTATAATCTAATTTTGAAAGTTCATCCTCCTTTTGGCCAGCATGGGCTAAAAAAGGAAGAAATATAATGAAAATAATTTTACGCTTAAAATTTAGCATAACTCACCTATTTATTAGACATAACTGCAATAATAACTAAAGCGATAAGCACCCAAATTACCCATCCAAATTCAGAATCGTTATCTGAAGATGAAGAGTGTACGCTGTTACTTGCTCTTCGAGATGAAGTATTTTTATATGTTTCAGATACTTGAGATTTATACGCTGTAGAAACTTCAGAATATAATTTATCCAATACATTCTTGTTTGTTATAAAACGTTGTCTTATATCATTCCCCATATCAAAAGAAGAAAGATAATTCAGTAATGAAACAGCATGGATAAGTGTAGAGTTTAAATTCCCCAAGTCTTTATCTCTAGAAAATTTTTCTTGGGCCTTATTCACTATTTCAATAGATTTGCTTAGTATAATATTGACAATTAAATCAGATAGATTTAAATAAAGTTCCTTATTTACATTTTTAATGTTTTTCAATAGATAATAGCACCTTTCAGCGTGCTTCTTAAGACTAGAATTAGTGGAGTGTGAATTATCTGTCATTCTCTTTATTTCAAATTGAATAGATTCTAAATCCCCACTAATTTTTTCTTCTTCAATTTTTGCATTAATGGTTTCAATATCTTCTTGAATCTTATTCCTTGTTGAGGCTTGGGTGGCATATTGTTGAGCAAGCTCCAAAAGTGGTAAACAATCTTTAGTAACATTTCTTTCTGAAGAATTGTAATAATCAATGGAACACTGATTTATTTCTTGAGCAACCTGATCGCTTAGGATTTGGTATTGCAGATCCATTTCCCCTAAAATATTTTTTAATTTTTTTAATTTTTCTTGGCATTCTTTATGTAGCTTATAAGCCAATTTTTCAGCTATTTCAGGCCTACCTTTTCGTTCTTTTTCTGTTTTATCTACTAAACCTTCCACATAATGGAGATCTTCATCAGAAAACTTCTTAACAAGATATTTTCTCGCATACCCATCTTGAATGGTAAGACTATTTTTTGTATTTCTATATCCTGATGTATCAAAACAAGTTTCTATTTCAGAAACAAAGGCATCAATCACTCTCTCAATAATCTTATGGCTAGAAACCCGAGTATTTTCATCAGTTATCCCTGTCACAAAATTATCCCAAGCCTCAGATTCAATTAAACTTAATTTAAGGGATAGGGCTTTATTAAAGTTATTTTCCAAAAAATACAGAGTTGAGATATTATTAAAATTAAAAACATTTCGAGCAGAGATTGCTCTATTGCTAGTAAATTTTTCCAACAACTCTTGTGCCTTAGCATTTTCTCCTGCTTTAAGCGTATCAATAAAAATCGTATCGCTAGGCGTATTATTACTAAACCACAAAAGGGCATGGAAAACCCGATCTTCAGCTAACTCAATGGCTGAGAAAGCCTTGTTGATCATTTCACTGTCACGAGACAAGGGAGTTAAAAAAGAAAAATCAAGCTCAGAAGAGAGAGATTTGTTAGCTCTGGCAAAGGCTGTAAAACGATTCTTCTGCTTCAATAGCTCTTTTTCATTGTGTTGGCCAGTACCCCGATCACTCTGAAGGGGTTTTGTTCAATCTGTTTCATAGGGAGGAGGTTGAATAAGTTGTAAACGAGGCAAAAAGTGCTATTATGATAGAGGTTGTAGAAGCTTTATTCTATAAACCAAATGTAGATAAAAGACCCACATTATGTGGTTAAATTTGCCCAAAGAGTGTGTTTAAGGAACAGTAATGAGTGTGCACGATAAGATCCGAGTAATGCGAGAAATCAAGCAATGGTCGCAAGAAGAAATGGCTGAAAAAATGAATATGTCTCTTAATGGCTATGCCAAAATTGAGCGAGGAGAGACCAAGCTTAGCCTAGAAAAATTAGAGCAGATTGCCAATATTTTTAATATGGATGCTATTGAATTTATGAATAATAAAGAAAATGGCGTTTTCTTTCTGATGAATGAGCATGGTGATAATCATAATAATACCACCTATTACTCGGGCAATGATTCACTTACGCTAGAGAATGAAAAATTAAAACTTGCCTTGAAACATCATCAAGATCTCCTAAAAGAAAAAGAAAGGCAGATTGCTTCCTTAAATGAGATTATTCAATTATTAAAATCTTCACGAACCTAATCTAACTGTGCCATAATAGGCAGACTTTTTTAACTCTTGAGGACTGATTATGCGAATTTTACATACCATGCTACGGGTTGGGGATTTAGACCGTTCGATCAAATTCTATACTGAAATCTTGGGCATGAAACTGCTCCGCACCAGCGAAAATGAGCAATATAAATATACTCTGGCCTTTTTGGGCTACGGTGAGGAAAGCGAAACGGCCGTCTTGGAGCTAACCTATAACTGGGGCGTGGACAGCTATGATTTAGGCACAGCCTACGGCCATATTGCCATCGGCGTGGACGATATTTACGCCACCTGCGAGGCCATTCGTCAGGCCGGCGGCACCATCACCCGTGAACCAGGCCCGGTCTTGGGTGGTAAAACGGTAATTGCTTTTGCCCAAGATCCAGATGGCTATAAGATTGAATTTATCGAGAACAAAGATGCGGAAAAAGCCTTAGGGAATTAGTATTACCGCTCATCCCCCCTCCCCTGCTTGCGGGGAGGGGATTTATTTTTTTGAATAGAAGCAAGATATATCAATAATGGAACAAACCGAACCAACCGATTTTAACCTCTTAAAAAACCGCTTTCGGGGTTATTTGCCTGTGGTGATTGACTTGGAAACCGCAGGCCTCAATGCCAGCACCGATGCCCTCTTGGAGCTGGCTGCGATTACGCTAAAAATGGACGAAAATGGCTACTTGCAGATGGATGAAAAGTGCCACTTTCATATCCAGCCCTTTGAAGGGGCCAATATCAACCCAGAATCCCTCAAGGTCAATGGGATTGATATTGACAACCCGCTACGGGGAGCGGTGGCGGAAAATATCGCCATTACGGAAATGTTTAAGATGGTGCGCAAGGCAGTCAAGGCCAATGGTTGCCAGCGGGCGGTAATTGTGGCTCACAATGCCAGCTTCGATCAGGGCTTTTTGCAGGCAGCGGTTAAACGTATCAATGCCAAGCGTGATCCCTTCCATCCCTTTTCTAGCTTTGATACGGCAAGTCTGGCTGGGCTCATGTACGGCCAAACGGTGCTGGTCAAGGCCTGTCAAATGGCTCAAATCCCCTTTGACGGCAAGCAGGCTCATTCTGCCCTTTATGACACCGAACGCACGGCCGAACTCTTTTGTAAGATGGTTAATCGGCTTAAGGATTTGGGGGGCTTTCCCTTATAAGAGGCATTGATTTTTAATCAAGAGTAACTATAATTGGTATCAAATTTCAATATTGGAGCAGATAAATGGGCAAGGCAGGAAAGCTTTTAGAGAAACTGGCTCAAGCACAGGCAACCTTTAACTGGTCTGATTTAGTCACACTTTTGGCTCAACAGGGCTATGAAAAACGGGAGATGGCAGGTTCTCGAGTACGGTTCTACAATGAAAAACTCGATCACACCATTTTGCTCCACAAACCTCATCCTGAAAATACCATCAAGGGCGGAGCCTTGAAATCCGTAAAACTAGCATTGAAACAGGTAGGTATTCTATGACGTTACTCAATTACAAGGGCTATGTCGGTACGATTGAGCCTGATTTAGACAATAATATTTTGTTTGGCAAAGTAGCCTATATTCGTGATTTAATCACTTATGAGGCTCAAACTATACCTGAATTGGAACAAGAATTTCAGACCTCAGTTGATCTCTATTTACAGGATTGTGCCGAACTCGGGAAAACACCTGATAAACCCTTTAAGGGCGTGTTTAATGTGCGGATCGGCGAGGAATTGCACCGTGAGGCCAGCCTTATGGCGGGTAAGCGTTCGCTCAACACCTTTGTCACCGAAGCGATTCAAGAGAAAATTGGACGAGAACGATTGAGTTTAAGATAAGAGGTATTTCCCTCTCTTCTTCATGAATATTCTCAAATTCCATATTTGGGCCCCTCCTGTTTAGGAGGAGGCCTAGTGCAAGCAATCAATAAACGCAACTTGGATAGACTTTGCAAAAATAAGTGATTTAGCCCCCGCTTGTATAGCGGCCTAAAAATGCCACCTTTTTCTCCAATTCATACAATTTTTACTTTAATTTCCTCCTTTTTCCTTATATCATAACAGGCTATTTTTAGAGCGTGTTTTTACGCAACTCACACTGGATGCTTATTCAGATTTTTCAACCATGCCCTAGGGGGAAAACTCAGTAGATGGAAACGTTAGAGCAAAAACCGATCATCGAACTTCGTTCGGTCACTAAACGTTACGGTAGCAAAACCATTCTTGAAAATTTAGATCTCACCATCAACGACGGTGAGTTTTTGACCATTTTAGGCCCGTCAGGCTGTGGTAAAACCACTGCCCTGCGTTTAATTGCAGGTTTTGAGGAAGTGACCGATGGATCCATCATTCTTGATGGCCAAGATGTGTCCGATATTCCAGCCGAGCAACGCCCTGTCAATACGGTTTTCCAAAGCTATGCTCTCTTCCCTCACATGACCATTTTTGACAATGTGGCCTTTGGCTTGAGAATGCAAAAGGTGCCAGAAGATGAGATTGAGCCACGCGTGATGGACGCTTTGCGTATGGTTAAGCTAGAAGACCGTGCCAAACAAAAGCCTTCACAACTGTCAGGTGGCCAACAACAACGTATTGCCATTGCCCGTGCGGTGGTTAATAAGCCAAAAGTTTTGCTGCTGGATGAATCCCTATCCGCCCTTGACTACAAACTGCGTAAAGAAATGCAGCACGAGCTCAAACGCCTGCAACGTCAGTTAGGCATTACCTTTATCTTCGTCACCCACGATCAGGAAGAAGCCCTGACCATGTCAGACCGGATTATTGTGATGAACGGCGGTAAGATCGCCCAAGACGGCACGCCTCGTGAAATCTATGAAGAGCCGAAGAACCTCTTTGTGGCCAAGTTCATTGGCGAAATCAACGTCTTAGAGGCTACCGTAATTGAGCGTAAATCGCCAAATACCGTGCTGGCTAATGTGGAAGGCCGGATTTGTGATATTCACACCGACTTGCCTGTCATTATCGGCCAAGAGGTGCAAGTTCTCCTTCGCCCTGAAGATATCGTGATTGAGGAACTAGACGAAAATGAAACCTCAAAAGCGGTGATTGGCCATATCATCGACCGTACCTACAAGGGCATGACCCTTGAATCGACCGTACAATTTGACCACAATGGCAAGAAGGTACTGGTTAGCGAATTCTTTAACGAAGACGATCCAAATATGGATCACTCTGTTGGACAAAAAGTTGCCTTAACCTGGCACGAAGGCTGGGAGGTTGTACTCAACGATGAAAATTACAACTAATCGCTTCCAAAACGCCACTGTTGCGATTATTTTCGGCTGGCTCCTGCTCTTTGTGCTGGTGCCAAACCTGCTGGTGCTTATTATCAGCTTCTTAACCGAAAACCGCCAAAGCGCCTACTTTGTCGATTTTGAGTTTAGCCTAGACGCTTATGCCGCGCTCTTCAACGATACCTATCTTAAGGTCTTGTGGAACTCGCTCTATATGTCGGGCATTGCGACCATCATTTGCTTAGTGATTGGCTATCCTTTTGCCTTTATGATTGCCAAAATGCCAGCCAAATGGCGGCCCATTATGCTCTTTTTGGTTATCTTGCCGTTTTGGACTAACTCGCTTATCCGTATTTACGGCATCAAGATTTTCTTGGGCGTTAAAGGGATTTTAAACGAAAGCCTGCTCTGGCTAGGGGTTATTGACACGCCTTTCCGGGTGCTTAACACCGAAACGGCCATTATCATTGGCTTTGTGTATATCCTGCTGCCATTTATGATTTTGCCGCTTTACTCTTCTATTGAGAAGATTGACGGCAGACTACTGGAAGCGGCCAAGGACTTGGGAGCAAATGCTGTCCAACGCTTTATCCGCATTACCATTCCGCTTACCATGCCGGGAATTGTATCGGGTTGCTTGTTGGTGCTTCTGCCTGCCATGGGGATGTTCTATGTAGCAGACCTCTTGGGCGGCGGTAAAACCCCATTGGTAGGGAACATCATTAAGAGCCTCTTCTTGACCACCAACCAGCTTCCGCTGGGTTCTGCGGTCAGTATCGCCCTAACGGCACTTATGGCTTTGATGTTATACCTCTACTATCGTGCTAATAAATTACTCAATAAAAAGGTGGAGTTAGAATAATGAAGCGTTTATTTAGAAACCTTTTTATGTTTTTGGTCTTCGCTTATTTGTATATTCCGATCATCATCTTGGTGGTCAATTCATTTAATGCAGACCGCTTTGGCTTAACCTGGAAGGGCTTTAGCTGGAACTGGTATGAGCGTTTGTGGAACAACGACACCTTAATTCAGGCGGCCGTCAATTCCCTAACCATTGCCTTTTTTGCTGCCACCTGTGCGACCATTATCGGTTTTCTCACCTCGGTCGCCCTCTATCGCTACCGCTTTAGGGGCAAACAGGCAGTTACAGGCTTGCTCTTTATCGTGATGATGTCGCCTGATATTGTGATGGCGGTGTCGATGTTGGTGCTCTTCCTCTTGATTAACATCAAGCTGGGCTTCTTCTCGCTCCTCATCGCCCATATCACCTTCTGCTTGCCTTATGTGGTGATTGCCATTTCATCACGCTTGAGCGACTTTGACGGCAAGATGCTGGAAGCCGCCCGTGACTTGGGGGCAAGTGAAGTGACCATCTTACGCAAGATCATCTTCCCACTGGCCCTGCCAGCGGTGGTGTCTGGCTGGCTCTTGAGCTTTACCATCTCGCTTGATGATGTGGTGGTCTCCTCTTTTGTGACCAGCCCGAGCTATGAGGTCTTGCCGCTTAAGATCTTCTCCTTGGTGAAAACTGGCGTGACCCCAGAGGTCAATGCCCTGGCCACGGTGATGATTGTCTTCTCACTGCTCTTGGTGGTCTTAAGCCAGCTGATTGCTCGCAAAAAAGCCTAAAAACCAACCCGCTTGTTAGCCGCAAGCGGGTTAATTTTCACAGAAATTCGCAAATCTCTCCGCTAATTAGGCTATACTGCTCTACTAACTAAGGCTAATTTTTCCAAACCATTCAAACCATGACCAAACCCAATACCTACTTCGCCACCACTGCCCGTGGCTTTGAAGAAATGCTCAAAAGTGAGCTAGAACACATCACCCAAGCCGACTGCAAAATCGCCCAAGGGGGCGTGCATTTTACTTGTGAGCCTAAGGGCATGTATCAGGCCCTGCTCCACAGTCGCCTGGCCTCCCGTATTCTCCTGCCGCTCATTTCCACCAAAATTTTTAGCGACAGCGACCTTTATGCCGCCATTGTCAGCTACAACTGGCAGGATATTTTCGACCCTCGTGACTGCTTCTTTGTCGATTTCAACGGCACCAACCGTGAAATCCGCCACACGCAATTCGGGGCTATGCGGGTTAAAGACGGAATTGTGGACTACTTTGAACGCAAGGGCTTTGCTCGCCCAAGCGTGGATAAGATCCGCCCTGATATTCGCCTGCACGTTTACCTTAATCGGGATGATTTGGTTGTATCGCTGGATTTAAGCGGCGATGCCCTGCATATGCGGGGCTACCGTGAAGAAACGGGCAAGGCACCTTTGCGGGAAACCCTGGCAGCGGCCATTGTCCTGCGGTCGGGCTGGGAGAAGGGTTCGCCTTTGGTTGATCCAATGTGCGGTTCGGGCACACTTCTCATTGAAGCAGCCCAAATGGCGATGAACATTCCCCCACAATTAAGCCGTAAGCACTGGGGCTTTGATGCCTGGAAGGGGCATGATTTGGGTTTGTGGAAGGAAGTGCTTGGGGAGGCGAAAAAGGAAACAGAAAAGCGGTCGCTGAGCCTGTCGAAGCGTGAGCTTTTCGGCAACGAAGATGGTTCGGCTAATGGTTCGACAAGCTCACCAACCGCCTCATCAGAAACCCTCTTCTATGGCTTCGATCTCGACCACCGAGTACTGGCCAAGGCCAAGCAAAACGCCCAAAATGCCGGCGTGGGCCATCTTATCCGCTTCCAGCAGGGCGATGTCTCTGCCCTCAAAAACCCTTGCCCAGAAACCAAGGGCACGGTGATTTGTAACCCGCCTTACGGAGAACGTTTAGGCACAACGCCTGCCCTGATTGCCCTTTATTCGGTCTTGGGCCAAAAACTCAAACAACAATTTGCGGGCTGGAATGCTTCCATTTTTAGCGGCGAACCCGAACTGCTCAACTGTTTAAGGCTGCGTTCCCACCGCCAATTTAAGGCCAAAAATGGCCCGCTGGACTGCTTACAGAAGAACTACCAGATTAGTGAAAACGCCGACAAGCGGTCAGATTTGGGCCAAAACTTACAAGTGGAACAAAACCCACAAGTGGCCCAAGACTTCGCTAACCGCCTAACCAAAAACATCAAGAAAATCGAAAAATGGGCCAAGCAGGAAGGCCTAGATGCCTACCGCCTCTATGATGCTGATCTGCCTGAATATAATCTGGCCGTGGATCGCTATGGCGATCATATTGTGGTGCAGGAATATCAGGCTCCGAAAAACATTGATGAAAACAAGGCCCGCCAACGCTTGTTGGATGCCGTTTCCGCCACCCTTTATGTGACGGGCGTGGAAACCAATAAGCTGGTACTTAAGGTTCGCCAAAAGCAAAAAGGCACCAACCAATATGAAAAGCTGGCCAACAAGGGCGATTATTTCTATGTTAATGAATACGGGGCCAAGCTCTGGGTCAATTTAACCGATTACTTGGACACCGGGCTTTTCCTGGATCACCGTCTCACCCGCAAGATGGTCGGCCAAATGGCCAAGGGGAAAACCTTCCTCAACCTCTTTGCCTACACAGGTTCGGCCACGGTTCACGCTGCCCTGAATGGGGCCAAGTCCACTACCACAGTGGATATGTCCAACACCTACCTCAACTGGGCAGAGCAGAACCTAGAGCTTAACAATTTATCGCTAAAAACCAACCGCTTGCACCAGGCCGACTGCCTGCAATGGCTGGCCGAATGTCGGGAGCGGTTTGAGCTGATCTTTGTTGATCCGCCAACCTTCTCCAACTCCAAGCGAATGGAAAACAGCTGGGATGTGCAGCGGGATCATATTGAGCTCTTTAAACAACTTAAACGTATCCTAACCGCCAATGGCACCATTGTCTTCTCCAACAACAAGCGGGGCTTTAAGATGGACTTTGAGGGCTTGGCGCAGTTAGGCTTGCAGGCTGAAAACATTTCGCATAAGACCCTGCCACTGGATTTTGAACGCAATCCGCAGATTCATAACTGCTGGCTGGTTAAACCCATAAGCTAAAAAAGAAGGCATCGTCACACGATGCCTTTGCTTTATTATTTAGTGATGCTATCCGCCCACAGGAAAAGCTCATCTAGGTCATAATCGCCCGAATGTTTCACGCCCCAAGGGGTTTCATAGTCCACCTGCTTGCCAGCCATTTGCAGTTTGACCGCCAACATGGCACTGATGGCGTGAGAGGTGTCACGGTCTGAAGTGCCAACCCGAATCCGCCAGTGCTGGGTTGGGCTGGTTTCCACATAATTCATGGCATTGACCATTTTAACAAGCTGGCTGTCTGCTCGGCCGGCCTTTTCCACTGCACTATTTTTCACGCCATAGTCGGTAAAGTGTTGATTATTGATACTTTCTGTGCCGAAGAAGTTGTTTTCACCTGAACTTAAATCCAAGGCATCGAAGGCTGGCGGTGACTTCATGCGTTTTTCAGAATGGATATAGCCTGCCCAATCAATATCTGTCACCCCATCTTTTTGGGTTTTCACCCAGCTTTTATCAGAAAAATCGGTACCTGATTTAAAAGCCTTGTCAGCCGCCCGCACAATCACGCTTTTCACATAATCCTTGAAAGAGCCGTTGCCATCTTGATCGAGGGTCAAGACATTACCTTGCTCATCTTTAAGGTTGAGGCTATTGAGATAACTTGGGAAAAGAGCCTTAAGCTCATCAGATACCTTGATTTGTTGCTCGGTTAAGGTGCCCTCAATAGTGGCCTTGGCCGCTACTTGGGAGCGATCGTTATAGCTGGCAGCCGTTAGGCGGCTCATATCCATACGGCTATAATCATTCAGGCCATTAAACTCCCATTCATAGGCGGCATCGGCGTTTTCAAGGTTGGTAATAGGGCAGTAGGCCGATACTGCAAAAATAGCGTCACTAGCCTGGGCTGCACCTAGGGCCTTGAAATAAGGCTCATAGTCTTTGTGATCACCACTGGCCCCTAAAAGGGCCGACATGGCCCCACCTGCACTGGTGCCGTTGGAAATGATTTTCTTGGCATCGCCTGGCATCTTGGCATCATTATGGTGGAGGTAGCGGACGGCTGCTTTAAGATCGATAATCACAGCAGGCGCCTTGCCCGTGTATTTCCCGTCTTTTTCCAAGGTGCGGCCACGGGCGCCCACACTGGCGACTACATACCCCTTAGAAAGTGCCGTCACAATGGCATTGGGCTTGTCTGAATTGCCCATGCCCTTCTTGTCAAAGGCAGCCGCCTTGGCCGGCATATAACCGCCTACCGCATTAGGCAGGAAAATCGGCGCCGTTTGAGCATTAAAACCGTTGATTTGGCCATCATGATAGTAGGCTTCTGGCACATAAAAATTGATGGTTTGGTAGTCAGCCTCGACAGGGTTAGCCACATAGACAATCTTTTCAAAGGCACGGAATTTGATGGTTTGACCATTAACTTGGGTTTCAAAGGCCTGGTAATTATCGCCCTTAAAATCCAGGTCAAAGCCCTGTGCAGCTTGGTTTAAATAGGGCTGTTCAGCCAGGCGATCAGCGGCAGGCGGCAGGGCAGCAAAGGCCGTTGTAGCACTTGCTGCAACTAGGCTGGCAATGAATGTCTTTTGTTTCATAGGAGATCCTCTATATAAAATATTTCTTAGAACTAGCCTTGAGTCACTTAGTTCCTTTGGCCAGAAAATTTGCAAAAAATCCCCCCAATTTCTCCGCTTGTTAGCAGCTGCCTTTACCCTATTATGTAAATTTTGTCGATTTTTTATGATATATGTCACATTTTTGTCACAAACTTGTTTTTTACTTACCCAAATTTGAGTATATTCCAAGCGTTTCTTTTTACTTCGTGGGGTGTCTTATGACAGAAAATCAAGTCCTTGATAAAACAGGTATGCGCAACGGGATCATCCTGATTGCCGATGCCATTTTGTTTTTTATCCTTCTCAATATCTTGCCTTTCACGCCTGAAGCCAACAAGGGCTTGGCCTTGCTGGCCTTTGTAGCCGTGCTTTGGCTAACCGAAGCCTTGCACGTCACCGTAACCGCCCTCTTAATCCCTATTTTGGCCATCGCCCTGGGGCTGGTGAAAACCCGAGAGGCCCTAACTGGCTTTGCCGATCCAACCATCTTCCTCTTCTTTGGGGGCTTTGCCTTAGCAGCAGCCTTACACGTTCAGCAACTGGACAAATTCATTGCCAATAAGATTATGGCCCTAGCCCGTGGACGTTTGCTCTTGGCCGTTATGTATCTCTTTGGGGTCACGGCCTTCCTCTCTATGTGGATGAGTAACACGGCCACCGCCGCTATGATGCTGCCTTTGGCCATGGGGATCTTAAGCAAGATGGATGCCAAGGCCAACCACAATACCTATGTTTTTGTGCTACTGGGCATTGCTTATAGTGCCAGTATCGGCGGCATGGGTACCATCATCGGCAGCCCGCCTAATGCCATTGTGGTCTCTAACATCAAAATGAGCTTTGGCGAATGGATGATGTACGGCATTCCCTTGGTGCTTATCCTCCTGCCAATGATGATTGGTGTGATGTATATGCTCCTCAAACCGAAATTTGACCAAACCTTCGAGCTTGAGCTAGAACAAATTGAGATGAACCGTAGCCGGATCACAACGCTCACAATCTTTGTTATCACCGCTCTGTGCTGGACATTCAGCAGCAGCCTCAACCCAATTTTGTCTAGCCTCTTTGGCATTGATGGCAAGATGGCGAACTTTGATACGGTTATCGCCTTGACCGCTGCGGCAGCCCTTTGTATCAGCCGAGTGGCAACCTGGGATCAGATTGCCAAAAACACCGAGTGGGGCGTGCTTATGCTCTTTGGTGGTGGCTTAACCCTCAGCTCTATCTTGGGCAAAACTGGGGCCAGCAAGGTCTTGGCTGACGGTGTGGTCTTTATGATTGAAGGCGGCCATTTTTTCATCATCGGCCTGATTGTTGCTGCCTTTATCATCTTCCTAACCGAGTTTACCTCCAACACGGCCAGTGCCGCCCTCTTGGTGCCAATCTTTATCTCCATTGCCCAAGCCCTTAATGCCCCACCGCTTGGCCTAGCCCTCATTATCGGCTTCGGTGCCTCCTGTGCCTTCATGCTGCCAGTGGCCACACCACCAAATGCTATCGTATTTGGTACGGGCCATATCAAGCAGTCTGAAATGGTTAAGGTCGGTTTCTGGCTCAATATCGGCTCTGTCTTAGTTATCGCCACAGTCGGCTACCTCTTCTGGCTATAAGCCACCAAAAAGAATGGCACACCACAGGGTGTGCCATTTTTCTTGCTACCAACAAAGATAACAAAAATAAGGCCTAAAACGCCAATCCTCATAATATTGATAACGCATTTGTTCTAACTCTTCCTGTGCCTTGTAGCTTTTCCAGGCCAAATCGTAACAGGCCTTAAAAACAGGGGCTTCCAGCCTTTGGGTCAGTTTTTGCTGAAAGGCGGCTTTTTCCTTGTCGCTTTGGTTAAGTGGCGGGTTGTATTGCTGATAGAGCAGGTCTGCTGCTTCTGGGTCACATTGGCGAGCTAGGGCGACAGACAGGTCTTGCGAGGCCTTGATCTGACGTTGGCGTTTGGCCTCTTGCTGTTCAGGGGTTAGGCTACAGGCGGCCAAGGCCAGGGCAGTTAGCCCAATCATCAGATTATGCTGCAACTTCATTTTCTTCTCCTAATAGGTTCTTAAATTGATCTTTGAGAATGGCCAGCTCTTCTTCATCATTTAAGAAAGAAAGCGTGACCTCCCATTCAAATTCAGTCGGGTTAAAACGGTATTTTTCCTTAAGGGCTGGCCCGCAGGAATGGGAGCCTATCCCGCTCATTTTGTAGTCCACACACAAGACGGTTTCCTGGCTTTCAGGCAACTCATAACTATGCTTAGTGGCCATCAAAGTTTCCTGGCGATAGGGCGAGAGATTAAAGCTAAAAGGCCGATGGCAGTTTACCAGTAAATCTTCCAAGATCACATAATGGGTGCCGTAGTGGCTGCCGCCCTCCTGTGGACGCAGATAATTGACGAAATTCTGGGCAGGCGTGGTGTGATAGAGGCCTGTTTTGCCATGGCTGCACTTATCCACATAGGTTTCCCCTGGCCCCATGCCGAAATAGCGGGCTTGCTGATAGGTTTTAGGCAAAATCAAACGCAGCCCAAAGCGGGGCAAGAAGGGCAAATGAGCCGCTTTTTGGCCCTTGACCTTGAGCCTAATTTTGCCGTTAGGGTTAATTTTATATTCCAAATCGAGGCTTAAAATCCGTGCCTTGGAAGTGGCCACCAGCCCGCTTTGAACCTTGATGATGATGCCCCGCTCATCTTGCTCCACCGTCACTGCATAGGCTCGGCTTTCGGCTCGGTCATAGCCTGCTGCCTGCCAGTGCTGCTTGATTAAGGCATCATTATCGATAGGCGCACGATAGATATTGAAATCCAGCGGGGCGCTTAAAAGCGGCTTGCCCTTGTATTCCAGCTGGCTAAAAATCCCCTTGAGCTTGTCAAAGCGATAGCAGAATTTATCGCCTTTGACCAGAATTTCTGTGGCAGCTTCCGTGTAGGTCGGACGCTTGGCTGGGTAAGGAAATTGGATTTCGGTCACACTCAAATTATAGGGTGGCAGTTTGAAAAGCTCAAAGCCCAGCTCTTCATAAGCCTGGAGCAGGCCCCAAGGCTTTTTCAACACATAAGTGATTTCAAGCTGATCATAAGAAAGGCCTACTTGCGGCAGTTCAACCTCCACACAAGCGGTCTGTTTTGGGGCTAAACTTGCAAATGCCAGCTCACCCTGGGCAAAAAGCTGGGTACCCTGGGTGATTTTGTAGCGAACACTGACCCACTCGTTTAACTCAATAAAATCAAAGCCGTTGGTAATAAAGAGCTGGTTGCCCTCCAAGCGGGTTTTGACGGGGCGGAAAACATCTTTCAAATAAAGCAGGCTGCTGTGGGGTTTGCGGTCGGGCGAAACCAGGCCATCGACACAGAAATTGCCGTCATTGGGGCTGTCACCGAAGTCGCCGCCATAGCCAAATTGGCCGTTAGGCAGGAGCGGAGCATGATCGCACCACTCCCACACAAAGCCCCCGCAAGCCCCTGGGTATTTCTCAAAGATGGCCTGATAGTCGCCCAAATCGCCGCAGGAATTGCCCATGGCGTGGGCGTATTCGCACAAGAGATAGGGCTTTTGGTTGGCCGGGTTGGCGAAATAGGCCTCAATCTCTTCCGTGCTGGTGTACATTTCACTGTGGAAATCCAGGTTACTCAGGTCATTTTGGTACTGGGAATGCTGGAAAATGGCATTTTCGTAATGCACCAAGCGACTAGGGTCACGGCCTTTCACCCAGGCGGCACAGGCCTCTAGGTTCTCGCCATAGCCGGCCTCATTGCCCAGCGACCAAACCACTACAGAAGGGCGGTTCTTATCCCGCTCCACATTGGCGTGGGTTCTGTCCAGCATGGCCGCCTTGAAGTCTGGCGAACGGGACAGATCGCAATAGTTGTCGATAACCTGCTGGCGAATGGCCTCGTGGTCGATGTCCACCTTGGCTCCCAAGAGGATGTTGCCCTCGGGGCTAGGCACATAAACCGCATTGCTGCCGTGGCTTTCCAAATCGCTTTCGGCAATCAGGTAAAAGCCGTATTGGTCGCAAAGCTCGCTAAACCAAGGGGCATTGGGGTAATGGGCGGTGCGAATGGCGTTGATATTGTGGGCTTTCATCAGGCGCAGATCCGCCAAGGCCTGCTCATAGCTGATGGTATAGCCTGTTTTAGGGTCACTGTCGTGACGGTTTACGCCCTTAAATTTAATGGGCGCATGGTTAAATAAAACCACGCCCTCTTTCACTTCAATTTTCCGAAAACCAATTTTCTGGCAAATCACCTCCTGCCCATATTTTAAAAAGAGGCTGTAAAGGGCAGGTGTTTCAGAGTTCCATAAAATAAGATCTTCAACACAAGCGGTTAAATGTTTGGCTTTTTTTGCAAATATTTTTTCCCCGCTTGGGGAGATAAGTTCATATTCAACCTGTTCAGGTTTATCTTTAAATTTTAAATCAACCCTTAGCTCGGCACGCGTTAAATCTTCTGATAAGTGGGTTTGGATAAAAATATCCTCAAGGTAGTTATTTTCCCGCTCTAAAATATAAACATCACGGAAAATCCCTGACATCCGAAATTTATCCTGATCTTCCAAATAAGACCCATCACACCATTTGAGCACCAGCACCGTAAAATGGTTGGTACCAGCGGTCAGAAAGTCTGTAATATCAAACTCGGAAGTGCAATGGCTAACCTGGCTATAGCCCACAAACTGCTTATTCACATATAAAAAAAAGCAGGCATCCACGCCCTCAAAATTTAAGAGATAACGTTTATTGGCTTCAGGCTTAAATTGCAAAGTGCGATGATATAAACCACAAGGGTTATCTTGCGGCACATAGGGTGGATCGTAAGGGAAGGGATAATTAACATTGGTATAGTGATGCCGATCAAAACCGTGATTTTGCCAGTTAGATGGCACGGGAATTTTATGCTCAAAGGCTGTGTTTAAATAATCCTCTGGCAGGTGATGGTAAGAGGCATAATAATTAAAATCCCAATCGCCATTTAAGAGGGTAAAAAAATGTGATTCCTCCCGCACATATTTTTCTGCCGCCTCCATATTATGGTAGGGAATAAAATAGGCGTGATGGGGAGTTGTGTTTACATGCAGGGTTTGAGGGTCTTGAAAGTAGTTGGGAAGAGTCATGCTGCCACCTAATAGATACTGATTTTATAACCAGTAATATACCCTATTCCACACAAAAAGCCCAATAAAAATCTGAAAAATGAGAGGGAGATCACAGAGTTTTTGTAATCTCCTCCAATTCTAAACAAAGTATTATCAATAAATTTAAAAAGAGGAAATAACATAGTTGCTGCAAATGTTCGTATTCCAAACGCAACCCAAAATGCTGCATTTAATGTGATTAAGAGCTACGGGCTTTTACCTACACTGACTCCCACATTGCTGAATTATAAATCCTAGTCCGATATCCAACCCCTCACTGCTATAGCTGAATTAGAATAGGGAAAGGGAGAAGTTGTTGTTTAGAGATGCTTATTTTCAAGCATTCAGCACAAAAAAACGTGAAAACCATTGCAATTCGTGCCTAAATCAGGTATTTATCGCCCTATCTTTTTTTATTTCAACTCTAACTTTTATATATAGGAGCAGCAAATGCAAAATGTAGGATTTATCGGCTGGCGTGGTATGGTTGGCTCGGTATTGATGGATCGTATGGTGGAAGAAAATGACTTCGCCAATATCAATCCAGTCTTTTTCACCACCTCACAAGCGGGCCAAAAAGCCCCTGTTTTTGCAGGTAAGGAAGCCGGCAATTTAAAGGATGCCTTCGATATTGCCGAACTTCAAAAACTAGACATTATTGTAACCTGCCAGGGCGGTGACTACACCAATGAAGTCTATCCAAAACTCAAGGCAACAGGCTGGAATGGCTACTGGATTGATGCGGCTTCTGCCCTGCGTATGAAAGACGATGCTATTATCGTACTCGATCCTGTAAACCAAAACGTGATTTCGGAAGGCCTGAAAAATGGTGTCAAGACCTTTGTAGGCGGCAACTGTACAGTTAGCCTTATGCTCATGGCCATCGGCGGCCTCTTTGAGAAGGACTTAGTAGAATGGGTGTCTGTAGCGACTTATCAAGCCGCTTCGGGTGCGGGTGCCAAGAATATGCGTGAACTCTTGGTGCAAATGGGTGAGTTAAGAGATTCTGTTGCCCCTGAGCTGGCCAATCCAGCTTCTTCAATTTTAGATATTGAACGCAAGGTCACCGCTAAAATGCGTGCTGAAGACTTCCCAACCGACAACTTCGGCGCAGCCCTGGGTGGTAGCTTAATTCCTTGGATCGACAAACTCCTGCCAGAAACAGGACAAACCAAGGAAGAATGGAAGGGCTATGCCGAAACCAATAAGATCTTAGGCCTAAGCGACAACCCAATCCCTGTGGATGGTTTATGTGTGCGTATCGGTGCGCTGCGCTGCCACAGCCAGGCCTTTACCATCAAGCTCAAGAAAGATCTACCATTAGCCGAAATTGAGCAAATCATCGCCGCCCACAATGAATGGGTCAAAGTGATTCCAAACGATAAGGAAACCACCTTACGTGAATTAACCCCAGCCAAGGTAACAGGCACCTTAAGCGTACCTGTTGGCCGTTTACGCAAGCTGGCCATGGGCCCTGAATACCTGGCAGCCTTTACCGTGGGCGACCAGCTCCTCTGGGGTGCGGCAGAGCCAGTTCGCCGTATTTTGGTGCAATTAACTAAATAAATTTTTCTAGATGAAAGGCTCTTGCTGGAGCGGTTGGTGAGACGGTTGCTGAGCTTGTCGAAGCATTAGTCGAACCATTAGTCCAAGCATGAGCTTCATGCACAAAACTTATGCTTCGACAAGCTCAGCAACCGTTTTGTGCAAGAGCTACATACTAAAAAAGTGGCATAGTAGACAAAATAGTTGCTGATTCGTCAAAAACTATGCCAAGTGGACAAAATAGTTGCTAATGTTTATTTTCTAAAATGTTAGCAGCTATTTTTATTCAAAAAACCCTTTATAAACATGGCTTTATGTTTTTTGCTTAATCCATTGTGATTATTTAACTGTCGCTTCATATGTTTAAATAGCCCTTCAAGCCTATTTGTTGTCCTTTCTATATTTAAATCTGACCGTTCTTCAAAAGTAAATAAATATTTCATATACCATTTAAGGCTTGCATAAGCCCCTCTAACACTACGATGCTTATAAGGTAAACATCCCTTTTCATTTGGCTTATCACTTCTTTCTTTTAAATACTCTTCATGTTTTAAATACCAATAATGAAGGCGTTTGTAAAATTCATTTTTTGAACTCTCTACCAGTGTTTTTGCAATAATTTTTAATTCTTTTCCCGCTTGTGATTGATGCTTTTTCCTGAGTTTTCTCATCACTATTGCAACCATATGGAATTGACACATCTGCACAGGTGTATTGAACAAGTCCTTCATCAGGCCTCGCCTACCATCACAAGTAATGGATTGTATTATATAGCTTTTCTCTCTCAATCTATTAAGTGCCAGCTTATAATAAACGTCTTTTTCTGTTCTTACAAAACTGTGAAATACCACTTTCTTTGTATGAGAATCCATTAACACTAATACGCCGAAATTACGCTTAAAAAAGGTAGTGTCCATAATTATATTAAGCGATGTGCTTTGAGGTGGATGTAATAATGTTTTAGGGGCTTTATCAATATATCTTTGGATTGTTCTAATCGAACAATGATACTTATTGGCAAGTTGTTGATAGGTTTGTTTTCCTGAAGTGTAATCATCCCAGATCTTTATTGGGTCTAATTTCTTTTGATGGGTAAAGGTTTTATTGCATTGATTACAATAATAACGCTGAATATTATTTTGTTTGCCATGTTTCTTGATATTCGTGCTTTGGCAGAAAGGGCAGTTTTTTGTTCATTTTTCAAAAAGAGGGCTTAAAGCCTTGTACTATAAGGCTTTAAGCCACTTTTTAGCAACTATTTTGTCTATTATGCCAAAAAAGTCCTCAACCTTAACGGGTTGAGGACTTTTTGTTTATTGGGCTTTCGATTAAAGCACCGCTAGGGCTGCTTCATAGTTTGGCTCTTGCTTGATTTCTGGCACGAGTTCAGCGTGTAAAACCTTGTTTTGTTCATCTAAAACCACTACAGCACGGGCAGTGAGGCCTGCAAGGGGGCCTGTGACCACGTTTACGCCTAGGCCATCGTGGGCTTCCTTATGGCGGAAGGTGGACAGGGATTTGACATTCTCAATCCCCTCTGCCCCGCAGAAACGGGCTTGAGCGAAGGGCAGGTCAGCAGAAATACAAAGCACCACCGTGTTTTCCAAGTTGGCGGCTTCTTGGTTGAACTTACGCACAGAAGCGGCACACACGCCGGTATCCACGCTTGGAAAAATGTTGAGGATCTTGCGTACTGCGCCAAAGCTCGTGAGATCCACATCGGCCAAGTCACCGTTGGTGAGGGTAACTTGGCTTAGGGTTTGGCCCACTTGTGGGAAGTTGCCTGCTAATTCGATTGGATTGCCTGCAAGGGTAACGGTTGCCATAAAAACTCCTTTAGGTTGCGTGAAATCCTACCCAGCAAGCGGGTAGAAAAGGGGGAAAATTTGCAAAATAGGATAGCAAACTTTCCTACAAAAATCTTACCTTGCTGATGAAATTTACGCTTTTTCATACATATGTAAATCCATATAGACAAATTTGACATTTGTGATTACAATTCTTAGTGATTGATAATTGTTATCATCATATTTTAACTATATTGGTTTACTAAAAGGAGAGTCAGATGCGACTACAATATTGCCGCACCTCAATTGCTATTGTCTTAAGCACCTTCTTAACTGCCTGTGGCAGCGGAGGGAGTTTTGAGACCGATCCTGTTACGGTCATCAACGAAAAACCTAAGTCACTCGAACAGTTACAAAAGGAGCGGGATGAGTCTTTTGCTCAATCTGAACCTCGTTCAGAGGAGGAGTTGGATGCCCTAACCCAGCCGGCTAATGGTTATGCCATGGCAGGCGTGCGTCTTGAGCGTTGGAATTTAAGAAACCGTGCCACTTCAAATTTAAGCCCTCAAAATTTAAAAGCCATTTCAACTACAGATGTCTCTGACCCAAATGGTCCGTGGCCGGCAGATAATACCTTTCATTATGATGTAAGACTTAATGCGGGTGCTTCTAATGAAGATAAGGAACTTTTTGATTCAATACTTCATTTAGTTAATCAAGAAACTAAAGAAGCTAATGCAAGCAACTATGCATCATCTGACGGATATGAAATGGCTGTTCTTAACGACTTCAAACATATCAAGGCAGGATATTTATATCGTAGCTTTACAGAAGGAATAAAAAATCATTCTGTTAATGGGCAAAATAGAAGGATTTGGATGAATGGGCCGCATATTATTGCTTACTATTTAGGCGAAAACCCATCTTCTGCTATTCCTACTGAAAATAAAACATTTACCTATGTAGGTGAATGGCTATTTATATCCAATAGTTCCAAAGACAAGAGTATGGAAAATGAGGTCTTTGCTGATCATGTTAAGTCTGGAACAGACAGAGCGTCAGGCATAGGAAATTATACTAGTGGCTTGATGTTCTCATCAGGTAAAGAAGCAAGAACCGATACGCAAGCTGCCTACTTATTGGCTTCAAGATTTGATGTGAATTTTGCGGATAAAACTGTGAAAGGTAAATTGAATTATGCTCAAAAACGATCAGGGCAAAGTACTTTTGAGCCTGAAGTATTGGTCTATGAAATTGATGCCAATATGAAAGGTAGCCGTTTTATTGGCACCGCCAAGGCTAACAGGGATATAAATAACCCTCTTTCTACTTGGGCAGACAGCGATTCCAGCAGTGTTGAAGGTGGTTTCTATGGTGATAAGGCTCAGGAACTTGCGGGCAAATTCTTAACAGATAAGAATACCCTTTTCGCCGTATTCGGTGCTAAACGTGAGGAAGAAGTAAGCGAAACTGTGCGTAAACTCTTTGATGCCTATCAGATTGACAGCTCCAATGCCAAGGCGGTTGCCCTAGATAATTATGGCAATGCCATGTACCTCTACTATAAGGGTAAGACCCTACCTCTCTTAAATAAAGACAAACTTGCGGCTGCTTGGAAAGCCTTTTCAGGCGATGAAAATGGCAGCGTAAGTGAAGGAACCCATAGCAAGGTTATCAAGGCTGTTGCCAATAACCAAGAGATTACCGTTTGCTGTAGTAATTTAAATTATGTACGTTTTGGCCGAATGTATGATAAGGGCCAAGACACCTTGTTCTTACAGGGCGAGCGAAGTGAAAGCGTGCCAACGGCCGGTACTGCTAAATATGCAGGCACCTGGCAGGGTAGCTTTACCAACACTATTACGCTTGAGCAAGAAGCCAGCATGCAAGTCGGCAAGGGGGAAGCCAAATTTGATGTCGATTTTGGCAATAAAACCTTGGCTGGAGAGCTTTTCCAAGAGGACGATTATCTGGTGGCGATTAATTTGAAAGGTGGTATTGAGGGCAATGGCTTTAAGGATGTGAAAGCCAGTGTAGCCAAAGAAGGCGGTATTGTGTTGGACAAGGGCAACCAAAACCAGCTCTATAAGGTGGACTTTAAAGATGTCCCTGTTACCGGTGGCTTCTATGGCCCTAATGCTCTTGAGCTAGGTGGCCAGTTCAGCCATGACGGTGGCAGTGATGGAAAAGCATCTGTGGTCTTTGGTGCTAGACAGCAAAAGGCTGAATAAGACTAACAAGCGGATTAAATCAACCAAGAATTTACAAATTTGAGAATCAAAACATGAAGAAACAGTACAAGATTGCTCCCTTAAGTTTGGCCATTGCCAGCATCTGCCTAAGCCCAAGCCTCTTTGCAGATGAAGTGTTAGATACCATCGAAGTAAAGGCCTATAACAAGATTGGTAAACAAGATAAGGATGTCACAGGCCTGGGCCGTGTGATTAAGACCAGTGAACAGCTCAATAAGGATCAGGTGATCGGCATTCGTGATGCCACTCGCTATGATCCTGGTATTTCTGTGGTGGAACAGGGTAATGGTGCTTCTACGGGCTATTCCATTCGTGGTGTCGATAAAAACCGTGTAGCCATTAGTGTGGATGGCATTCCACAAATTCAGTCTTATGTAGATCCAACCCAGGCCCATTCGACTTCAAGTAGTGGAGCGATTAATGAAATTGAATATGAAAACGTCTCGGCCATTGAATTTGCCAAGGGCAGCGACTCGGCCTACAGCGGCAGCGGGGCGATGGGTGGTTCGGTCAATTTTGCTACCAAGGACGTTGATGATTTCATTATTGACGATAAGAGCTGGGGGCTAACCAGTAAAAGCGTTTACAGCAGTAAAGATAAACGCTTTGGTCAAACTGTGGGTGGGGCCTTCCGCCATAATGGTTTTGAGGGCTTGATTCAATACACGGGCCGTAAGGGCCATGAAATCAGCATACACCCTGATGCGGAAAAGGCGACCCAGTATCAAATCCAGCGTTATCGTTCTTATGAGAGAAAATATGATCTTCTAGCAAAGATTCCTAATACCCTAGATGGCACCTATGATCATTCTCAGCCTGATAAGAATAATGGATTTTATGTTTCAACCAATGGCTGTTCAGCAGCAACGCTGGCTTCATGTACGGATGAGCACATCCGTTTCCCTGCTGAGGAAAGCGCCTTAAGTGATCCAAGTCATATTGCCTTGCCTGCTGGCAGAACGGAACCTTGGACACCTGAAGAGCTAGAACAAATTCGTAACCAGCATTCACCTGTGGAATACCTTTCTCCCAAAGAATATACTGGAAAGAATAGAATTGCACCTAACCCAATGGAATATAAAACGGGTTCCATGTTAGTCCGCTTGGGATATCACTTCTCACCTCAACATTACTTAGGAGGGATTGTAGAGGATACTCGCCAACGCTATGACATTCGTGATATGCATTACCAAGCCTATTATAGTGGTAGCCGAGAGGACTTTTTGAAGGAGCGTAGAAGGTATGCTGGCGATATTGCAAGCAGTAGCTATTGGGTTAATAGTCCAGATGAAGGTACGGGCGGCATACTAGCCTGGACAAGAACTCACTTTATTGATGAACGTCACCATAAAACCCGTCAGGGTATCATTTACCGCTATAATGGTGATAAGACTTGGGCAGATTTATTTGAAGTGAATTTAGACTTTCAAGGGATCAAGCTGGATACGACCAATTACTACTTAAATTGTGCGCCTTATCCCACGGCAGACAAAAATTGCCGAGCCATCACTGAAAAAGTCGGTTCGCAAGAAGATATTCGCCAAAACCACTACAAAGAGAAACACCGCCGTTTAAGTTTTAAATGGCAAAAACGTTTTGATCTTGGCTTTAGTCAGCACAATATGCAACTTTTAACGGGTGTGGACTGGTATAAATCTACTCATAGCAAACAACATCACATTAGAAAGGTGACTCAGGGTAATAATACCGTACAAAAGGTTGGTGGCAAGGAGATTTATACGCCAAATAATGTGATGAGACACTTTGATGGCTGTGTGCATAGCAGTGGTTTAAATGTGCGTTGTGCCCCGCTCGTGGTTAAGGGGGAAAACCGCTTTGTCGGCTTAAATGATAAGATTGCTTTGGGTAAATATGTGGATTTAGGATTGGGTGGCCGTTATGACACTTACTCTTTCCGTTCTGATGATGAGCATATTATCAACAAAAAGCACCGTGTTTGGTCCTATAATGCGGGGATTGTCTTAAAGCCAACAGAGAATATTGCTGCTTCTTACCGTCACTCAACGGGCTTCCGTGTGCAAAGCTTCCAAGAAACCTTTGGTTACTTAATAGAGGGAACTGATGGTAGGTATACTGCCAAAAGTGATCTTGCTCCAGAGAAATCCTCCAGCCATGAAGTGGGTTTAAGTCTTAATAATAACTGGGGCTATATTGACTTGGCTTATTATAAGAGCCAATATCGTGATCTGATTGCGGCAGCCTTCCGTGAAGATTTGAATCAATTTGGTTATTTTAATTTCCAGAATATTTCCGTGAAAGGGATCAATATTCAAGGGGGCTTAGATCTTAACAGTATGTGGGGTAAAGTACCTGAAGGGGTCACTCTTATCTTTGGCTATAGCCGCTCTAGACCAGATAAGGTTAGCACAAATGAGGGGCTAACCAATGGTTATGTTTATTTTCTTGATACCTTACAGCCACCTAAATATGTACTTGGCCTAAATTACGACAGCCCAAGTGAAAAATGGGGGGCAAGTTTAACCTTCACCCACTCTAAGGCCAAAAGTGAAGACGAGTTGAAATCACGTTATGTGGTTAAAAATCGTGAGGTCAATGTGGCCGTCACGCCACAACGTACTCGTAAATGGACAGTGGTGGATTTAACCGGTTATTGGAATGTGAATAAAAACATCACCTTGCGTGCAGGCGTTTATAACCTGATGAACTACCGCTACAGCATGTGGGAGTCTGTTCGTCAAACGGCAGTGGGGGCCATTAATCAGCACTCAAGTGACGGCAATTTTGCCCGTTATGCTGCGCCAGGGCGTAACTATACGGCGAGTTTAGAAATGAAGTTCTAACTTCATAATGCTAAGAAGGGCAGGTTGGTTCAATCTACCCTTCTTTTTTATAGGCATATAGGACAAAATAGTTGGTCTTTTTGCACTTTATGCTTCTATAGGACAAAAAAGTTGGTAAGGATTATTTTAAAGGATCTTTACCAGCTCTTTTTATTCAAAAAATCCTGTATAAACAAGATCTTATGCTTTCTTGTTAAACCGCTGTGCGGGCGTAATTTGTCTTTTAACTCCTTAAATAAACCCTCAATCCTATTTGTTGTCTTTTCAATATTTAACTCAGGATGTTTCTCATAGGTAAAAATATAATCATAATAACGCTTAATACTCGCAGCAGCACTTCTTACACTTCGATGTTTATAAGGGTATTTCCCTTTGTCATTTGGTTTATCTGACCGTTCATTTAAAAATGATTGATGTTTTTTCTTCCATTCATATATTTTTAAATAAAATTCATTTTTAGAGCTGGTTTTAAGTGTCTTAATAATACTTTTTAGTTCTCTTCCCGCATGTGATTGGTGCTTCTTTCGCAATGCCCTCATTACGATTGCGACAAGATGAAACTGACACATCTGTGTTGGTGTATTGAATAAGTCTTTTAATAGACCTCTGCGTCCATCACAGGTAACTGATTGAATAATATAGTTTCTTTCCCTTAAGCAGTTCATCGCTTTCTTGTAATAGATATCTTTTTCTGTTTTGACTATTTGGTGATAAATTACTTTTTTGTAGAGCTATCAACAAACACCATTACACCAAAATCCCGGTGAAAGAATGTTGTATCAATAATTAAGTTCAAGTATGTGTTTTGAGGTTTATTTAAGGAGGATTTAGGGTGTTTCTCTAAATATCTTCGAATAGTTCGAGAAGAGCAGGAGTATTTTTCTGCTAGCTGTGCTTGTGTTTGTTTTCCAGATGAATAATCAAGCCAAATTCTTTCAGGATCTAATTTATTTTTAAACGTAAATGTTTTATTACAGCTAAGACATTTATAACGCTGTAAATTATTTTGTTTGCCATACTTCTGGATTGGGGAATGTTGGCAGAAAGGACAGTTTTTTGTGCATATTTCAAAAAGAGGGCTTAAAGCCTTGTACTATAAGGCTTTAAGCCACTTTTTACCAACTATTTTGTCCTATATGCCTTTTTATATATCCTACACATCATTCCTGATCATAAACCCCACCCGCTGGCGTTGGGCAATGGTGTGCTTTCTCGCCCGAATTTGTAGGATTCGGTGGTGGCGGTTGGTGCTGCGTAGGCGTTGTACACGGCGTTTTAGAAAGGTTTTCTTTTTCATTGTTCTGCTCCTGTTGTGGGGGTTTGGGGCAAGGTGGCCTCGTCTTGGGGCTGGCTTTCTTGTTTCGTCAGTTCTTCCTGCTCAAGGGTGTTAGCCTGTGCCTTGACCCGTTGGTAATTTAAGAGGCTGTTGAGGTAGCGGCGGATGTTTTCCACATATTGAAAGGCCTCAAAGCCTCGGGCGTAGCCATATTTGAGCCTTTGATAATAACGTTTTTCCGCCAAAAGAGGGAGGTTTTTCTTCACCTCCAACCAGTCATCAGGGTTGCCGCCCAAGTCCTTGGTCAGGCGGCGGATGTCGATGAGATGGCCCATGCCCATGTTGTAGGCGGCAAGTGCAAACCAGATCTTGTCTTCATCTGCAATGGTGGTGGGCAGCTGGCTGATAAGGAGATGGAGATAGTCTGAACCGGCCTTGACGCTTTGTTCTGGGTCAGTTCGATTGGTTACGTTCATCCGTTCGGCCGTATCTCGGGTTAGCATCATCATGCCCCGCACGCCTGTTGGTGAAACCGCATTGGGGTTCCAGTGGGATTCTTGGTAGGCGATGGCGGCCAGGGTCTGCCAGTCTAGGCTGCCCTTGTATTTTTCAAAGAGGGGCTGGTATTTGGGTAGGGTGTTTTCAATGGCACGGTGGAAGCTCTGAATGTCCACATAGTTGAAATTATCTAGGTGGTTGAAGTATTTTTCCTCAATGCGGGCAATGAGGCTGCTTTTTTGGGCCTCGTCCATAAAACCTAAAAGGGCAGCCTGGAGTTCACTGTAGGAACTGTTGGGCAAGTACCATAAAACAGGCAGCTTGTCGGTTAAGTCAAAGGCCACGGCCAGGTTAGGGTTGATATGCTGGGCCGCCCGCACATCCACAGACAGGGCCGCTGTGTAGGGGATCTTGCCCTCAGCCACCTGAATAAGCAGCTCTTCTTGGGTGAATTTATCGCTGGTCTGCCATTTGAGGTTGGGTTGTGTTTTTTGCAGGGCTTCCAGCAGGGGGACAATATTGGCCCCTGTTGGCACAAGCAGCTCGTCCATCAGCTCACTGACCTGATAGGGCCGTTGAGTGCCTTTTTGATAAACCACTTGGAGCTGGCTGCTGTAGTAGCTGGCCCCCAGTTGGAATTCTTGGCTGTGTTGGGGCTGATAAACCAGGCCAGCGGCGGCCAGGTCTATGTCGTTATTGCGCAGGGCGTCAAAGAGCTGTTCGCTGTGATCATAGGTTTTGACCGCCAGGCTCACGCCCAAGTAATCGGCAAAGGCACTGGCCAGCTCGTATTCAATGCCAGCGTTGCCTTCCCGCCCGACAAAATAGGACAGGGGATGGTTGATCATGCCCACCGTGAGCTGCTTTTCTTGCAGGACACGGGAGTACTGATTATCTTCACGTTGCATGATCTTCTGCCAGGGGTAAACCATATCCCAGGCCCAGAGCAGGAGCGCAATACCTAAAATAAGCCGAATGGCAAGACCTTTCAAATTATCACCTCTTTATGTTGGTTGGCTAGTCTAGCCTAATTCGGCACTTTGCGGAATAGTTTTATCATGGCTTGGTCAGATCTTTAGAAGCACTGCGGGTAGCCACTTCCTTAGAGGCCGAACGACTAAAAGTTGGCTTCAAATCTTGGCCCACAAAGCGATGGCGATACTCTTTGACCCACATGGCCGTTGCCCCACATACGGCCACCGGCATCACCACCAAATTGACAAAGGGCAGCATGGTAAAGAGGCTGACCAAGGATCCAAAGGTAAAGTTCAGGGTGCGTTTTTCGGCTAAGGCATTACGCATACGGCCAAAGCTGATCTTGTGGTTATCAAAAGGGTAGTCACAATACTGAATGGCCACCAGCCAGGCACTAAACATAAAGGCCAAGACGGGCACAACACTCTGGCCCAGCACCGGCACAAAGCCCAGGAGAAAGAGGGCAATCAGGCGGGGAATGCTGTACCACATCTTTTGCCATTCCCGCTTGAGCATTCTAGGCACGTCCTTGAGCATGGCAGCGATGGAGGTGTCGCCCAAGCTTTCGCCCGTTAATTGCAGCTCCACCTTTTCTGATAAGAGGGCGTTAAAGGGGGCGGCGATAAAGTTGGCCAGGGTGGTAAAGGCAAAGTAAAACAGCACCAGGAGGAGCAAGAGCGCCAGGGGAATAATCAGGTAGCTCAACCAGTCTAGCCAGCTTGGGGTAAAGCTGACCAAGACATCCATCCAGCCCGATAAATAAGACAAAAAGAGCCAAATTAAGCCCACAATCAGCACCACGTTAATGAGAATGGGCAGGACAATAAAGGGCAGGAGGGAACGCTGCATCATCAGCTTCCAGCCGTAAATAAAATAGTGAAAGCCCGCTGCAAGGGGATTTTGCGGGGAATCAAAGGGTGAAGTCATAACTTTTCCTTTTTCTGCTCAAAAAAATGAATAAATATGGTAAGCTAATGTGACATTTTCGCAAAGTACAAAATCACTTGAGGCTAAGAGGATAACATGGAACTCCATATTCTTTTCTTTATTTTAGCAGGACTTTTGATTGCGGTGCTGGTTGGCTATTCCATTTGGTCGGCCCGCCGTGAGAAATCCCGCGTCTTTTCCAACAGCTTTGCCACCCGTGGCCTGCAAACCGAGCAAGGCAACCCAGGCAGTGTGCCTGAATTCGCCCAAGGCCCAGACTACGCTCCAAGCCAGCCCGCCCAAACGGATTTGACCGAGGCCCAAATCGCCCAAGAAATTGAGCAGGCTGCCAAGGGCATCACCATCCGCCTGCCTGGCCAAGAAAATGCCCCCGTGCCTGAGCCGCAGGTGGTGGAGCAGGTTTATTCCAGCCTGGCCAAGCCTGAAGCTGTGGTGGCGCCAGAGGTGCATTTAGAGCCTGAAGTACCTATGCAAGCGGTGGAAAATGAGCCAAATCTTGCAAATCAAACCCTTATGCTTTATATGGTGGCCCCTGAAAACCAGGCCTTCTCAGGCGAAGTGGTGGTGGCCCAGCTTGAGGCCATGGGCTTCCAATACGACACCGAATACCAAATCTTCCACCGCCATATTGACACCGCGGCCAGCCCAGTCATTTTTAGTGTGGCCAATATGCTCCAGCCAGGGATTTTCGATCTCAACACCCTGCACCGCTTTAGCACGGTGGGCTTGGTCTTCTTTATGAATGTGCCGTCTTCTGGCAACGATCAGGCCAATCTGCGGCTTATGATCAACACCGTGGAAAACCTGGCTCAAAATCTGGGCGGCTTTGTCTTAGATGAAAACCGCCAGCTCTTTGACGACAATGCCCGTCTTGCCTATATGCAACGGGTCTAACTTGCAAGAAATTTAAGTCTTAAGACCGCTTGTTGAGCGGTCTTTTTTCCGTTCTCCTCTCCCTTCTTTAAAGGACAAACTATGTTAGAAAAACTCTTCCAACTCAAGGCCAAGGGTTCTAATGTCAAAACAGAAATTGTGGCAGGCATTACCACCTTCTTTACCATGGTCTATATCGTCTTCGTGAACCCGTCTATTCTAGGCGTGGCTGGCATGGACACCCAAGTGGTCTTTGTGACCACCTGTTTAATTGCCGCCTTTGGCACCATCGCCATGGGGCTTTTCAGTAACCTGCCCATTGCCCTTGCCCCTGCCATGGGGCTGAACGCCTTCTTTGCCTTTGTGGTGGTGCAAAAATTGGGCTACTCCTGGCAGGTCGGTATGGGCGCCATTTTCTGGGAGTCGGTTGGCCTCTTCCTCTTTACCCTCTTCCAAGTGCGTTACTGGCTTATGTCCTCCATTCCGCTAGGCCTGCGAGTGGGCATCGGGGCGGGTATCGGCCTCTTTATTGCCTTAATTGGCTTTAAGAATATGGGGCTGGTGGTGGCTAACCCTGAAACACTGGTGACCTTGGGCGAACTGCACGATCCCAAAGTCCTGATGGGGATCTTAGGCTTCTTTATCATCGTAGCCTTGGCTGCCAAGGGCTTCCACTCAGGCGTCTTGATTTCTATCGTGGTGGTGACAGGCCTGGCCTTGGTTTTCGACCCTGATGTCAAATTCACGGGCGTGATTTCTGCCCCGCCAAGCCTAGAGGCCGTGGTTGGCCAGGTGGATGTGGCCGGCGCACTGGATACCGCACTTCTAGGGATTATCTTCTCCTTTATGTTGGTCAATCTCTTTGACTCCTCAGGCACCCTTTTGGCCGTGACCGACAAGGCCGGCATTACCGATGAAAAAGGCCGCTTCCCTAAAATGAAACAGGCCCTTTATGTGGACAGTGTCAGCGCCATGGCCGGTTCTTACATGGGCACCTCGGCCATTTCAACCTATATTGAAAGTGGCTCTGGCGTGTCTGTGGGTGGCCGCACAGGTTTAACGGCGGTTGTTGTTGGCTTGCTCTTCTTATTGACCATCTTCTTCTCGCCCCTGGCTGCGGTTGTGCCTCCTTATGCCACAGCAGGTGCCTTGGTCTTCGTGGGTATTCTTATGGCCTCCAGCCTGATTGAGGTCAAATGGGACGATTTAACCGAAGCCACGCCCGCCTTTATCACCACGGCCATGATGCCCTTCACCTATTCTATTACAGAGGGCATCGCCTTTGGTTTTATTAGCTACTGTGTGATGAAGCTCTGCACCGGCCGTTGGAAGGAAATCAACGCCCCCGTTGCAGTGGTTTCCCTGCTCTTTATCGCCAAGTTTGTTTGGGTGGGATAGAGAGAAAAGAAAGGCCTCGTGATAACGAGGCCTTTTTTGGCAAAGATAGCGCCAGCCTCCAGGCTGGTGCTGGTAACTTGTTGATATATAAGGCACCAGCGAGGACGCTGGCGCCATCAGTGTGTCCTAGCTTACTTAATCAGAGTAATTGTCCACTGGGCTTCACCCGTTTGCTCAAAGTGGCTGACCTGATAGTTCTCTTCAGCCGCCCAGTTCGGCAAATTTTCGGTTGCTTGAGCGCAGTCAAAGTGGATGGTTAGCGAGTCGCCCTTATTGAGCTTGGCCATTGCTTTTTTGCCCTCAACAAGGGGGAAGGGACAGAGGTGCCCGACAGTATCTAATTCAATGTGCATAAGTACTCCTTAGTTGGTTGAACGAATAAAAAGAAAATATGCTGTCACCCAGGTGCCCAGGATCATCAGCGGCAAGGCCACCCAGCCCTGCCAAGAAAAAAGAGAGGTTTCAACTAAACCATTGCCAATGGAGCAACCACCTGCTAGGCTTGCACCTACTCCCATCAGGGCACCACCATAGACACTGTTGATGGCATCTTTGGCCGTGGGAACACGCAAGCGGAATTCATTACTGAATTTAGCCGCAATAAAACCGCCGATAAAGATCCCTAAAATCAGTAAGGTTCCCCAATTGACGAATTTGCTTTCACCTGTTGTGATATATTGCAGAGCCTGGACTGATGGGCCTGTTACCCCCAAGCCGCCATTTCGTCCAGTTTGTACACTGGTTACCCAAGCTAAAATTGCAATCAGGCCAATCAAAAGGGCGGTTATAAAAGGATGCCAGCGTTTTTCAAAGAGGAGGTGGGCCAGTCCTGTCTTCTTGGCTGGAAGGCTGATGGGCTTGCCTGATTTTTGATTAAATCGATAGACCAAATATGAGGTGACAAGCACCAAGATTCCAGCAAGCACCCAAGGGGAAAGCCCTAGGCTTCCATATAGGGTGGTTTGCTCGACTTGAATTCCTCGTAGTGAATTGGTTACCTCTTTTAAGGGGCCAACACGGAAAAGGGCACTAAAAATGGCATAAACTACAAAGGCAATCCAACTACCAATCAGGCCCTCACCCGCACGATATAGACTACCCGCTGAGCAGCCACCCGCTAAAACAATCCCCACACCAAAAATAAAGGCACCGATGAGGGTGGCCAGCCAAGCAAAATTTTTCACTTTAGGGGCCAGTATGCGCATTTCTTGCAAAGAAAGTAGGCCAACTGTTTGTACGCAAATAACAATTAAAAAGGCAACAAACATTTTGCTGCTTTTGGTCAGATACATATCTCGGAAAGCGCCTGTAATGCAAAAACGGCCACGTTGCATTACAAAGCCCAATAAGATGCCGCAAAATAACCCTAAGATCATAGGAACTCCTAAATTAAGTAAATGGGACAAAAATAACATCAACTTACTGTATTGCTACATTAAGCCATTTAGCGAGGATGGAATATTAGGGTTTGGGAAGAAAAAGACGTGTTGTTGAGATAACATAGATTAAACCTTAATACTGATGTTCTAAGGTTTATTAAAGCATATTTGGTAAAAAAGGTCTGTGATCGGGATCACAAAATCAGAAATTGCTCGAAAGATTGGTGAGCTTACTCAAGCTAAGAATAGGGCCAGCCTCTAGGCTGGTGTTGGTAACTTGTTGATATATAAGGCACCAGCGAGGGGGCAAGAAAAATTGACATTTTTCTCTTCCCAACATAGGATTAAATACATATAGAAGAGGAATAACTATGTGGAATATATTTAAACACCCTTTTGAAAAGGAAACCCTAGACGACTGGGCAAAAATTACGGCTGATATTGCAAAAGTTGCAATTTTGGCGATACCTGTTATGCTTTATAATAAAGATCCTCTTTATATTAAAATCATCAACTAAATCATCAACTCTGCTTTACTTGGCCTTGCTGCTTATGCAGGCTTATGTGCTACAAGATATTTCAGAAAAGCCAAAAATGAGGAGGCTCAATAATGCAAGCAACTTTCGGACTCGCCATCTTCGCCTGTATTATGGTCGGTTTTGCTTATGTAGCTTACCGCATTAGCGAACATAAATAGCTAACCTAGAACGTACAGATAGCACCAGCGAGATTGTAGGGGCGAATCACATTCGCCTTGATGGTTTTGGGTTGATGGGGGTGGGTATCAAATCTTTTATCCCCAGCACGGCAAACCCGTACTGGGTTAAGCATGGTTGAGCAGCTTTGCTGCTCTGGATTTCACAGCCCCAGATAGCGCCAGCGGGCCCTTGTTAACGTGGGTAACGAATTACCCACGGTTACCAACCGTCCCCTCTGGGGAAGAGGACGATCTAAGGCGCTGCTACATTAAGACATATGCCTTTCTTCTAATGCAACAAAATCACAGCAAAATCCATCAAACCCAAAGCGTTTGGTCACTGCATTGGTATAGGTTTTAGTGGCAATTTCGTAAATCCGCTCCCAATACTGATTGATGTATAAATCTTCATTGATGAGTAAAGCGGTGTACTTAAAATCAAGTTTAAATTCTTCTGTATAATCTATTTCAATTAAAGCATCTGCTACAATTGGGAACATATAAGCAAACCGAATAGTCGCTTTTTGTTCATCACCAATTTTCACTTTAAAAATCACTCTGCCCCTTTCTTTTTTAGAAGATAAGGAGGCTATATATTTTACGCCATTAATAGAAAGTACAATACCAACAAAGGGCCCTCCCTTTCCATTATCCTTATTCATTGGGATTTTTGGCTCTACTTCTCTTAAAAAATCAAGATAATGTTCTTTTATTCGATATAGTTTTAATTTGTCACTCATTATTCTTTTCCAAAAAGGCATAGTAGACAAAATAGTTGCTAAAAAGTGGCTTAAAGCCTTATAGTACAAGGCTTTAAGCCCTCTTTTTGAAAAATGAACAAAAAACTGCCCTTTCTGCCAAAGCACGAATATCAAGAAACATGGCAAACAAAATAATATTCAGCGTTATTATTGTAATCAATGTAATAAAACCTTTACCCATCATAAGAAATTAGATCCAATAAAGTTCTGGGATGATTACACTTCAGGAAAACAAACCTATCAACAGCTTGCCAATAAGTATCATTGTTCGGTTAGAACAATCCAAAGATATATTGATAAAGCCCCTAAAACATTATTACATCCACCTCAAAGCACATCGCTTAATATAATTATGGACACTACCTTTTTTAAGCGTAATTTCGGCGTATTAGTGTTAATGGATTCTCATACAAAGAAAGTGGTATTTCACTGTTTTGTAAGAACAGAAAAAGACGTTTACTATAAGCTGGCACTTAATAGATTGAGAGAAAAAAGCTATATAATACAATCCATTACTTGTGATGGTAGGCGAGGCCTGATGAAGGACTTGTTCAATGCACCTGTACAGATGTGTCAATTCCATATGGTTGCAATAGTGATGAGAAAACTCAGGAAGAAGCATCAATCACAAGCGGGAAAAGAATTAAAAATTATTGCAAAAACACTGGTAGAGAGTTCAAAAAATGAATTTTATAAACGCCTTCATTATTGGTATTTAAAACATGAAGAGTATTTAAAAGAAAGAAGTGATAAGCCAAATGAAAAGGGATATTTACCTTATAAGCATCGTAGTGTTAGAGGGGCTTATGCAAGCCTTAAATGGTATATGAAATATTTATTTTACTTTTGAAGAACGGTCAGATTTAAATATAGAAAGGACAACAAATAGGCTTGAAGGGCTATTTAAACATATGAAGCGACAGTTAAATAATCATAATGGATTAAGCAAAAAACATAAAGCCATGTTTATAAAGGATTTTTTGAATAAAAATAGCTGCTAACATTTTAGAAAATAAACATTAGCAACTATTTTGTCCACTTGGCATAGTTTTTGACGAATCAGCAACTATTTTGTCTACTATGCCTTAAAAAGTCCCGCTTAATAATAATTAAGCGGGGCAGTTAGATGTAAAAATTACAAAGCCTCAATCGCCTTATACTGACTCTGAATCTTCTCAAGCCCAGCCTGATACTCCGCCATTTTTTCCCGTTCTTTTTCAATCACGGCTGGTGGAGCCTTGGCGACGAAGGATTCGTTGGAAAGTTTGCCTTCAATGCGTTTGACTTCATTTTGGTATTTTTCCATTTCCTTGGTCAAGCGAGCTAGTTCTGCATCTTTGTTGATAAAGCCTGCCATTGGCACAAGCAATTCGCTATTGCCGACCAACTTCGCTACTGCAAGTGGGGCTGTTTCGCCGTCTGCTAGCACCTTCACGCTATCCAACTTGGCCATTGTTTTCAGCAAGCGGTCATTTTCGGCTAAGATTTTGCAATCTTGCTCGGAAAGATTACGCAAGAGTAAATCCAAGCCCTTACTTGGGGCGATGTTGGATTCTGCACGGATGTTACGCACTGCAATAATCACGTCTTTGAGCCAGTTGATTTGAGCTTCGGCTTGCTCGTCTAGCTTGGTTGCATCCACTTTCGGGAAAGGTTGCAACATAATGGTGTCGCCATCAATGCCGGCAAAGCCTTTGACCTTCTGCCAGATTTCTTCAGTGATAAATGGAATCACTGGGTGGGCTAAACGTAAGAGAGCCTCAAGCACGGAAATCAAGGTGCGGCTTGCGCCACGTTTTTGTACGTCTGTGCCGTTGGCAAACACAGGCTTGGTCAGCTCCAAATACCAGTCGCAGAACTGGTTCCAAGTAAATTCATACAAGGCGTTAGCACATAAGTCAAAACGGAACTGAGCAAGCGAACTGCGGAAGGTTTCCACCGTGCGGTTAAATTCGGACTGAATCCAACGGTCGGCAAGGGATAATTCCACCTCGCCTTCGCCTAGGTCTAACTTGTCATTGGTCAGCACAAAGCGGCTGGCATTCCACAATTTATTACAGAAGTTACGGTAGCCTTCCAGACGTTTCATATCCCAGTTGATGTCACGGCCGTTGCTGGCCAGTGCTGCCAAGGTGAAACGCAATGCGTCCGTACCGTGGGCGGAAATGCCGTCAGCAAATTCCTTGCGTGTTGCCTTGGCGATCTTCTCAGCCAGTTGCGGCTGCATCATATTACCCGTGCGTTTATCCAAGAGATCTTCAAGGGAAATGCCGTCAATCATATCAATCGGGTCTAACACGTTACCTTTGGATTTGGACATTTTTTGACCTTGTTCGTCCCGAATCAAGCCCGTGACATAGACAGTTTTGAACGGCACTTGCGGCTTGCCGTTTTCATCTTTGACAAAGTGCATGGTGAACATAATCATCCGAGCCACCCAAAAGAAGATGATGTCAAAGCCCGTAATCAGCACGTCCGTGGAATGGAACATTTTCAGATCTGGCGTTTGTTTCGGCCAACCTAAGGTGGAGAAAGTCCACAAGCCTGATGAGAACCAGGTGTCGAGCACATCTTCATCTTGCTTGAGTACCACGTCCGCATTTAAGCCATATTTTGACCGCACTTCGGCTTCATCACGAGCCACATAAACATTGCCTGCTTCGTCATACCAGGCTGGAATGCGGTGCCCCCACCAAAGTTGGCGAGAAATACACCAGTCTTGAATGTCACGCATCCAAGAGAAGTAGAGATTTTCATACTGTTTCGGCACGAATTGGATTTCGCCGTCTTCCACCGCTTTTACCGCCACTTCGGCAAGTGGTTTCACGCTTACATACCATTGATCGGTCAGCATTGGCTCAATCGGCACGCCACCACGGTCGCCGTAAGGCACTTTCAGATCGTGGGGTTTGATTTCGTCCAACAAGCCTAGGGCTTCAAAGTCTGCCACCACTTTTTTACGGGCAGCGAAACGCTCTAAGCCCTGGTAGTCGGCTGGAATTTGGGCATCGTAGGTGGTTAATGGTTTGCCGTCTGAACCGACCACTTCCGCTTGTTCACGAATATCGGCGTTTAAGGTCATCACATTGACCATCGGCAGGCTATGGCGTTTACCTACTTCGTAGTCGTTAAAGTCGTGGGCTGGAGTGATTTTTACTACACCTGTACCGAACTCACGATCCACATAGTCGTCCGCTACAATCGGGATTTCACGGTTAGCAAGCGGTAAAATCACGCTCTTGCCAATGAGAGATTGATAGCGTTCATCTTCAGGGTGAACCGCCACCGCCGTATCGCCTAGCACGGTTTCAGGACGAGTGGTCGCTACTACCAAGTAATCCTTGCCTTCAGCGGTTTTTGCCCCGTTTGCAAGCGGATAACGGAAATGCCAAAGCGAGCCCTTGCTCTCTTTATTTTCCACTTCTAAATCCGAAATAGCCGTGTGGAGTTTTGGATCCCAGTTTACCAGGCGTTTGCCACGGTAAATCAAGCCTTCTTCGTGCAAGCGAACAAAGACTTCTTTGACCGCTTCCGACAAGCCATCGTCCATAGTAAAACGCTCACGATCCCAGTCAATGGAGTTGCCTAGGCGACGCATTTGTTGGCTAATGGTGCCACCAGAATATTCCTTCCACTGCCAAATCTTGTCGATAAAGGCTTCACGCCCGTAGTCGTGGCGAGTTTTGTCTTCTTCAGCAGCGATTTTACGCTCCACCACCATTTGGGTGGCAATCCCGGCGTGGTCAGTCCCCGCCTGCCAAAGGGTGTTATGCCCTTCCATACGGTTAAAGCGAATCAGCGTGTCCATCAGGGTTTGCTGGAAGGCGTGCCCCATATGGAGCGAGCCTGTTACATTCGGTGGCGGAATCGCAATCGAATAGCTCGGTGCGTTGATATCTTCGCTCGGTTTAAAATAACCCTGCGATTCCCAGTGTTGATAAAGTGCCTGTTCCACTGCCGACGGCGTGAAACGATCTGCCATTTCAAAGGTTTTTGTCATTGGTTTTTCTCTTTTTATTCCAGTTTTTAAATGATTCTATTACGGGTCCTATTACAAATATATCTAAACCTGCCAAAATTGAGTTAAATATTACATATTTTCCAGCCCATAATCCAATATTTTCAATAATTACCTTATACTCTTTAAAAAAATCAAGACACTGAATTATCGCAGCTAATGATAATGTGATTAATGATAGTGATATTGATACAATAAAGAATTTTGAATAAATATACTCATATGCTTTTCTTTCTCTTTCATTTTCAAACATATAAAACTCTTCAATAGGTATATTTGTTGCTTCTGCTTCTGCTATTGCTTTTGCAACAGCTTTTTTTTATTAGGGTAATTTATTTTATTAATAACTCCCATTGTATCAATCTTTAATTTTGCCTTCTTTCTCTCCTTGTCTTTTAAAAAGATATAAACTAAATATAAACATACAAAAATAGCAAACATGCCACCTATTATAAGAGCATTTTTAAATATTTCCTCAGCTGAATATTCCATAATCAATCCTTCTGTTGTAAATTTATTTTGCATAACCCACTACTTTTTCCGTACCATCAGGATAGGACTCTACAATTCGCCCATCTTGTTTCCCAAAAGTCAGCACTTCTGTTTTCTGCTTTTCAGCAATAAATGCTTTCCATAAGGCTTGTAGCATTGATTGTTGTTTAATGATTTCTTCTTTGGTCATAATCACACCTTTTGCAAAAATTGCAGTAAATTTTACCGCTTATATCCCCCATCCCACCCATTTTATTCAGATCAACACTTGGTCGTAATATGTGCTTTATAAACGGTTCTCAATCACTTGTACGGAGCGGAAGCTGTGTCGGAATGACGGCTCTTCGTCCCCTAGGTTGAGATTTTGTGTTCGCCTCTGAATAAAATACCTAAATCTTATAGCTCAAAGAGCCAATTCGCCTCTTGCACCAGCAAATCCAGTTCTCGGTGCTGCTTGGCAACCAAATCTGCTTGCTTGCGAAGGGCCTTGATGTCCACGGCGGCGACCATTTTTATTTCGCTGCGGCTATAACGTGCCTGTTCAGGCAGGGCACTGTCGGCCAAGGCCAGCAGGGTAGCGTGTTCTTCTTTGAGCCTGTCCCGTTTGGCCAGGGCTTCCAGCATACTTAGCCCATTGGCCAGGCGGATTTGTTGGTTGGCCTGGTTGATTTGCACCACCAGTTTTTCAAGGCTGTCTGCGGTGGCCCGATATTCGGTTAGCAGGGCCTCTGGATCTTCTGCGGGCAGCTCGCCTTCTTGATATTTGGCGTTTTGTTGCAGGCGGTGGGCCAGTTGGGCTAGCTTGCGTTGGGCGTCTGCTCGTTCCATTAGGGCTTGAGCCAGTTTCATATATCCTCTTTTTGTAAAAATTTGCCGATTTTAAGCCGCTTGTTGGGTGGCCAGTTGCCAGCCTAATTGGCGGAGCTGCTTATAGCGTTCCCGTGCGGCGGCCTTCTGGACTTCTTCTGTCGGCACAAAGTCAATAATCTGGTTAAAACTGCTAATAAAATCAGGCAACTGATTTTGCAGGTTAATCAGCACATCCCGCCTTTGGGCGTTACGTTTTCCAGCCCAAGAGATTTCAATCGGGGTGGCAAAGGTAGTGGTTTCGCCTGAAAGGTTATGGGGCACAAAGGAATCGGGATCTCTAGCCCAGAGGGCTTCATCAATCGTGAGGGCTTGTGCTTCGTTCTCGCAGACAATCAGCACCCGCTTGTTGGCCCGCCAAAGTTGAGCGGCTAAATCGCAGGCAAGTGCTTCAGCGGTACTTAATTCACCCGCTTGTTCAGCCTGTAAGATATAGAATTGTGCCTGCTTCACTACTTTCCCTTTTTCCCAAAACTTAAAGCAGAAGATTTTAGCCCAAAAGAGGATAAATGTACAATAAAACCGCTTGATGTAGCAGGGCTAAATCGCTAGAATTTACGGCTATTATTACTCTTTAAAGGCAAGGCCATGACAACCCCACCTGCACATATTACCGTCCTCCTTCATGAAGCCGTTGAGGGGCTGAATCTCAAGCCCAACGGCACCTATATTGATGGCACCTTCGGGCGGGGCGGGCACTCACGTTTGATCTTAAGCCAACTGGGGCCAGAGGGGCGTTTGCTTGCTACCGACCGCGACCCTCGTGCCATTGCCGAGGCCAAGACCATTACCGATCCCCGTTTTCAAATTTTCCATTCAGCCTTTTCCGCCCTGCCTGAAATTTGTGAAGAAGAAGGTTTAATGGGAAAAATTGACGGTATTTTGCTGGATCTGGGCGTATCTTCACCTCAATTAGACGAGGCCGAGCGGGGCTTTAGCTTTATGCGGGATGGGCCGTTGGATATGCGGATGGACACCACCAAGGGCCTGTCGGCAGCCGACTGGCTGGCTCAGGTTTCAGTGGAGGATTTGGCCTGGGTGCTCAAGGAGTTTGGTGAGGAACGCTTTGCCAAACGAATTGCACAAGCGGTCGTTTCTTACAATAAATCTGCAAGTGAGAAGATTTCCCGCACCCTGCAACTGGCTGAAATCATTGCCCAAGCCGTGCCCTTTAAGGATAAGCACAAGCACCCGGCCACCCGCTCCTTTCAGGCCATTCGGATTTTCATCAACAGCGAATTAGACGAGCTGGAAAAGGCTCTCAATTCAGCCCTGAGCGTGCTGGCTCCTCAAGGGCGTTTGTCTATTATTAGTTTCCATTCATTGGAAGACCGAATGGTCAAGCAGTTCATTAAAAAGCACTCCAAGGGCGAGAGCGTGCCAAAGGGCCTGCCGATTTTAGAGAGTGAACTGACCAAGAATATTCCCCTTAAAGCCATTGGCAAGGCCATTATGCCCAGTGAGGCCGAAATTGCCGCCAACCCACGCTCTCGATCTGCGGTCTTACGTTTAGCGGAGAAAAGATAATGTCTAACGAAAAATTCCCCCTAAGACAGGTCATCTTAGATGATCTCTTTGCCCATAATAAGGTGGCTCTGATCCTGCTGCTTGCTGTGATTATCACGGCTTTAGGCACCATTTGGGTGACCCATCAAACCCGTCTTTTGACGGCCGAGCAGGGCAAGCTGACCTATGTTATCCAGAAGCTGCAAAACCAGTATGTTCATTTGCAGCTGGAGGAAAATTCCAAGAGTGAAAAGACCCGAGTAGAAGCCGTGTCGAAAAAGTTTGGCCTGGCACCAATTAGTAAAGAACAAGAAGTGATTTTGGAAGAATAATGGTATCTGCAAAAAAAGTAAAAAAACGCACCGCATCCCAGGATGATAAACCCGTTAAGAGCTTTATCCCCTGGCGTTTTGGGCTGGTTTATGCCCTCTTATTTGTGATGGTGGCCGGCTTGGTGGGCATGGCCGCTTATATCCAACTGGTGGACTCTGACCGTTTGATTGGTGAGGCCAATAACCGTTCCCTGCGAACCAAGGAAGTGCCCTTTACACGGGGTAAGATCCTAGATCGTGATGGGCGGGTGCTGGCGGTTAGTGTGCCTATGTATTCGATTACCATTGACCCCAAAGAGTATTTCGATGCCCAGGTTCGCCGCAATAAGGAACGCTGGCGTAAATTGGCCATGGCTATGGGCAGTTCGGCCAGTAAAATTGAGAAAAATGTGAGTAACTTCTTGAAGGACAAGGAGAAAAAATACGATCCACGGGATAGCCTTAACAGCAAGACCGAGGGCTACTGGACCCAATTAGCTCAAATCACAGGCTTAGATTATCAGGATTTAATCACCAAGGTGCGAAATAATCCGAGTTCCGAGTTTCTCTTGCTGGAACAACAGGCCCACGAGCAGGAGCAGGAGAAGATGAAAGCCCTGGCCAAGAGTGTGGAGCTTAAGCACAGCGATCTGATGAACAATCTCTATAAGGCGGCCAAGCAACGCTTTATGTATATCTCCCGCCACGAGTCAGAAACCATCGCTGATTATGCCAAAGCCCTCAATATTTATGGCCTGGTTCTGCGGGCTGAGCCACGCCGTTTTTACCCTATGGCGGAGGAGGTTTCCCAGCTGGTGGGCTTTACCGATACTGATGGCAAAAAGGGGACAGAGGGCTTGGAGCGTAGCTTTGACTCCCTCTTGGTGGGCAAGTCAGGCAAACAGGTAATTCGTAAGGATGCCCGTGGCAATGTGATTGAAAATGTGCGGGATGAAAAACAATACGATCCGCAAGATGTTCTGCTTAGTATTGACGAAGAATTGCAATCCATGGTTTACCGTGAAATCAAAAAAGCTGTGGTGGATAATAAGGCCGAATCAGGCACGGCGGTTTTGGTGGATGTGCAAACGGGCGAAATTCTGGCCATGGCCAACGCCCCTTCATTCAACCCCAATAACCGTAAGGATTTTAAGGCGGAACTGGCCCGTAATCGTGCCATTACCGATACTTTTGAGCCAGGTTCCACCGTTAAGCCCCTTGTGGTGCTAACTGCCCTGCAAAATGGCGTTACCTACCGAGATGAGGTTATCAACACCCGGCCTTTTACCGTCAATGGCCACACCATCAAGGACGTAGCCCCTCGTGAGAGCTTGAGCCTAACAGGGATCTTGCAGAAATCCAGTAACATCGGGGTTAGCCGTTTGGCTCTTAGAATGCCACATACCGCCTTGGTCGATACCTACAGCAAGGTGGGCTTCGGCAAGGATACGGGCCTGGGCCTGGGTGAGCAGCGAGGCTCCAATGGTGATCGCAAACGTTGGTCGGAAATTGAACGTGCAACCCTAGCCTATGGCTACGGTTTGAATGTGACCCCGCTGCAACTGGCGCGGGCCTATGCCACCATCGGCAGCTTCGGGATCTACCGCCCGCTTTCCATTACCAAGGTTGATCCACCTGTGATTGGTGAGCGAGTTTTGCCTGAAAAAATTACCAAGGATGTGGTGCAGATGATGGAAACCGTGGCCCACAAGGGCGAGGGCGGCCATCGGGCGGCTGTGGATGGTTACCGTGTGGCCATTAAAACGGGTACGGCACGAAAGTTAGAAAAGGGCAAATATGTAGAAAAATACATTGCCTACACTGCAGGCCTGGCCCCTGCTAGCGATCCACGCTTTGCCTTAGTGGTGCTCATCAACGAACCAACTGCTGGCAACTACTATGGTGGTGCGGTTTCCGCCCCGCTTTTTTCCAGCATTATGGGCTATACCCTCAAGGCCAAAAACATCAAGCCTGATAATTTAGGGGTTGAATAATTCCCTGTTATTGTAGGGGCGAATCACATTCGCCCTCTCTTATTATCAGGGCGAATGTGATTCGCCCCTACATGAAATACAAGAGGTTACCATGAACCGTTTACTCCCCCTCCTTCCCGAACTTGCCGTCTGGAGCTGGCAAAAACTCCCAGCTCTTAACAAGATGACCCTAGACAGCCGTGCCGTTGAAAAAGGCGATGTCTTTATTGCGCTCAAGGGCCACAATGTCGATGGCCGAACCTTTATTCCCAAGGCCCTTGAACAAGGCGCCAGCCTGATTTTAGCAGAAGCAGATGAGGGCCAGGTTGAAGCCGAATTTCTAGCGGGCTATGAAAAATATAATTTAGATCCAAACGCTCCTATTGTGGCCTCTGTTCCTCATTTACATCAAATCCTTTCTGAACTGGCAGGATTGTTTTACGGCCAGCCTGCCGAAAAACTCACGTTAGTCGGCATTACCGGCACCAACGGCAAAACCACCACTGCCCAGCTCTTGGCCCAGTGGCATAATCTCTTGGGCGGTAAATCAGCCGTAATGGGCACTATTGGTAATGGCTTATATGGCCAGGTGACTGAGGCGGTTAATACCACAGGTTCTGCGGTTGAAATCCAGGCTAATCTGGCCTCCTTTGTTGAGCAGGGGGCGGACTTCTGTGCCATGGAGGTCTCCTCTCACGGCCTGGCCCAATACCGGGCCGAGGCCTTGGACTTTGATGTGGCCATCTTTACCAACCTCAGCCGTGATCACCTGGACTATCACAAGACCATGGAAGAATACGCCCAGGCTAAGTTCCGTCTCTTTAGTGAGCTAAAAGCTAAGGCTCAGGTGATTAACGCAGATGATGAAACTGGCCACCAGTGGCTATCCCAGCTGCCAAATGCGATTGCGGTTAGCACCAAACCTGACTATGAGCCGACCAACGAAAAATGGCTCAAGGCCACAGAGGTTAAATTTACCCTGCAAGGGGCAACCATAGCCTTTGATTCCAGCTGGGGCAAGGGCGAGTTAAAGAGCCGTTTAATCGGGGCTTTCAATGTGAGCAACCTTTTAACTGCCCTTGCAGGCCTTTTGGCCTTAGGCGTAGATTTGCAAAAATTGGTCGAAACCGCACCGCTTTTAAGTGGGGTTTGTGGCCGAATGGAATGCATTACAGCTGATGATAAACCCATGGTGATTGTTGATTATGCCCACACGCCAGATGCCCTTGAAAAGGCTCTTGAGGCTGCCCGCCTACACTGTGAAGGCGAGCTTTGGTGTATCTTCGGTTGTGGTGGCGACCGAGATCGGGGCAAACGCCCACTAATGGCTCAAGTGGCAGAAAAACTGGCGGACAAGGTGATTGCCACAGACGACAACCCCCGCACCGAAGAACCTTCCGCCATTATGGCCGACATTCTGGCCGGCTTTGCAAAACCAGAGGCTGTGAAAGTCGTTCATATCCGAGAATATGCCATTGAAGAGGCCATTAAGCAAGCCCAGGCCAAAGACGTAATCCTTATCGCCGGCAAGGGCCATGAAGACTACCAAATCATCGGCACCAAGAAGTACCACTTTTCCGATCAGGAAGTGGCCAAAAAATATTTAGGTTAATCATACCCTTGGGCGGCAAGCCCGAGTAAGAGGAAGAATTTATGAACTTAGGCAATCTCTATATCATCTCCGCCCCCAGTGGGGCGGGCAAGTCCTCCCTAATCAACGCCCTTTTAAAGGATCTCCCTCGCACAGAGGTGCAATTATCCATCTCCCATACCACTCGTGCCCCTCGCCCTGGTGAGGAAAACGGCGTGCATTACTATTTTACCAACCATACCGAATTTGAAGCCCTGATTGAAAAGGGCCATTTTCTGGAATGGGCAGAGGTCTTTGGTAACTACTACGGCACCTCCCTGCCTATGATTGAACAGAGCCTAGAAAAGGGCATTGATGTCTTCTTGGATATCGACTGGCAGGGCGCCCAGCAAATTCGGGCAAAATTGGATAATGTCAAAACCGTCTTTATCCTCCCGCCCAGCCGTGAGGAATTGGAAAAACGCCTGATTGGCCGTGGCCAGGATTCGGCTGAAACCATCGCCAAGCGTATGGCGGAGGCCGTGTCAGAAATGAGCCACTATGATGAATTTGACTATGTGATTGTTAATGATGATTTCCAAACAGCATTGAATGAACTCAAAAGTATTTTAACGGCTGAACGCCTCAAGCAGGCCTCGCAAGCGGTGCGTTTTGAGGGATTAATTGCAAATTTATTGAAAAACTAGGCCGCTTGTTATGGAAAAACGTATTTTTGACACGCAGGAGCTAGAGAGTCAGCAGGCCTTTCAGCCCAAACAAGAATTTGATGAAGCGGCTCATATTGAGCTGGAGCAAGAAAGCCCACGAGAGGTAGAGGCCGAGCTGATTATTGAAGAAAGCCTCAAGCCGCCCCGCTTTTGGATCCGCCTACTCTTGGTGGCCATGGTCTTGTTTGGAGTGGCCGTCTTTGCCCAAAGCATTCAATGGCTGATTGACACCTGGCAGGCCAAGCAGTGGATCTATTTTGCCTTCTCTATCGCCTTTTTTGGCATGAGCCTGGCAGGCCTGGGCGTGCTGGGTTCGGAATGGCGAAAGCTTCGCAAGTTGCGTAAGCACCAGCAGGAACAGGCCCGCAGCCAAGCCTTACTGGATGATAAGTCCTCCACAAGCGGGGCTGAAGCCACTCAATTTTGCAAGGATGTCTTGGCCAATATGCACAACCTGCCAGCGGTTTATCAGGAACAATGGCACAAGCAGCTGGATGAAGCCTACAATGGCCAAGAGGTGCTTTTCCTCTTTGGCGAGAATGTGCTCAAACCGCTGGACAAGCAGGTCAAGAAACTGATTAGTAAAAGTGCTACGGAAAACGCCATTATCGTGGCCGTCAGCCCTCTGGCTATTGTTGATGTGCTTATGGTGGCCTGGCGAAATATTGCCTTGGTCAATAAAATCAGTCGCTTATATGGCATGGAACTAGGTTATTTCAGCCGCCTCAAGCTCTTTAAGATGGTGCTGACCAATATGGCCTTTGCCGGAGCAACTGAAATTGCCAGCGATGTGGGCATGGACTTTTTCTCTCAAAACCTGACTGCCCGCCTGTCCATTCGGGCTGCTCAAGGCATTGGCGTGGGCCTGCTGACGGCACGGCTTGGTATTAAAGCCATGGAATTCTGTCGCCCTGTGGCCTTTAGTGCCCAAGAACGGCCGAAGCTGTCGGTTATCCGCCAAGAATTGTTAGGCACGCTCAAGGAGCAGGTTTTTAGCAAGGTGGCGGAGAAGGAGAAGGTGGAGAGGTAAGCGTTTGAAGGGCTTTGCTCCTCTGTGAACAGACAGGGGCAAAGCCCCTGAATTATGCTTAACCGATTGCGATGCAGTCGCTGTCGGTAAAATAAGAATAAAGTTTACAAAAATATTTCCAACCTGCCGCAATTATTCTGTAAGCCACTTGTCCAAAGAGCGCATTTATTTATTTTTATGATTTTTAAGGAGACATCATGGCTAATTTAGCCAAGGACAGAAGTCGCCCCGTGCTATTTCCCTTCTTTGTATTTATTTTCATCAATCTCATCATTTTCACCCTTTCACGCCTGGGCCTGGCCCTTTGGCAGGCCGAGCGGGTGAGTGCCGTAAATGGCTGGCTGGATCTCTTTTTACAGGGCCTACGCATTGATATTGTGGCCCTTTGCTACCTCTTGGGCTTGCCCGCCCTCTTAACTGTCTTGCTCTATCATAAAAATGCCTTGGGCAAGGCTTGGCTGGGCTTCTTAAGGGTTTGGTTTACCCTCACTAGCACCTTTATTGTTTTTATGGAGCTGTCCACCCCTGCCTTTATTGAAACCTACGATTTCCGCCCCAACCGCCTCTTTATTGAATACCTCATCTATCCTAAAGAAGTCTTTTCCATGCTCATAGAAGGGCATTTGTTGGCCTCGGTTTTGAGCCTGGCCATTACCGCAGGATTTGCAATTTTCTTCTGGAAAATCACCGCTTGCCTGGTCAAGGATTTACGGCCCATGAGCTGGAAATGGCGGCCTGTGGTGGCCTTGCTTGTGATTGCAGTCAGCTTTGTGGGCGCTCGCTCCAGCCTGCAACATCGGGGCATTAACCCGGCTATGGTGGCCTTTTCCTCGGATGGCTTGGTCAATTCCCTGGTGCTTAACTCGGGCTATTCGGTCATCTATGCAGCCCAACAGTTTAAGGATGAGGGCAAGTCTTCCCAAATGTACGGCAAGATGCCAGTTGAGGAGATGCTCCGCATCGTCAAACAAAGCCGAGGCCGGCCTGACAGTGACTATATCTCTCAAGACTTACCAACCCTGACCCAAAACCAGGCCAGCTACCAGGGCAAGCCCAAAAATATCGTGATTGTGTTGGAAGAAAGTTTTGGCGCCCAATTTGTTGGCAGCTTAGGCGGCAAGCCGCTTTCGCCTGAATTTGATAAACTCGCCCAAGAGGGCTGGCTCTTTGATAATCTTTATGCCACAGGCACCCGTTCGGTGCGGGGCATTGAGGCCGTGACAGCGGGTTTCACCCCAACGCCTGCCCGTGCGGTGGTCAAGCTCAACAACAGCCAAACAGGCTTTTTTACCCTGGCTCATCTGCTTTCTCAACAGGGCTATCACACTTCCTTTATTTATGGTGGGGAAAAGCATTTTGACAACATGGCCAGCTTTTTCTATGGTAACGGCTTCCAGCAAATTATTGACCAAGGCGACTACAAATCCCCTAAATTTACCGCCACCTGGGGGGTAAGCGATGAGGACTTGTTCGACAAGGCTCATGAAACCTTTAGCCAGCTCCATAAGGAGGGCAAGCCCTTCTTTAGCCTGGTCTTTAGCTCCAGCAACCACGATCCATTTGAATTCCCTGATGGTAAGATTACGCTGTATGAAGAACCTAAACAAACCCGCAATAATGCGGCCAAATATGCCGATTATGCCCTGGGCCACTTCTTCCGCCTGGCCAAGCAGGCCGACTATTGGCAGGATACGGTTTTCCTGATTATAGCCGATCACGACTCCCGTGTGGCAGGGGCCAGCTTGGTGCCGATTAAGCACTTCCATATTCCCGCCCTCTTGCTGGGCCAGGGCATTGAAGCTCGGCGAGATAGCCGCTTGGTCAGCCAGATTGATATGCCAACCACTTTGCTGTCCTTGGCGGGTGTGAGTGGGGCTTACCCCATGATAGGCTTTGACCTAACCCAGCCTGTCGACCCCAATCGTGCCTTTATGCAGTATGATCAGGTTCAGGCCATGATGAAGGGCACAGAGGTGGTGATTCAAGCCCCTAAAGTTGTGGCCAAGGGCTACCGTTATGATAAAAAGACGGAGAGTTTGATTGAGGCCCAAGTGCCAGAAGCCCTGAAAAAAGAGGCCCTGGCCCATGCGCTTTTAGGCTCTTACTTATATCAAAACCGCTTATATAAATTGCCAGAAGAGGCAAAATAGACCGTGACAAGCGGTTGGAAAAAACACAATTTTTGCAAAAAACAGCTCGGATCAGGCCGCTTGTTGGCGTACAAAGGTTCAGCCCAGGGGCAAAATTGTGTAGAATAGCCAAGATTTTTTTATCTCCACTTAAAAGGGAATCCGAATGAAAAGAGTTGTAATTACAGGTTTAGGTGTTATCTCCAGTATTGGTAACAACAAAGAAGAAGTGCTTGAGTCCCTCAAGGCGGGGAAATCAGGCATTGAATTAGTGCCAGAGTTTGTTGAAATGGGTATGCGTAGCCACATTGCCGGCACCATTAAATTAAACCCAGCGGAATTGATTGACCGTAAGGTTTACCGCTTTATGGGCGATGCCGCAGCCTATGCCTACCTTTCTATGAAAGAAGCCATTGAAGATGCGGGACTCAGCGAAGATCAGGTTTCTAACGACCGCACAGGCTTGGTGATCGGCGCAGGTACAGGTTCTGCCCACAACCAGTTGATTGCCTGTGATGCCGTGCGTGGCCCACGTGGTGTAAAAGCCATCGGCCCTTATGCCGTAACCAAAACCATGGCCTCGAGCGTGTCAGCCTGCTTGGCCACCCCTTATAAGATCCGTGGGGTAAACTATTCCATCAGTTCAGCCTGTGCCACCTCTGCCCACTGTATTGGACACGCTATGGAGCTTATCCAATTAGGCAAGCAAGACATCGTTTTTGCCGGCGGGGCAGAAGAGCTTTCTTGGGAATGTGCCACAGAATTTGATGCCATGGGTGCCGTTTCAACCAAGTACAACGACACCCCAACCAAGGCCAGCCGTGCCTATGATGCCAACCGTGATGGCTTCGTGATTGCAGGTGGTGGTGCGGTTGTGGTGGTTGAAGAACTCGAACACGCCCTAGCTCGTGGTGCCAAAATCTATGCCGAAATCGTGGGCTATGGTGCCACTTCAGATGGTTATGATATGGTGGCCCCAAGTGGCGAAGGTGCTGAGCGTTGTATGAAACAGGCTTTGGCTACCGTTCAAGGTGAGGTGGAGTATATCAACGTACACGGTACATCCACCCCAGTGGGCGATGTCAAAGAACTGGGCGCCATTAAGAATGTCTTTGGCGAGAAAAGCCCGGCCATTTCTTCCACCAAGTCCATGACAGGCCACTCTCTCGGGGCGGCAGGTGCGCATGAGGCCATTTATTCCCTGCTTATGTTAGACAATGATTTTATTGCCCCAAGCATCAACATTGAAGAGCTGGACGAGCAGGCCAAGGGGCTTAATATTGTGACCGAGCGTCAAGACAAGCAATTGACCACCGTGATGTCCAACAGCTTTGGTTTCGGCGGCACAAATGCCTGCCTGGTCTTCCAAAAATATCAGGCCTAAACCAGCAAAAATGGGAGCTAATTCAAAAGGGTTAGCTCCCATTTTTTATGTGGTTGAAGTGTATGAAAAACAAGCGGTTGTGAGCCAATAATGAGAGCTAGTTCATACTTTTAGCAACCGATTTGTTACAACTCTTTACAAAAGGTCGTTTTTCAGTTACTAATTAGCGGTTGAAGTAAATTTATTAAGGAAATTGTATGAAAACCATTTTTTCCCCGTCTGTGATTGCAGCCAGCCTTGCCTTAGGCTTGTCCTTTTCTGCTTTTGCTGCCAAGGTGCCAGAAGGCACGGTTTTGGCCGAAAAACAAGAAGTTATTATCAACAATGGTGCAGAGCCACAAAGTTTTGACCCCCACAAGGCAGAGGGGGCGCCTGAAGCCAAAATCACTCTCCAGCTCTTTGAAGGCTTAGTAACCAAGGACAGCGATGGCAATCCAGAGCCAGGCGTGGCAGAACGCTGGGAAAATACGCCCGATTTCAAAACCTGGACCTTCCACCTGCGTAAGGATGCCAAATGGTCTAATGGCGAGCCAGTGACCGCCCACGATTTCGTTTACACCTGGCAGCGTCTAGCCAACCCGATGACCGCCTCTCCTTATGCCAGCTACCTCAACTACCTCCAGGTTGAAAATGCCCAAGACATTATTGAAGGCAAGAAAAAGCCTGAAGAACTAGGCGTAAAAGCCCTTGACGATCACACCTTTGTGGTGCAATTGTCTAACCCAATGCCTTATGCAGTGAGCCTGACCGTCCACCCTGTTCTTTCGCCATTAAATAAAAATGTCTTAGAAAAATTTGGCGATGCCTGGGTGAAAGAAAGTTTTGTGGGCAATGGCGCCTATACCCTGGCCCAGCATGTGATCAATGAAAAAATTGTCTTTGAACGCAACCCAATGTACTGGAACGATAAGGAAACTGTGATCAACCGTGCCACCTTCTTGGCCATTGTTAATCCAACCACAGATGTCTCTCGTTACCGTGCCAACGATGTGCATATCACCAACTATGCCATTCCGCCTGAACAGTTCCCGAAACTCAAGGCAGAAATCCCTGATGAGGTGTTCACCGCCAGAACCCTGGCCACCTACTTCTATGAATTTAACCACACCAAACCGCCATTTAATGATGTACGCTTGCGTAAGGCCCTTAACTTAGCCTTAGACCGCAACATCATTACCGACAAGGTGCTTGGCCAAGGCCAAACCCCAACCTATGTCTTCACCCCAGACTACATTCAAGAGGGCGGCAAGATCCAACAGCCTGACTATGCCAAGTTAGATCAAAAGGCCCGTAACGAAGAAGCTATCAAGCTCCTTCAAGAAGCTGGCTTTAGCAAGTCTAACCCGCTTAAATTCAGCCTGCTTTACAACACCAATGAAAGCCACAAGAAAATTGCCATTGCGGCCGCTTCTATCTGGAAGGCCAATACAGGTGGCTTGGTTGAGGTCAAATTGGAAAACCAAGAATGGAAAACCTACCTTGAAAGCCGCCGTAACAAGAACTACGAGCTAGCCCGTGCAGGCTGGACAGGCGACTACAACCAGGCTTCCACCTTTGCCAATACTTTCTTATCCACCTCAAGCAACAACACTGCTTACTACGCAAGTAAGGAATATGACGAGGCCATTGCCTCTTCCTACAGCGATGATGTGAACGTGCGTGAGGCAGCCTATGCCAAGGCAGAGGAAATCCTGGCCAAAGATTCAGCCGTGCTACCTATCTACAACTATGTGAACCCACGTTTGGTTAAGCCTTTTGTGAAGGGGTATTCAGGTAAAGATCCACGAGATGACATCTTAATCCGCAACCTCTATATCATTAAGCAATAAGAAACAAGCGGGGCCGTTTTTGCAAAAACTTGCAAAGTTTCCCCCGCTTGCCTATTCCTATAAACTCGAACTTGGAGTCCCTATGTTGAAGTTTATTTTTAAACGGATTTTGGAAGCCCTTCCAACCCTGTTTATTTTAATTACTTTTTCTTTTTTCCTGATGCGTCTGGCACCAGGTAGCCCTTTCACCTCTGAAAAGGCCTATCCGCCTGAAGTGATGGCCAACATTGAGGCCAAATACCACCTCAACGAACCGCTCTATAAGCAGTATTTCCTTTATATGGAAAACCTGGCCAAGGGCGATTTTGGCCCTTCCTTCAAATATAAGGATCAAACCGTAAACGACTTGGTGGCCTCGGCCTTCCCCGTTTCCCTTAAATTGGGGATTGTGGCCTTTATCTTCTCGGTGATTTTGGGCGTGTCGGCAGGTACCATTGCTGCCCTCAAGCAAAATAGCCGATGGGACTATATCGTGATGGGCTTTGCCATGACGGGGATCATTATGCCAAGTTTCGTCTTTGCTCCGCTCCTCGTCCTTATTTTCGCCATCTATCTCAAATGGTTGCCAGCAGGTGGCTGGAACGGCGGCCAGCTCTATTATATGGTCTTGCCAGTCCTGTCCTTAACCATCGCCTATACCGCAGGGATTGCCCGTATTACCCGTGGCTCCATGATTGAGGTGCTGCATTCCAACTTTATCCGCACTGCCAAGGCCAAGGGGCTCTCCACCCGCAAAATTATCTTTAAACACGCCCTGCGTCCGGCCCTCCTGCCTGTGATTACCTACCTAGGCCCTGCCTTTGTGGGGATTATTACCGGTTCCATGGTGATTGAAAGCGTCTTTGGCTTGCCAGGCCTAGGCCAGCTCTTTGTAAATGGCGCCCTTAACCGTGACTATTCCTTGGTGCTTAGCCTGACCATTTTGGTCGGCACCCTGACCATCGTCTTTAATGCGATTGTCGATATTTTATATGCGGTGATTGATCCGAAGATTCGTTATTCGTAAGGAAATATTATGTTAATAGACAACAAAAACACCCAAGAACTTTCCGACCGTTTAGCGGAAAACAGCCGTGAAGCGGTGCTTGAGGGCAGAAGTTTATGGCAGGATGCCCGCCGTCGTTTCTTCCGCAACAAGGCGGCCGTGGCCAGCCTAATTGTGCTTTTTTTAGTGGTACTGTTCATTACCTTTGCCCCAATGCTCATGCCTTTTAGCTATGAGGACACCGACTGGAACATGATGAGTGCGGCCCCGAGTTTTGAATCGGGCCACTACTTTGGTACCGACTCCTCAGGCCGAGATCTGCTGGTGCGTACTGCCATTGGTGGCCGCATTTCCCTTATGGTAGGGGTGGCTGGTGCCATTATTGCTGTGCTTATTGGTACAGCCTACGGGGCCATTTCAGGCTACTTTGGTGGCAAGGTGGATATGATCATGATGCGCTTGGTTGAAATCCTAGGCTCCTTCCCTTTCATGTTCTTCGTTATCCTCTTGGTCACCTTCTTCGGCCAAAATATCTTCCTGATTTTTGTGGCCATCGGGATGATTGCCTGGCTCAGCCTTGCCCGTATCGTGCGGGGCCAAACCTTGAGCTTGAAAAACAAGGAATTTGTGGAAGCCGCCATTGTTTGTGGGGTTTCCCGCCGTCAAATCATCTGGCGACACATTATTCCAAACGTGTTAGGCATTGTGGTGGTTTATGCTTCTTTAGAAGTGCCAGCCCTGATTCTCTTTGAATCCTTCTTGAGCTTCTTGGGATTAGGTACCCAAGAGCCAATGAGTAGCTGGGGTGCGCTTTTAAGTGACGGTGCAGCCCAAATGGAAACCTCGCCTTGGTTGCTTGGCTTCCCTGCCTTCTTCCTCTGTTTAACCTTGTTCTGCTTTAACTTTATCGGCGACGGCTTGCGTGATGCCTTAGACCCGAAAGATAAATAATTGATAGGAATAAATTTATGAGCAAATTACTAGAAGTAAAAAACCTACACGTTTATCTCAAAACCGATGAAGAAAATGTTCACGCCGTCCGTGGCGTGTCCTTTGAAGTGGAAAAGGGCCAAACCATCGCCTTGGTGGGCGAGTCAGGTTCGGGCAAGTCTGTAACCTCTATGGCCGTTATGCAGTTACTGCCAAAGAACATTGTGTCCTACGCCCCAGATTCTTCCATTCTCTTTGAGGAAAAAGAGATCTTAAAACTCAACGAGGTGCAGCTGCGTGAGCTACGGGGTGACCGTATCGGCATGATCTTCCAAGAGCCCATGACCTCGCTTAATCCTTACCTGCGGATTGGTGAGCAAATTGTCGAGGCGGTGATGACCCACAACCCGCAAATCTCCCAAAAAGAGGCAGAAGCCCTGGCCCTTAGCACCCTGCAAAAGGTTAAAATCCCGGATGTAGAAAAGAAAATGGTCTGCTACCCGCACGAGTTCTCAGGCGGCCAATTACAGCGGATCATGATTGCCATGGCCATTATCAACAAGCCTGATCTCCTCATTGCGGACGAACCGACCACAGCCTTAGACGTCACCACCCAGGCCGAAATTTTGGATCTGATGTTGGCCCTCCAAGCCGAAATGGGCATGGCCATTATCTTGATCTCGCATGATTTACGTTTGGTCAAGAAATACAGTGATTACGTTTGTGTGATGCAAAACGGCCAGATCATCGAACGGGGCGACACGGAAACCGTCTTCCATAATCCACAACACCCTTACACCGTGGAATTGCTGACCCCGATTACTGATCAAATTAAGCCAGAAATCCCAGACAGCGTGCCAACCCTGATTAAGGCTAATAATGTTGATGTGGACTATGTGCTAAAACGCACCCTCTTTGGTAAGCCGAAAAAGGTCTTTAATGCGGTCAAAAATATCTCTTTTGATCTTAAAGAGGGCGAAACGCTTGGGATTGTGGGCGAATCTGGCTCGGGCAAATCTACTTTGGGCCGTGCGGTGATGCAGATTTTAGAAAGCCGTGGTTCCATTAAGTTTGATGATTTGGAAATCAGCAAATTGTCTAGAGCCGACCGCCAACTGCTTAAACGCAATATGCAAATGGTTTTCCAAGACCCCTTCAACTCTCTTTCCCCTCGTTTAACCGTGGGCGAAATTATCGGCGAAGGCTTGACCGTGCATTTTCCACAATTAAGCAAGAACGAACGCCGGGCCAAGGTGATGAAGATGTTGGAAGAGGTCAATTTATCGCCTGCCATGATCAACCGCTACCCGCACGAATTTTCAGGCGGCCAACGCCAGAGGATTGCCATTGCTCGTGCCATGATTTTAGAGCCGAAATTCGTGCTATTGGACGAACCAACCTCCGCCCTTGACCGCTCAACCCAGCTCACGGTGATTGATCTGCTCAATAAACTCCAGCAAAAATACGGGCTAAGTTATCTCTTTATCAGCCACGACTTGGCCGTGGTACGGGCCTTGAGTAACAAGGTAATCGTGATGAGCAAGGGCGAAGTGGTGGAAGCGGGCGATGTGAAGCAGATTTTCCAAAACCCGCAAGAAGCCTATACCAAGCGATTGATTGAGGCTTCAAACCTATAATTTACATCTGTGATGGCGCCAGCGTCCTCGCTGGTGCCTTATACCTAGATATATAAGCACCAGCCTGGAGGCTGGCGCTATCTTTTAGGGCAAGCAAAACAAAAAACTTGCATTATTTTGCATAATTATGCAAAATAACCGCATTTTTAAATAACTGGAACATTACTATGGCACTTTGGGGCGGACGCTTTACCGATTCTGCGGACTTAAGATTTAAACTATTTAACGATTCCTTGGCCTTTGACTATCGCCTGGCCTTGCAAGACATTGACGGCTCAGTGGGCTGGGCCAAGGCCATTCATTCGGTCGGGATTATCAATGATGAGGAATTACAAGATCTCATCAAGGCTTTAAAAGAGCTTCGCCAAGAGGTGGAGCTTGACCTGGCCATCATTCTGCAAGACGATGCCGAAGACATCCACAGCTGGGTGGAAACCCAACTGATTAAAAAACTGGGCGATCTGGGCAAGAAGCTCCATACCGGCCGGAGCCGTAACGACCAAGTGGCCCTAGACATCAAACTCTGGTGCAAGGCCCAGGTCAAAATGCTCCAGGAATCTATCCGCTACTTGCAGACCAAGCTGGTTGAAACCGCCAAGATCCATCAATTAGCCGTTATGCCGGGCTATACCCACCTGCAACGGGCCCAACCGGTCACCTTTGCCCACTGGTGCCTGGCCTATTATGAAATGCTAGAGCGGGATCACAGCCGCTTGACCGATGCCTTCAACCGCATGAACACCTGCCCGCTGGGCGTGGGTGCCTTGGCTGGTACGGCCTACCCAATCGATCGGGATCAGTTAGCCCGTGATCTAGGCTTTGAAACTGCCACCCGCAACAGCCTAGACAGCGTGTCTGACCGTGACCATGTGCTTGAACTGCTCTCAGCCGCCTCCATCAGCATGGCCCACCTTTCCCGCTTTGCCGAAGACCTGATCATCTTCAATAGCGGCGAGGCCGGTTTCTTGGAGCTCTCTGATCGGGTAACGTCTGGCTCTTCCCTTATGCCACAGAAGAAAAACCCCGATGCTTGTGAGCTGATTCGGGGTAAAACTGGCCGAGTCTTTGGGGCTTTGACCGGCTTGCTGACCACCATCAAGGGCCTGCCGCTGGCCTATAACAAGGATATGCAGGAAGACAAGGAAGGGATTTTTGATGCGGTGGACACCTGGCATGCCTGCTTGGATATGGCCAGCCTGGTGCTAGAGGATATTCAGGTTAATACCAAACGCACCCGTGAGGCAGCCCAACAGGGCTACGCCAATGCCACAGAATTGGCCGATTACCTGGTGCAAAAAGGTATTCCATTCCGTGAGGCTCATCATATTGTGGGGGCGACCGTGGTCTATGCCATCAAGCAACAAAAGGCCCTGGAAGAGCTAACCATTGCCGAGTTTAAGCAGTTCCATGCCGTGATTGATCGAGATGTTTACCCAATCCTGGCCCTGGAATCCTGCCTCAACAAACGGGCAGCCAAGGGCGGGGTTAATCCACAGCGGATTGCTGAAGCCATTATGGCCGCAGAAATTAACCTAAAATAGGTAAAATAAAGGGCACTTGGGTGCCCTTTTGGCTTTTTTCGCCCGCAAATTCTTGCTAAAATTTCACCATTCATAGCCCAGACCAAATCATTATGCAAACCCTCAATTCCTCCCTGCTTCAAGCCGTTCTCGACCTTGCCCACCAAGCAGGCCAACATCTGACCAACTTTTACGCCCAATCTGTCGCCGTCCATATCAAGGCCGATCAAACCCCAGTAACCGAGGCCGATCTCTTTATCAGCCAGTTCGTGGTGGAGCAGCTCAAGGCCCTTACGCCTGAGGTGCCAGTTTTATCGGAAGAAAGTTGCAAGATCCCCTTAAGTGAACGGCAGAATTGGCAGGAATATTGGATTGTCGATCCCCTGGATGGCACCCAGCAATTTATCGACAGAACCGATCAGTTTGCTGTGGTTATTGGCTTGGTGCAGAACAATCGTCCTGTGCTGGGCGTGATCCACGCTCCCATTTTGGGCAAGACCTATTATGCCCTGGCAGGTGCTGGCGCCTTTTTGCAAGAAAAGGGCCAAATTCGCCCGCTTGTAAGAAGAGCTACTCAGCCAAAAGAACAATTTTTAATCGCCATGGGCACGCCTAATCCACAAAGAATTGCTGCCAGCCTTCAAGCCCCCTATCAGGCAGAGCTGATGAAATATGGCTCCAGCAGCCTCAAGGCTGGCCTAGTGGCCGAGGGCAAGGCTGATTGCTATATCCGCTTTGGTGACACGGGCGAATGGGACACGGCCGTGGCCGAGGTTTTGCTGGCCGAAACAGGCGGGCAGATTTTTGATCTCAACTTCCAACCACTGACCTACAACCAAAGGGAGAGCTTTATCAACCCTCACTTTGTGATGGTGGCCAATAAAGCTCAGGATTGGCAGGCTGTCTTCGATTTTTATTAAATACTTCCCTCCACCCGCTTGCGGGGGGAGGTGCCGAAGGCGGAGGGGGTTAAAGTCTTTCATACAACTTAAAAGCCTGCCTGTCCGACTGGCTGGCCAGGTAATCCGAAATCACCCGTGGGCGGCCGTATTCATCGGCCTCCCTCCAGCTTTCCCGCACGGCTTGGGGCAGGAGGCGGAGGGGATCGCAGGTTAGAATATCAAATAAATCCATCAGAATCCGCTGGCCGCGAAACTCTACTTGCTGGGTCTTGGCATCGCAGATCACATACTCATACACAAAGGTTTTGAGAATATTAAGCACGCACTTGACCTCATCAGGCAGATAGGCATTAAAACGTAGAAGCGGGCTTTCAAATTGGGGAAGCACCTTCCACTGCACGTTAGTAATAAAGAAATTGACCAAGGAGCCAATCACATCCTTGCGTTCATAGCGGTGGTGGGAGAAGAGCTTGTGGGAAAGCTCGGGCAGCTTGCTCCGAATCCAGTCTGAGGCACAATTTCTGAGTCGCTCTTCAGCCACCTGCCAGGTTTGAGGGCTGATCATGCCGCCGGCAATAGCATCTTCCAAATCATGCACCCCGTAGGCGATGTCGTCTGCCAGTTCCATAATGCTACAGTCTAGGGATTTATAGCAGGTCTTGTTAGGATCTTGCGGCTGATTGGCCTGTACTACCTGACAAAATTCCTCCCTATCACTGACAGAAAGCGGTTCCAAGACCCAGTCAAAAAAGCGGGCATCACTATTATAAATCCCCTTGGCCGTTGGGAAATGGTGGAGGTTAATATAGCGATTTTCAGGCAAGATTTGCCTTGCCTGCGGCTGGGTTTGGGAGAGCAGGGCAGGGTACTTGATAATGCCCAAGAGGGTGCGGCGGGTCAGGTTCATGCCTAACTTGGGCGTATAGGGTTCTAACTGGGTCACAATACGGAAGGACTGGGCATTGCCCTCAAAGCCGCCATGCTCCCGCATTTTGTAATTAAGGGCCATTTCGCCCCCATGGCCAAAGGGCGGATGGCCGATGTCGTGGGCGAAACAGAGGGTTTCAATCAGGCTTCTGGAGGGCAGTAAAGCGGTAAGATTTTGCCGGAAATTTGCAAATTCTGGCTCAGGGGCAGCCACTTGAAAGCCGGCCACATCTTCCACTAATTTTGCCCGTAGGCTGCTGCCAATTTGGGCCACCTCCAGGGAATGGGTCAGGCGGGTGCGGTAGAAATCGTCCTCGCCCACGGCATGGATCTGGGTCTTAGCCTGTAAACAGCGGAAGGCTTCCGAATGCAAGACCCGGCCCCGATCTCGTTGGAAGGGGGAGCGGTGATCATTGGGGCGAAGCGGATCGGCTTGGTAACGGTCTGTCCAGGGCTTGAGCATAGAATCTCCTTATGGTTACAGGCAATTTTGGCTATAATACCCCTATTTGACTGCAAATTTTAGACCCTATGGCACTTTTTTATTCAGAAAAGGCGACCAAGCTCGCCAAAAAAACGCAAACCCGCTTCCCGCTCCAGATCCAATCCCTAGACTATCAGGGCTTGGGCGTGGCCAAACGGGAGGGCAAGACCTGGTTTGTGGAAAACGCCCTGCCGGAGGAGCGGGTAGAAGTCCAGGTGCTGGAGGAAAAACGTCAGTACGGCCGGGCCCAAGCGGTCAAGATCCTGCAAAAATCTGCACATCGTCAAACAGCTTCTTGTGCCTATTACGGCCGTTGCGGCGGCTGCCAAATGCAGCATATCCCGCTGGATATGCAACGCCAGGCCAAGCAGGATGCCCTCTTTCAACGCCTGCAAAAATTACAGGCCGACCCTATCGACTTCCAATCCATGCTGGTGGGCGAGAGCAAGGCCTACCGCCGCCGGGCCAAGCTCAGTATAGCCCTACAGAAGAACCAGCTAGTGGTCGGTTTTCGCCAGGCGGCCTCCCAACAGATTATCCCCTTGGAGCATTGTGAGGTTTTGGAAAAAGCGTTAGAAGTCCTGCTTCAACCTCTTCAAACCCTGCTGGCCAGCTGGCAGAATAAAAAGGCCCTGGGCCATATTGAACTGGTTCATGCGGATAACGGGGTCGCCCTCCTGCTCCGCCACTTGGGCAAACTGACTGACAAGGACGAAACCGCCCTGCGAGCCTTTGCAGAGGCTCATGCCCTGAATTTATTTGTGATGTTGGGTGAGGATCAGATTGACCTGTGGGCAGGTGCTCAACCCTTTTATTCCCTGGGCGACCTACGCCTGCATTTCTCCATTCGGGACTTTATCCAAATCAACCGAGAGCTCAACCAAAAGATGGTGCAAACCGCTCTCAACTGGCTGGAGCTAAGCCCGCAAGACCGGGTGCTGGATCTCTTCTGTGGCATGGGCAACTTCAGCCTGCCCCTGGCCCAAAAGGCAGGTTTTGTGGTGGGCGTTGAGGGCGTTGCCCCTATGGTGGAACAGGCCCAGGCCAATGCGGCCTTCAACCAGTTAGAAAATGTCGCCTTCTACCAAACCAACCTAGATGAACCCTTCCACACCCAGCCCTGGGCCAGGGAAGCCTTTAACAAGATCTTGCTGGATCCCGCCCGCAACGGGGCCTATTTCGCCCTGGATCACCTCTGCCAACTCCAGCCCGAGCGGATTGTCTATGTCTCCTGCAACCCCGCCACCCTGGTGCGGGATGCCCAAAAACTTATACAAGCGGGCTATAAACTGGAAAAATCTGCAATGATTGATATGTTCCCACAGACGGGGCATTTGGAGTCCATTTCGCTTTTTCTCGGTAGGTTTTTAAAAGTTCCTTGAATGATTCATTGATAGGTCAAAAAATGTTCGATTGAACTGCTAAAACGTTTTAGCTGCATACTTTTTAAGAAATCCGATTTATAATTAAACAATAATTGTTCTTATTTCTTGGGTTCTTTTAATGTCATGCGCCAAAATAACTGCCTTGCCTTGCCTTGCCTTGCCTTGCCTTGCTAGCAAGCATAACCTATTCTAAAAATCTTTTCGCAGCAGAACCTGAGCAGAAAGTTGTTAGCGCACAAGTGCTTGAGGCGCCAGAAGCTCTACCTGAATTAGGTAAGCCAGAAGCCCTTGAGTTTGGCTATTCTCAAGCAGAATTGGCTAATAATGAGCCTTTAACCCGTGCTTTGCTTGATCAGGCCATTATCAAAAACCAGCCCAAGGCCATTGAGCAACTGCTCAAGATCTATCAAACCTTTTCCCAGCAAGATCCTATCCTCGTTCTCTTTGCCAAGGCAAAACTGGCCAAGAGCCAGGGAAATTATGCCCAAAGCATTGCCTATTTCCGTGAGATCTTGGCTCAAAACCCTTCGCTTAACACGGTGCGGATTGAGCTGGCCATGGTGTTTTTCTTAGAACAACAAAATAAGGCAGCAGTAGAGCAGTTCAAAAAGGCCCGTGCTGAAGCCGATCTCCCACCAGATATTGCCTATGTGATCGACCAATACCTCCAAGCCCTTGAGCAACGTGAGGGCTGGAATGTCGATTTTGGTCTACGTTACCTCAATGAAAGCAATGTCAATAATGTGTCTTCAGCACCCAAAATCGAAAACACAGCCTTTGTCAAAAACGAAAGTATGTTGCCTCAAAAGGCCAAGGGAGTAGGCTATTCAGTGGGCCTTAGCCGTGACTTTAACCTAGTCAATGCCCACTATTTGCATTTTTCCAATCAGCTTTATGGCAAGACCTATTGGACCAATCATGACTACGACGACATTAGTAATCGTACCTATTTGGGCTATGCCTACAAAAGTGCTCGCCAAAATTGGCAGATCCTGCCCTTTTATGAGCGCCAATGGTATGGTAATCACCGCTACAAAAAGGCAATAGGCCTGCGTTTGGCTTACAATCGTTGGCTTAATACCAACTGGCAACTTTCTTTGGCAGGCGAATATGCCAAACAGGATTACCACGAGCGCACTTATCTAAAGGGCAACCATAAATTAGCCTCGGCCACCCTCCTTTGGCAGCCAAACGCAAGACAGTTTTGGTATGTCGGCGGTGACGTGAGCCGAGAACAGGCACAGGTCAAGCAGTATGGCTATGTGCTCAAAACTCTGCGTTTGGGCTGGGGCCAGGAATGGGGCTGGGGGATTTCTTCTCGCTTGAACCTTTCCCTGTCTAAACGTAACTACCAAGACAATCTTGTCTTGGGTAATGTTTTTCGTTTTGATAAAAAACGGGAAGATAAAATTTATTCCGCAAATTTAAGCTTGTGGAAAAGAGATTGGCATTATTGGGGCATTACACCGAAACTTGGGTTTATGTGGAAGCAACAGCAAAGCAATTTCGACACGCTTTATTCCTACACGGATAAAAGTTTTAACTTATTTTTGAAAAATCGTTTTAATCTCTCTTAAAGGACTCTTTATGAAAAAAATGCCTCTTGCAATCGCCATTCTTTTTTCTATGGGATTGTCTGCTTGTTCCTCTAATGGCAGCAGCGATAATAACCCTGTTGCACCGCCATCAGGTGGAAGTATGAGTACTGACCTTACTCCGACGCCAACCCCGACGCCAACCCCAGATCCTGAGCCTGAGATCTTTAATAAAACAGCACAAGTAACAAGCTACTTTGCCGATAAAGTAGATTCTGCCAGCTATAAATATTTAACAGATGCGATTCAATATAATGAGTTCGTATCTAAGGCTAAAGCAGCTGAAGCCCTACCAGCAATTTGTAGTAATGCTGGAACCAGTAGATGTCGGGCAGGTACGGTTGAAGTTGGTACAGTAATTGGTGGTAAAAACAACAGCTATTCAGGTTATGCAGCCATTCGTGAAACCCATGGACTGGCAGATCAGGGCATTCCAACCAATGCTTTTGCCTATTATGTGGATACGCCAACCACAAATAATGCAGCTATTTTAGATGCGACCTACAAGGGGCAGGTGTCTTGGACTAGGGGTAACGGCCCTGCTATCAATACCTATGATAGCTTGACCATGACTGTTAAAAATGGTCAAGTTAGTGGCGTGGCGACAAGAACACAAGGGAACACCAATGTCGTAACCTATGACGCTATTACCTTTAATACTGCTGATATTACTGTTTCTGATACAGGAGCTACCTTCTCAGGAACAGCTAATTTCTTAAATCGTTATTTTAATACGTCAGCAGAAGATAATATGGGAACGGTCGCAGGCACGTATAAAGGTGCATTTGCAGGCACGAATGCTGAAGAAGTGGTCGGAACCTTTGAAACGGATCCGAGTGTTTCAGCAACCTCTGTTCAAGGTGCATTTTCTGCAACTAAATAATTTCTTGGCTCATCACAATTTAATTGTGATGGCTTTTATTTATCAACCTTATTAAGGGCTTCTTTATGAAAAAAAATGTTTCTGTTCTATTGGCTATTATGATCTCATTGGGTTTGGGGGCTTGCTCTTCTTCTGGTGGTTCATCGAATAATGCTGCACCCGCTGTAGAGCCAACACCTGCAACACCAGTACCTCAAATAGTAAAAGTACTGGCTTCAAGCACCACAGCAACAGATGGCACGCTTGGCTATAACTATGTGACGAATAGTGAAAAATATGCAGAGTTATTGAATACTGTTAAAGATCAAGCGGATATTTCAGAGGCAAAAGCCTCTACTTTTAGTGGTTCCACGGTTGCTCAAGGAACCATTATGGCCTCACATAAAAAAAGCTACTCAAGCTACGCGGTAATTCGTGAGGCCTATGATGCAGCAAACAAAGCTAACCCAGCAAACAGTTATGTTGCTATTGTAACAACGCCAACGACAGATAAAGCGATGGTAGTGGATGCAACCTATAAAGGGCAGGCAACGTATACGGCTAAAAACTTAGCCGCGGTGACAACTTTACGTTTACAAGATAACTTTACCTTAACAGTTAAAGATAATGCTGTGGCAGGTAAGGTTGTGACTGCTCCAAGTAATAAGTATCCTGAAGGCCAGGCTGTTGTAACCTTTAACGAAGGTACTATTGCTGCGGAAAATAATGCAGTTACATTTAATGGTTCGGCTACATTTAATACTACTTTCTTTGGTACTGAAGCAGGCACTTACCAAGGTCAATTTGCAGGGGCAAATGCAGAAGAAGTGGTGGGTACATTTACTACGACAGAAAAAGCTGATGGTGCTTCTGGACAAGGTGCATTTAGCGGAACAAAACAATAAATATTTTAGGGGGATGAAGATCATCCCCTCTTCCTAATTTCAGGCGCCATCAAGGAAATCATATGAAAAAGACACAGATTGCTATTTTTTGCAATGTTTTGCTTATTGCAGGCTATTCCGTTGCAGAAGAAAATGAAAACCTAGTATTAGATGAAGTTATCGTTAAAGAAACTGCTTTTAGCCAACAGGTTGGCACACAAAAAATTTCAGCAGACCAAATCAAACGCTTGCCAAGTACCAATGGCAAAATCACAGAATTACTTAAACTGAATCCAAATGTGAATTTCTCAAACACAGTCAATTCTGCCAGTACTGCTGGGGAAATTCGACCTGATGAAGTGTCTTTTCATGGTCAAAAGTTTTATGAAAATAACTTTATGATCGATGGAATTTCAAATAATGATAACCTCAACCCAGGTGACTTAGCTCGTGCAGGTGCAGGCGAACTCATTGCAGGAACCAATGCTTATGATTTACCTGCTGGAGGGACACAATCCTTATGGATTAATACCAAATTGCTCAAAAATGTTGAGGTGTTTGACAGTAATATTTCTGCCAAATACGGTAACTTTATGGGCGGGGTCATCAATGCAGAATTAAAAGATCCCGATTTAGAAAAAGCCAGTGGTTCTATTTCTTATCGTACAACCCGCAGTGCCTGGGCAAAATATAATATCAATGATGAAGATCGCGCCTCCTTTGAAGCCGCAACTTCTTATAGTGCCCAGCCACAATTTAAAAAAGAATATTATGATGTGGTATTAAATCAGCCATTAAGTGATCGCTTTGGTATTCTTTTCTCTTATTCTAAAGAAACATCTGATCTATTAAGCAATCACTCAGGTCTTCGTTATCGTGCTGATCCAACCAAAACCGTCACTCGCCTAAATGATCGAAGCAATGAAATCTTCCTTTTAAAAGGGATCTATTTTGGCGATCATGGTAATACCTTTAAAGGAACGGTTATTTATTCGCCACACCAGTCACGTGTTGTTAAAAATAATTTCTATAAAGGCCAGATGGACAGCACAGGCGGCGGAGTCAGCGGCCTACTAGAATGGGAAAAACAGTTTGATCTCCTAAAAATGACTACTGCATTTAGCTATAAACGCACAGGCGATACGGTTGAGCATGAAGAAGATAGCTACCGTCGTTATGAGGCTTCAGAGCTATTAGAATGGTTCAATACAAATAATAGCTTTGCACTCCGTGGTGGTTTTGGTAAATATAAGACTGAAAAAGCTACCTATACCCTTAAACAAAATTTTAGTGGTCTTCATTTTGATTGGGGACAAAGCGAGCATAAAATTATTTTTGGCTGGGATGCCAATCTTGCACAAGCCAGATATAAACGCTACCAAAATGTATACCAATATCTTTACACACCTGGTTCTTCAAGTCTGACTTGTAATGGTGCAAATGAATGTATTGATGGCCAGCAATATGCTTATGAGGCACGGCTTTATCCACAACGCCAAGTTAAGGTAAAAGATGATTCCTATTCTGCTTATATTGAAGATAATATTAGCTGGAAAAATCTAGATATTAACCTTGGTGGTCGTTTAGACTATAGTGCATATTTAAAGAATCTGAATTTCTCACCAAGATTTTCTGCTTCATATGATGTTTTTGGTAATCAAAATACTCGTCTATTTGGTGGCCTAAGTCGTTATTATTCCAATTCCATGTTGGCCTATGCTTTAAGAGCGAATATTGGTGGAAATTATATTTATAAACGCAGCACAACAGCTGACTGGTATCTAGATAGAGAATCAACCTTAGGTAATAATTTCTCAGTAAAAAGTGATCTTAAAACCCCTTATAATGATGAATCTGTTTTAGGCCTTTCACAGAAGTTACTGGGGACTCAATGGACAGTTAAATGGGTTCATCGCCATGGTAAGGATCAATTTACACGCGAAAAAGGTCAAGGCATTGAACGGATTATGACAAATGGAGGTTGGACAAAAGCCAACACTGTGACTCTAGATGTGTCTAATTTGAACGAGTATAAACTTGGTTTTATGAATCTTAATTGGAAATTAGGTTTAGCTTATGCTAAAAATAAAACCAACTATTCATCCTATAATGATGACCCTGAAGATGATATATCAAAAGCAATTTATCGTGACCAATTATTGGATATTTGGAATCTTCCCCAAATGATTTCAATAATAAATATACTGCCTTTTTAAATATTAATACAGAATTCCCAGCACTGCGTTTGCAATGGGATCATATTATTAAATATACAGGTAAAACACGATTTATTGCCACTGACGATTCAACAGTAGACTGTTCTTACGCTAGTTATGCAGCCATTTGTGGTGATTATAAGAAAAAAGCCCGTGTCTATCGTGACTATGAGAAGGCCAAGTTATTAACCTTAGATTGGCGTTTTACCTATAAGCAACCAACTTTCAAAAGCCAGTATTTAGAATTAACGTTAGATGTTAATAATGTTCTTAATGCTAAAGCTAAAAGCACTCGTAAAGGATCTGGTAGCACGGTAAGACGTGAATATACCTTAGGCCGTAACTTCTGGCTAGGTGCAAGCTACAACTGGTAAGCCTCAACCCTTTTCCAAGCGGTAAGAAATTTGCAAATTTTTGCAAAAATCCTACCGCTTGTTGCTATTTTTACGGACAAGCAAATTTCATGATAAAACGATTTATTTTTTCCCTTTCTATCCTCGCCTTTGCTGGCTCAAGCTGGGCGGAAGTGAGCCAGCCTATTCAGGGCGAACTCGCCAATGGCCTGCGTTATACTCTTGTCCCTCTTCATAAAGAAAAGGGCCGGGTTGAGCTGCGGATGAAGGTGGATGCTGGGGCGGTGGACGAAACAGACAGCCAAGCCGGCGTGGCCCACATGGTCGAGCACCTGGTCTTTCGAGCGACTGACAAATATGCCAGCGTGATGGAGCATCTCCACGCCCAAAAATGGGGGAGGGGTAGGAACTATAATGCTGTCACCACGGCCGAGCATACCACCTATATGATGACTCCGCCGCAAACCGCCAAACTGGATCAGGCCTTTGAGGCCCTGTCGCAAATGCTCTTTCATGCCAAGCTGACCCAGGCCGACCTAGACAAGGAACGCAAGATTATTCTGGAAGAATGGCGGCAGGGCCAGGGGGTGGGGAACACCATGAACCGCCTGCGGATTGAGAGTCTGCGAGCCGATTCCCGCTATGCCCGCAATCCGGTGATTGGCACTATGGACAGCATTAACCTTATGCCTGCCACCGAATTGCAGGCCTATTACCAGAATTGGTATGTGCCCAATAATATGCAGCTTTTGGTGGTGGGCGATATTGAACCAGAGCAGACCAAGCAGCTAATTGCCGATTATTTTGGCAAGGCACAAGCCAAGGCACTGCCTAAGCGGGATTATTATGAACCTGCCTTAAATCAAAATCTGAAAATCCGCAAAATTCAGGATCCACGCAGTGGCGTGAGCCAAATTGCCTATATTTTCCGCTTTGATGAAAGCCGTCAGCGGGAGCAAACCGAGCAGGGCAGATATGAACGCCTGGTGGACAGGCTGGCTCTGGCTGCCCTCAACCAACGCTTACGCAATCAAAAAGAGTTGTTACCCAAGGGCGTGAGCCATGTAGGGGTGCGTAAGTCTGACATCGGCAAAAATACCGTGGCTCTGGCCATCTATGCTAGTGTCAGTTCAACTGAGCATGAGCTAGGTCTTAAGCAGGTCTTGACCGAAATTGAGCGAGTCAAACGCTTCCCCATTACACAAAAGGAGCTAGACAAGCAAAAGGTCCCAATTCAAGAACAGATTGAAGCCGCCAAGAAGCGGACAGAAGATCGGGATTTTTCTGGCTGGATGCAGGCCATGGTCAATACTGTCTTGCTGGACAAGCCCTATAAGAGCCAACAAGAATTAGGCAAAACAACCGAACCGCTCTTAGCCAACATTAGGGTTGAGGAAATTAACGCCCGCCTGAATCATTGGTTTAGCCAGCTGGATCGGCTGGTGCAGTACCAACCACCGAGAGATACCCAGTTAGACATCAGCCTGGCTACAGTAGAAAAACTGCTAGCAGAAACGGCTCAAGCCTAGATTGCTGCCCCACAGGCTGAAAAAGAGATTGTGCCGATGGCCTTGGAGAATGTGAAAGGCCAGGGCAAAATTGTCTCCACCCAAGTCTTTCCAGAGCAAAATGTGCAGCATTGGACACTTTCTAACGGTGATAAGGTGGTTTGGCTCAAAACTCCGCTTGCTGAAGACAAAACCTACTTCCAGGCCCAGAGCCAGGCAGGCTTTATGTTGCAGGGCCTAGGCAAGTGGCAGAGCCAGCTGGCCACCCAGATGATTGCCCAAAATGCCCCACTGGATTGGGAAATTGAGCAGTTAAACCAATGGAAAAAGATCAATAAGGTCAATTTATCCCTAGATCAGAAGGCCAATAAGCTCCTCTTTAAGGGCACAGTGGAGAGCGACAAGCTTGCCGATCTCTTCCGTCTCTATTATGCCTATCAGTTGGAAACGACTGTCAAGGATGGTTTAGATGAGGCCAAAGAGGCCATGGGCCGTAGCATTGATCTGCAAAATGAAAAGAATGATGACAACCTGCAAATGCAGATGGTCGCCAAACTGCGTTTTGGCAAGGAGGCAGATGATAGCCTGCCGACCAAGGCCAGTTTAGGGCCAATTTTGGATCAGGATCTCAACCAAATTTGGCAGCAGATGACGACCCTTCCAACCACCTATTTTATTGCCAGCAACCAAGATGAGGCCAGCCTAAAAGCACTGGTGAGCCAGTACCTGGCCCCTATTCCACGCAATGACAAGCGGGTTGAGTTTGAGCAAAATTTACCAGTCAAGGGCCTAGGCCAGGCCCGTTTTGATCGCCATCCTGAACCCAAAGATGATGTGCGTTTGTGGCTCTTTAGTGAGCATGCGTGGCAGGGCAAGGATGCAGCCATGGTGGCCATCCTCCGCCAGATTGCGGCCGACAAGCTCAAGTTAAGCCTGCGGGATCAGTCCTTAGGTGTGTACAGCCTGAGACTGGAAAGCACCCTTAATCCAGACACTAATCGGGTGGAAAGTGAGCTAAAATTTACCGCCAATCCAGCCAATACAGAGAAACTGATTGCCCAGGCCAAGGCGGTCTTAAGGGATCTGCCTAACCAGATCACCGAGGCCGATATTAAATCCGCCCAGGCCAGCTTTAAGCGGGCGGAAGGGGAGAGACTGAAGTCGGTTGATACCTGGTTTAATCGCTTGATTCTTAGCGAAAACCAATATGGCGATCCCCGTTACCTGACGGATATGCAGGGCTTGACCGATAATATCACCCTGGAAAATGCCAGGGCCATGGCAGCCAAGATCTTCAATGCGGAAAATCAGAAGGTCTTTGTGGTGGGGCAAAAGAAATAGGAAAAATCATGAAACAATTTCTTAAACGACTTTATTCACTGATTAAGCCCTTTTGGGGCAATAAGGCCAACTGGCTGTCCTGGCTTATTTTTGCTGTCGTGATTGGCATTGGCTCGGGCATTGCCTATATCAATGTCAGAATTAACGAATGGCAGAAGGGTTTTTACGATGCCTTGGCCAAAATTGGCGATATTGACATCAATTTAATCTATTCCCTCTTAACCGAATATTTTATTTATATTGCCATTTTTGTGGTGATTAACGTCTATCGCACCTGGTTACGCAAGTTATTGATTATCCGCTGGCGGGAATCCATGACCGAACAATTTATTGGCCAATGGCTGGCCAATAATATTTTCTATAAGCTGGCCCAGCGTAAGCAAATGGACAACCCCGATCAGCGGATTGCAGAGGATATTCGCTTATTTGTGGAATACAGCATTGAATTAACCATTTCCTTAATCTTTAACTTAATTCAGCTCTATTCCTTCCTCATGATCTTGTGGAATTTATCAGGGCAGCCAGAATTTACCTTTTTCGGCCATACCTTTGTGGTTAAGGGATATTTGGTTTGGGTGGCCCTGATTTATTCTATCTTTGGAACAATTATTACCCACCTAATCGGGAATAAGCTCCATCACTTAAACTATAGGCAACAGGTCTTTGAGGCCAACTTCCGTACCAGCCTGATTCACAAGCAGGATAATGCAGAGCAAATCGCCCTCTACAAGGGCCAGGAAACCGAAAAGGCCAGCCTGGCCAATGAATTTAAGCAGATTGTCGGCAACTGGCGACTTTTGATGAACCGGGAACGTAACCTGGGCTTCTTTACGGTTTGGTATGATCGTTTCTCGCTCATTTTGCCGGTGCTCTTTTCCATTCCGCTTCTCATTGCCAAAATTGCTACCTTTGGTGGCCTAATGCAGATTCGCAGTGCCTTTGGGGTGGTGCTGAATACCTTTAGCTGGTTTATTTTTGCCTATTCTATTTTGCCTAAATGGTCGGCGGCTATTTCCCGTTTAAGTCAATTGAAGGCTGAAATGGAAGCCCTTGAGAAAGAATTAAAGGCCGAAGTTGAACTGACGGAAAATATAGTAGATACACAAAAGCTCACTGTTTTTACGCCAGAAAATAAGCGACTATTGGCAGATATTTCCCTTAGCCTTGCACCAAATAAATGGGTGCGTTTAAAGGGCCAAAGTGGTTTAGGCAAATCAACTTTTTTACGGGTTTTAAGTGGCATCTGGGATTTTTATCAAGGTTCCTACCGCTTGCCTAAAAAACAAGGCCTGCTTATTCCTCAACGTCCTTATTTAAATGATGGGAGCCTGGCTGAGCTATTAAGTTATCCTAATTGTAATACATATAGCGAGGCGGAATTAAATGCCTGCTTGGAAAAAGTAAAATTAAACCAATGGGTAAATCGCTTAGATGAAGTCCATAATTGGCAACATATTTTTTCTGGAGGCGAACAACAACGGATTGCCTTTGCCCGTATTCTCTTAAATAAACCTGAAGTTATTTATTTAGATGAGGTAACGTCTAATTTAGATAAGGATTCAGCCCTTGCTTTAATGCAGTTATTGAAAGAGGAATTACCGCAGGCGAGTGTGGTTTATATTTCCCACCAAGAGGAATTGGCTGCTTTAGCAGATGAAGAAATTGATTTAGGCTCTTATCGGCCTGTTTAGAAAAGGCCTTGTATTAAAACGGCTACTTTAAGACCACCTCCAATATATCACAAGCGGCTAAATTTTTATAAAAACTTGCAAGGATTCCTTTAGTTTTCTTGCACTATCAGAGGGACAAGTAGGGACAAATTACCCGCCTCTAATCAATCCAAAACCATCAGGGCGAATGTGATTCGTCCCTACAACCCCGCTGGCTCTATCTGGGGCTGTGAAATCCAGAGCAGAAAAGCCACTCAACCCTGTTTAACCGATTGTGACGTAGTCGGCTTTTGGTAAAAAGGTGGCTCCATCAGAAATCATTTTACTTAGACACTTGTACTCAATTATAAAAAAACTATATTGCTTAAAGGCGTAAGCTACCACAAGTGCTGAAGAAAAGATGCTTAACGGCATCTTTTTTTGCCTAAAGATATGTTTTTTGGAGGCATAGTAGACAAAATAGTTGCTGATTCGTCAAAAACTATGCCAAGTGGACAAAATAGTTGCTAATGTTTATTTTCTAAAATGTTAGCAGCTATTTTTATTCAAAAAATCCTTTATAAACATGGCTTTATGTTTTTTGCTTAATCCATTATGATTATTTAACTGTCGCTCCATATGTTTAAATAGCCCTTCAAGCCTATTTGTTGTCCTTTCTATATTTAAATCTGACCATTCTTCAAAAGTAAATAAATATTTCATATACCATTTAAGGCTTGCATAAGCCCCTCTAACACTACGATGCTTATAAGGTAAATATCCCTTTTCATTTGGCTTATCACTTCTTTCTTTTAAATACTCTTCATGTTTTAAATGCCAATAATGAAGGCGTTTGTAAAATTCATTTTTTGAACTCTCTACCAGTGTTTTTGCAATAATTTTTAATTCTTTTCCCGCTTGTGATTGATGCTTCTTCCTGAGTTTTCTCATCACTATTGCAACCATATGGAATTGACACATCTGTACAGGTGCATTGAACAAGTCCTTCATCAGGCCTCGCCTACCATCACAAGTAATGGATTGTATTATATAGCTTTTTTCTCTCAATCTATTAAGTGCCAGCTTATAGTAAACGTCTTTTTCTGTTCTTACAAAACAGTGAAATACCACTTTCTTTGTATGAGAATCCATTAACACTAATACGCCGAAATTACGCTTAAAAAAGGTAGTGTCCATAATTATATTAAGCGATGTGCTTTGAGGTGGATGTAATAATGTTTTAGGGGCTTTATCAATATATCTTTGGATTGTTCTAACCGAACAATGATACTTATTGGCAAGCTGTTGATAGGTTTGTTTTCCTGAAGTGTAATCACCCCAGATCTTTATTGGATCTAATTTCTTATGATGGGTAAAGGTTTTATTACATTGATTACAATAATAACGCTGAATATTATTTTGTTTGCCATGTTTCTTGATATTCGTGCTTTGGCAGAAAGGGCAGTTTTTTGTTCATTTTTCAAAAAGAGGGCTTAAAGCCTTGTACTATAAGGCTTTAAGCCACTTTTTAGCAACTATTTTGTCTACTATGCCCTTTTTAAAAGTTTGTACTGTAAATGCCTATGGTTTAAAGTCCACTTGGCATTGACCTATTCCAAATTCGTAACTATCCCCTTTCTTATATGCAAGAGATATATTATTTATATCAACAAACATAAACTTATCTTCCTCTGGATAGTATAAAACATTTTGATCACATCTAACTGGTAACTTATCCATATAAAACAGGTAAACTAACATATTAGCAATATAATAATCTGTCCTCATCTTATCTATTTCATGTTCTAGTAATAGAACATTAATACCAAAAGAAACTGAACATAATACAGGGATAACACCAATTTTCTTTTTCCATCTAATCTTATATTTAACCTCTTTAGGATAAACTAAACTAGAAGTTAGATTCATATAGCTTAGAATTATCGTTAATGGAAGAAAGCCTGCAAGAACTAAAGCAAGTAAAAATAAGAAAAAGAGGAAGGAAATGATAAGCTGATATAAGTCAGAAAATATATAGGTTCCAATCTGAGTTATTCTGACAATATCATTAGGAATCAAATAGTAAAAATAATAACCAATAGTTATTATTGTAGAATAGATTAGAGTAATCAATACCCTATTGTTTATTTTATGGTTAGACAATGTATAGAGAATAAGAATATTTATTAAGATAGGGATTGTATATAAGGCAATCGCTTGTGTAATAGTCTCTATACCTTCTATATTTTTTGTAAAAAAATAACTCGTAAAAAAGAAGATAAGCTCAGAGAAAATAATCAATACGACCATACTTGAAAAAGTAATTTTCACCTTTTTTATCAGATTTAATATTGGGACATAAAGAACAACTAAAACTAGTGCCCCAAGAATAATAGTGACAAAAGAAACCTCATTAACTAATAAAAATATTACAAAAAATGAAGTAACGTATTTTATCAATATTTCTGCCATTATATTTTCCTAAAAAAATTGCCCTTGATATGCCCCAAAAAACTTAGATTGACTCAATTCAAGGACTGAGTTCTGTACTCCACAGAGCTCAGTCCTTTTAGTTCTACTCTACACTTATGATTGCAATAATAAATGTACTCGTGAATCACCTTTTCGAGCTCACCCAAGTTCTCAAAACGCTTGCCAAATTAACATTTCGTCTTTAATCCCCTGTCAAACTTTCCATTACCCTCATTATCCAAGCAATTTCCCTTTCTCAACATACTTTGCACAATACCATTTTCCTTCAATATATTTTGGATATCCTTCCATCTAATATTGCCAGCCCTGGGGCAAAATGCAAATTACATCTAATCTAAACTCAGGAGAGTAAATTCATTTTTTACCTAGAATAGCTAACCCATTGATTTGAGAATACGGCTATTTTGGCCTATATGCCCCATAAAAAACCGCTTGTTAAAAACAAGCGGTTTTTTACTCTCTACAAATTACCCTTCACAACTACTACAACTTAAGAGATTGCGGTTAAAGACCTGGGCCGCACTCATGGAGTATTGGTAGTAAATGGACTTAAGCCCTAGTTCTTCAGCGGTGAGGTATAACTGGTTCAAATCCTTGGCCGGGGTGGCGGGGTGAACCATGATGTTGATACTCTGGCCCTGGTCGATGTATTTTTGACGCTGGGCGGCCTGCTGAATCACGCTTAATTGGCTGATTTCTGAGAAGGTTTTGAAGACTTCTTTTTCATGCTCATTTAAGGCTTCTAGGTGCTGGACGGAACCATCGTTAAGTAAGATGCTTTCCCAGGTTTCTTCCGTGTCTAGGCCTTTTTCTTGGAGGAGTTTTTCCAAGAAAGGATTTTTATAAACCGTTTTGATCTTGGCTAGGTCTTTCACATAGTAGTTGGACTTAAATGGCTCGACCGATGGCGAAACGCTGCCCAAAATAAAGCTGCTGGACTTGGTTGGGGCAACCGATAATAAGGTGGTATTCCGGCGGCCGTAACCTTTTAAGATTTCAGGTTCGCCAAAGCGTTGTGCCAGCTCTTGAGAGGCCTTGAGGGTCTTTTCCTGCAAGGTTTTGAAGATCTCATTGTTTTTCTGCATGGCCTGGAAGCTGTCAAAGGCAATGTTGTTGGCCTGTAAGTAGCTGTGCCAGCCTAGGACACCAAGACCTAGGGCACGGTGGCGTTTGGCAAAGCGGTTGGCACGGTGGAGGAAAGGAATTTCTTCACTCTTCTCAATAAATTCGCTCATGACCACGTCCAAGAAGTAGGTTAGCACTTCTGGGGCATCGGTATCCTTCCACTCATCAAAATAGAGCAGGTTCATAGAAGACAGACAGCAGACGAAGCTCTCATCTTCGTTAGATGGCAACATGATTTCGGTACAGAGGTTTGAAGCATGAATGGTCATGTTCAAATCCTTATAAACATCTGGGCGGCCTGCGTTGGCATTGTCCTTAAAGAAGAGGTAAGGAATACCCGTTTCGGTCTTGCGTTGCAAAAGTTTGGCCCAAAGCTGCCGCTTGTAAGGGTCGCCGGCCTTCATAGACTGCAACCAATCGTGGCCTACACACACGCCATAGTACATAAGCTGGATAGGGTTGCCTTCGGTGTGAATATCCAACCATTCATCAATGTCGCCATGTTCAATGTCGATATAGCCAGCAAACTGGCCCTTGCGTGATGTGCCTTGGGAAATAACATCAATCACGGTGTCAAAGAGCTTGCTAAAGTTAAAAGAGCCGTCTGATTTGCCGTTATTTTTAATGGCTGAACCCCGTGGACGGATGTCGCCAAAATAGGCCGAAGTACCGCCGCCAATCTTGCTCATCATGCCCACTTCAGCAGTGGTGACCATGATTTCGTGGATGGAATCGCCAATGTAGCTCCCAAAACAAGAAATAGGCAGGCCACGATCTAAGCCAAAGTTAGACCAAATTGGGGAGGAAAGGGAAAAATAGCCCCGGGCCATATAGTGGAAGAACTTATCCGCATAGCCCACCAGGCCGAGCTTACGTTCAGCGTGTTCAGCAATAAAGCGGATACGATCATGGGCAGTTGTGCCTTCAAGCAGGTAGCCACGTTGTAAAAATAAACGGCTGTCTTCGTTCAGCCAAGCAAAATCTGGGCGGTCGGTATTAGAATAAGTCATCGGCGGTAATCTGTTTCATTTTTTTACTGTAATCGGTACTACGTTTGTTAAAGAAATCGGTTTCTTTGGTGGAAAGGATTTCAATATCAAACCACTCTGTTTCCTTGAGCAAGTCAGGATCAATATTGTGTGGAGGCTCTAAGCCCAAGGCCATTAAGGAATTGTTATAACGGCTCTTAATGTAGTTTTCCACTGTGGCCTTGCTGATAAAGCTCAAGTCACCTTCCTCAAAAATCCAGTCTAGGATGGAGCGTTCTGCCTCAAAGGCCTGGCTGGAAAGTTGCTCTAATTCCACATAAAATTCTGGCGTAAACAACTCACTGTGTTCATCACGCAAAATCTCATAGAGGGCAATCCCGAAACGGCCGTGGATTTCTTCCTCTTTTGAGGTAGCTTCAACCGCATTGGAAATCCCCTTAAAGAGGTTTCTGTGCTTGTTGAAGGACATCATAATAATGAACTGGCCGAAGAGGGAAATATGCTCCACAAAGAGAGAGAACAAGACCAAGGAAAGCACAAACTGGCCCTTGCCGGCATCTTTTTCCCGCATGAAGTCTTCCATATAACGAATACGGTTCATAAGCGGCTCAATGTCGTGGATTTGGGTAAACATCTCGTTTAGGCCCAATTTTTCCAGCAAGAAGGAATAGGCATCCTTATGGCGAACCTCACTTTCAGCGAAGGTGCCGCCCACATCGTCCATTTCTGGTTTAGGGAAGTAGCGATAAAGCTCGCCCCAGAAACGCTTCACGTTCACCTCTACCTGGGAAATGGCCAACATGGCACGGGTCAGCACATGGCGTTCGTGATCGTTGATATTTGTGCGGTAGTCTTGAATATCGCCTGTGAAATTGAATTCGGTATGCAGCCAGTAGGAATGGCGGATGGCATCTTTAAATTCAAGCAGTTCAGGGTATTCGTAAGGCTTAATTTGAATGCGTTTTTCGAATAGATTTCTGGACATAATGCTTCGGGATTTAAGGTAAATTGCTATAATTGGGTCAGTATTCTAGCCATATTTTTTTGTCTTTCAAGCCCTTGACAAATCACCCTTTGCGATTCGCTCGTAGTAAGTGTTTGAAAGATCAGATAGTTTTTTTTCAGATTTTTTTGTAAAGTTTTGCCATCCCCCAGCCCTGCTTCTGCTATGCTGACAGTCGCTAAAAAAATAGCTGAATAAGCCCCTTATTGATAGGAAAGAACAAATGATCACTCCTTTTATTTACCCTCATGCCCATTTGATTGCGGGCGTGGATGAGGTCGGACGAGGCCCCCTGGTGGGGGCTGTGGTTACGGCTGCTGTTATCTTAGACCCTAATCAGCCCATTGAGGGCTTGGCCGATTCCAAAAAGCTGTCGGATAAAAAACGCCAACTGCTGGCCCAAGAAATCAAGGACAAGGCCCTGGCCTGGAGCCTGGGCAGGGCTGAACCTGAGGAAATTGATGAGCTTAACATTCTACAGGCCACCCTGCTGGCCATGCAGCGAGCAGTTGCAGGCCTTGCCATTCAGCCTGATTTTGTCTTGGTGGATGGCAATCGAGTGCCAGAATTGGCCATGCCTGCCCAGGCTGTGGTCAAGGGCGATAGTTTGGTGGCTGAAATCAGTGCGGCTTCGATTTTGGCCAAGGTGGCCCGAGATGCCGAAATGGAGGCCTTAGATAAGGACTTTCCACACTATGCCTTCGCCCAACACAAGGGCTACCCAACCAAACTCCACCTAGAAAAACTGGCAGAATTTGGGGCGACACCCTTTCACCGCAAGAGTTTTGGACCGGTGGCCAGGGCCTTGCTCAAGCAGTCTGGATAAAGCAAAAAAGCAGGCCAGGCCTGCTTTTTGCACCCACAAGCGGTCAGTTTTTTGCAAAAACCTGCAAATTTCTGACCGCTTGTTTTAGCTAGACATCATAGGTGGTTGAAGCAGTGTTACCGCCACGGCCTGTCCAGTTGGTGTGGAAGAACTCGCCGCGTGGTTTGTCGGTGCGTTCGTAAGTATGCGCACCGAAGTAGTCACGCTGGGCCTGGAGCAGGTTAGCTGGCACACGTTCTGAGGTGTAGCCGTCTAAGAAGGTGATGGCAGAGGCCATACACGGCATTGGAATGCCCACTTCAATCGATTTAGCCACCACCTTACGCCAGTCGCCAAGTGCATTTTCTAAAATGCCCTTGAAGTATGGGTCTGACCCCAAGAAAACCAAATCTGGGTTGGTTTCATAGGCATCACGGATGTTGCCGAGGAAGCGGCTGCGGATAATACAGCCTTCACGCCATAAGAGGGCGGTGGCACCGTAGTTGATATTCCAACCGAACTGTTCAGAGGCCTCACGAATAAGCATAAAGCCTTGGGCGTAAGAGATGATTTTTGAAGCCAAGAGTGCCTTACGCACTGCTTCAATCCAGACTTGCTTGTCGCCTTCCACTGGGCTGATGGTCTTGTTAAAGAGCTTGGAAGCGGCCACACGTTGATCTTTGAAGGACGAAACGCAACGGGCGAAAACAGATTCGGTAATCAAGGTTAAAGGAATACCGAAGTCTAAGGCGTTAATACCTGTCCATTTACCCGTGCCCTTTTGGCCAGCGGTGTCGAGAATTTTTTCAACCAGCGGCTGACCATCTTCATCCTTATAGCCCAAGATGTCGGTGGTGATGTCAATCAGGTAGCTGTCTAGCTCGGTCTTTTTCCAATCTTGGAAAATGGCCTGCATTTCATCATAGCTGAGGCCCAAGCCCTCTTTAAGGAACTGGTAGGCTTCGCAAATAAGCTGCATATCGCCGTATTCAATGCCGTTATGCACCATCTTGACAAAGTGGCCAGCCCCTTCGCCGCCCACCCAGTCACAGCAAGGCTCACCCTGCTCGGTTTTGGCGGAAATAGCTTGGAAGATAGGTTTCACAAATTCCCAGGCCTCTTGGTTACCGCCTGGCATAATGGACGGCCCGTGGCGTGCGCCTTCTTCACCGCCCGACACACCAGAACCGATAAAGCGAATGCCCTTCTCAGCCAAGGCCTTAACACGGCGGTTGGTGTCTGGATAGTTGGAGTTACCGCCATCAATAATGATGTCGCCCTCTTCCAAGTGCGGTAAAAGTGCCTCGATAAACTGATCGACCACTTCACCAGCCCGCACCATCAACATAACCTTGCGAGGTTTTTCCAATTTGGCAGCCAAATCTTCTAAAGAATAAGCCCCAATCACATTGGTGCCCTTGGCTGGCCCTTCTAAGAACTCATCGACTTTAGAGGTAGTACGGTTATAAGCCACTACCTTAAAGCCCTTGTCGTTCATATTTAAAATCAGGTTCTGACCCATTACCGCTAAACCGATAAGGCCGATATCACCTTTTACTGACATATTGTTTTCTCCTGTTTTATAAAACATTAAATTTACTTAAAAATTCTTTTGGGCTAATTACTTGCACCTTAATATCTAAACATTCAAATAAAAATTTTGATTTTTCAAAATGTTTTTTATCGGCAGTAACATAATATTTTGCCTTTCTGGCATAACATAAATGAGCTACATCAACCAACATATTATTAATAGTGTTTCCATTAGTTATCTTATCTCTCATTTTTTGATTAAAATCTAACAAAAAGTATCCAGCTTCTATTTGTTTATAATCAATTTCCTTATTTGCTTCATTAAAAGACATAATTATATTTAAAGCATCTTTAAAGGAAGAGCAAGATACATCTTGAGAAATCAGAAAATCTAATAAAGGCAAAAGATTTTTAAAAAGATCGCCACCAACATCAATAGTCGAATTCTTATTAAAATCCTTTTTCATTTTTTGAATTATAACTCTAAATTCTTTATATACATTTGGATTGGAAATGTTTAATGGTAAAAAATATATTAACTCTTTTAAGAGCATATCAGATGATTTATTTTTATTAATTATTTCCTTAATGCTATTTGTTTTATTATCATCTTGCCTTTTGAAAAAGGTTCCTTTGATTTCTTCTTTATCATAAAAAGCATTAAGATCCTGTTGAATTATACTCAAATCCTCTAATATATAATTATGTTCAGTTATATTATTTAAATGCACTATGTCTCCTGTATCAAAACTCGGTATAGGCGATAATGCTAGATCTCTTAAGTGAGCATAGGATAAAGGAAATTTATATTTTCTTTTCAATGTATTAAAAACTCTTATGAAATCACTCCAGAAAATATCTGCTGGTTGGTTTTTCATATACTGAAAAATATTTGAATCAAAATATATATAAATATCATCTTTCATCATTTCTTATCTCATAGTATTATTTACTGTACATACTGCAAAGAAAACTGCCGTTTATTGACAATTTCCTCAACTTTGTCTTCTGTTAATCCTGCTTCTAACAATTCCTTTCGTAAATTATCCAAAGAGCGATAAAAGGCTTGGCGGGCTTGTTGTACGCCTTCGACAATAAATTGGGCGTTAAAATCGTCTTTTAGTTCATAAAATTGGATATTAGAGGCACAGAGGGCAAACCACTCAAAACGGGCAGCGACTTCTTGTAGGGCCAGTGTACCGTGGGCTTGTTTTATCCCGACCTCGCTTAGATAAACTGTGCCTTGAATGTTATTGAAGCCGTGTTTTTTCAGAATACGCTGAATATCCGCATAGGCATTCCGCCAGCTGGGATTGTGGTCGTTCCGTTCTAAACAATGTGTATCCATATCAAAAACAATCAATGTGCGATCCATTTTATCTCCAATCTTATCTTCGTTTAATAGCTCCCTCACTACGTTATCTCTTCTGCCAAATCTCCCCTAACCCCTCAAGGCTCAAAGAGGGGAATTATATTATGCAAAATTTGAACTCATCTTTCTTCATTAAGATCTATATTTAGAAAGATAAAACATAAATACTCGCAATCTGATCCCCCTCTTTAGCAAAGAGGGGTTAGGGGAGATTTGGCAGTAGTGAAAACGGAGAAAGGACGTTTTCAATGCTAAATCAGATATGCCTATCAATAAAATTTAATCTAAAGTATTATCATTATATTCAAAGTATTTAGAATCTGAACGATATGTCAAATTTGGCGGATAATAATCACCAATAGTCAAAAAATAACTATTATTTTCACTATAAAATGCATAATCTACATTTCCCCTTCCTGATAATTTTGGCTCTTTAACAATATACATTTCATTGTTGGATATATCATACCTTATCAGAATATTTTTTAAGTTTTCTGGATAATTGCCATTCTTCAGCTTATACTCTTCAAGTATTGAAATAAGATGTTCTGCTCGCAATTTATAGTTTAGCAATAAGTTTTGATTATAATTTTCATTGAATAAATATAATAATGATATCACTAAACCTAGCATCAGAAATTTATATAGACATTTTTTCATTTTATCTTGTTTAAAAGTTTTTTCAATTCATCCTTATCCAAGATCACCTCTCCACTCTCCAAGACCAAAGCAGGAATACCAATATAGCCCTTTTGCTTGGCATCATCAAAGGCGGGGTGTGTATCTCTTAATTTCAAAAAAGCCTTAAAATTTAGACGATCATTAACCATATCCAAGGCTTCATATTCTACCCCTAAAGCCTCTAATTCAGCCAAAAAAGGGGCGGTATCCGGACACCAAGAGGCGTAGTAAACAATCGGTTTCATCTCTTTTTCCTCTATTTACTTAAAATAAAATCAACGGCCATGTCTGAATGGAGCTTGGCAGTATCAAAGAAAGGCAGGGCAGAATCGCCTTGTTCAATCAGCAGGCCAATTTCCGTACAGCCTAAAATCACGCCCTCTGCCCCTTGGGCCTGTAAATCGGCAATGGTTTGCAGGTAGAAGTCCTTGGAGGCGGGTAAGATCTTGCCCACACACAGCTCTTCAAAAATAATGCGGTGGATTTCAGCCTGCACCTCACTAGAGGGAACAAGTGGCTTGATGCCCCGCTCCAATAGGCCGTATTTATAGAAGGCATCGCTCATGGTAAATTGCGTACCCAGTAGGGCAACTTGGCTGAAGCCCTGGGCCTTGATACGGTTGGCGACCACATCCAAAATATGCAGGAAGGGCACATTAATGGCCTCTATAATTTGTGAGGCAACCTTGTGCATGGTGTTGGTGGCAAGCAAAATGCCCTCTGCTCCACTCTGCTCTAAGTCTTTTGCAAGTTTTGCCAAAATTTGGCCCGCTTGCTGCCAGTCGCCTGAGCGTTGGCAAGTGGCAATTTCCTCAAAATCAACACTGGCCAGTAAGAGCTTGGCACTGTGGTTGCCGCCTAGGGCTTGATTAACTGCTCGATTGATTTCCAAATAGTAGGTGGCTGTACTTTCAGGGCTCATTCCGCCCAAAATGCCTAGGGTTTTCATGCCTGCTCCTTACGTTTTTCGGTGATGGACTTACCGCCCAGACCGTAGTTATCCATATCAATTTCATCAATAATGACCACGGTGGTTGCTGGGTTCTTATTGAGCACACGAGCCAAAAGATCGGTTACACCTGCAATTAATTGGGCTTTTTGCTCCACCGTTGGGGCCTCTTTTCCGCCCGTGAGCTTGATATTAACATAAGGCATGGCATTTTCCCTCTTTAAGGCCGCTTGTTAGGCGGCTCGGATTTCGGTTCTAGACTTCTTAAAAGCCAAGGCCACGGTTGCTAAAAGCATCACGCCTGCTACTGCAATATAAAGGGTTTGTTTTTCCCAGCCTGAATCTAGGAGCATACCCGCCACAGTTGGGGCTAAAACGGAACCTGCACGACCGGCACCAATGGCCCAGCCCACGCCGGTGTTGCGGATGTCGGCATCGTAGGTGGCAGGGTTGATGGTGTAAAGGCCGCTGATACAGCCGTTAATGAGGGCGCCGACCACCACGCCTAAAATCATGGCTACGCCTAAGTTATTGGCCGAAAGAATAAAGACCACAATGGCCGCGGATGAAGCCACGGTGAAGAGCATGAGCACGCTTTTGGCCGACCAGCGGCTGGCGATCAGGCCGTAAACCAGCGAGCCACCGGCACCGCCTAGGGAAATCATCATCCCTACATTGATACTTTCTTCCACGGTCATTCCAGCTTCTTTGAGGAGGGCTGGTGTCCAGGAGCTGATAAAGTAGAAGCAGAACATAATGGCAAAGAAAGAAAGCCATAAGAGCAGGGTGGCACGCAGGTATTTTTCGCCAAAGAGTTGGGAAATCGGTAGTTTTGCTTGAGTGTTTTGCACTTGTTCTGGCAGCTCCCAGCGGCCCTCAAAGCCTAATTTATGGGCAATTTTATTTAGGCGTTCTTTAGCATTTTTCGGCTGTTTGGAAGAGAGGTAGTCGATGGATTCAGGCAACCAGATCCATAAGACCACAAAAATGACGGCGGTCATGGCCGCTCCCGCAAAATAGACCGAATGCCAGGTATAGGCTGCTTGCAGGGATTTGGCGATTTGGCCACCCACCATTGCCCCAATACCAAAGCCTGCGGCATAGACGCTGATGGCAAAGCTCCGCCATTTTTTGGAGGAGTATTCGCTGGTAATCACATTGGTGCCCACCAAAATGCCACCCACGCCCAGGCCTGTAATAAGGCGAGAAAAGGCCATGATTTCGGCTGAGGCGGAGAAGCCCGAAATGGTTAAACCAATGCCAGAAAAGGCAACCGATAAAAGTAAAATCGGGCGGCGGCCGAATTTGTCGGCAAGGGGGGCCAGAATCATCGATCCCATTACCATTCCGACAAGGCCCGCACTCACCAACATACCAAACTCGGTCTTGCTAAGGCCAAATTCCTTGGTGATATTGGTGGCCGTAAAGGCAATGGCCAGTACATCAAAGCCGTCTAAAAAGTTCATCACTGCGGCCATCATCACAATGGCCCACTGGTAAGCGCCCATTGGGCTGTTATCAATTTTTTGTCTGAGGTTCATTGGGGTTCCTTAAGTTTCTGTCCGACAGCGACTTCGTCGCAATCGGTTACGAATAAGTCAGGGGCTTTGCCCCTGTTGCATCTTGGAGGGGCAAGGCCCCTCACTTATACGTAACCACGTACGGCTTGCCGTGCGTGGAATAAAAAAGTACACATTATCATTTTATGGTTAGTTTGAGATCACAAATTGTGACCTCAAAATGACCTATCCCTGTTTAAGATCACAATTTGTGACCTTAAAGATTAAGCAAAGCCCCCGCTTCCTGATCCAAATACCAATCCGTCAGTCCATTTTTAGCCTTAATCTTGGCCGCTGGGTAAGGTAAATCTTCCGCAGGTTGGGTTTGGATTTCTTTGAGGATCTCCGCCTTGGAGCTACCTGTTACCAAATAGGTAATACGTTTAGCACCTTCAATCAACTTAGCCGTTTTGGAAATGCGGATCTGCCCTGTTTCAGGGTGTTTAGCGATCACAGCGACATTTTCATCAGCAAAGTTGGTTTGATGGGGGAAGAGGGATGCGGTGTGGCCGTCTGTGCCCATGCCTAAAATAATCCAGTCAAAGGAGAGATTTGGCAAGCAAGCGGTCAATTCTTGCGAAAATCTTGCAAGTTCGGCTTCTACTTCGTTTTCTCCCGAATGCGGTGGATGTTTTCCGCAGGAATTTGAATGTGGTCGAAAAGGAGCTTTTGGACTTCGCCATAGTTGCTTTCGGGGCTTGCCGGTTCCACCATACGGTCATCCCCCCACCAGAAATGCAGGTTCTTCCACTGGATTTCAGTATTAAAAGGGGCTTGGGCCAGGGTTTTAAATAAAAGTTTTGGGGTTGAACCGCCTGAAAGGGAGATATGCACAGGGCGGTTTTCTTGGCTAAGGGCCTTAAATTCTTGGGCTATTTGTTCAACGGCTGCTTGGGCGGTTGGGAAAATTTTGGTGTTCATGTTTGCTTCCTATGTATGTTTAAACTCCCTCCCCCGTTTACGGGGGAGGGCGGGGGTGGGGGATTGAGCGAAGCTCAAGATACAAGCGGATGATTTTTTGAGAATTTTTGCAAATTTTCGTATTTTGCTTTCCGCTTGTTACCTAAAGGCAATCCCCCCACCCTAACCCTCCCCCGCAAGCGGGGGAGGGGATCAAAAAAGATTTAAGTTTTCTTCTTCATCACCCCAGTCGGCTTACGCCAGACTCGGCCGTGCTTGGCAATCAGTTTGTCGGCCTCGGTTGGCCCCCAGGTGCCGGCCTCGTATTCATAAACACGGCCTCGGGCAGCCTTGTAGTCCAAAATCGGTTGAACGAACTTCCAGCAGGCGTGTACCGCATCTGTGCGGGCAAAGAGGGTGGCATCGCCCTTCATGGCATCCAGTAGCAAGCGTTCATAGGCGGTCAAGAGACTTGGGGAGGCTAAGTCTGCATAGCGGAAGTCCATGGAAACTTCCTTGGCCTCAAAGCCTGCCCCTGGTTTTTTGAGGCCAAAACGCATGGAAATGCCTTCGTCTGGCTGAATGCGGATAATGAGCTTGTTCTCTGGGGCATTTTGGCTGAAAACTGGGTGCGGGGTGGTTTTAAAGTGAATCACAACTTCGGTCACCCGGGTTGGCAGGCGTTTGCCTGAACGCACATAGAAAGGCACGCCCGCCCAACGCCAGTTGTCGATTTCACAACGCAGAGCCATATAGGTTTCGGTTAAGGAATCAGCCGGTACGCCCTTTTCTTCCAAGTAGCCCTTGACCTCTTCTCCATCCACCTTGCCTGGGGCATATTGGCCCAAGACCAGGTTGTTTTTCACGTCTTCCGCACTCAAAGGGTGCAGACAGTAAAGCACCTTGGCCACCTCATCCCGCATGGAATCAGCATTAATAATGGCCGGCGGCTCCATAGCCACCATAGCCAGCACTTGGAGCAGGTGGTTTTGGAACATATCCCGCATGGCCCCTGAACCATCATAGTAACCGCCACGATCTTCCACGCCAATGGATTCCGCCCCAGTGATTTCCACATAGTCAATAAAATTGCGGTTCCAAAGGGGTTCAAAGAGGCCATTGGAGAAGCGTAGCACCAAGAGGTTTTGCACGGTTTCCTTGCCCAAGTAGTGGTCGATACGGTAGATCTGGTGTTCTTCAAAGAAGCGGTGGATCTGCACGTCCAGCTCCTTGGCGGTTTTCATGTCGTAACCGAAAGGCTTTTCCACAATGATCCGCTTCCAACCAAATTCCTCAGTATTGAGACCGTGGGCAGCCAGGCATTCTGGGATGACCCCATAAAGACTTGGCGGGGTGGAGAGGTAATAGAGGGTGTTGCCGCCAGTTTGGTAGGCATCATGCAGCTCGTCCAAGCGGGGAACCAACTTGCCGTAGTCCACCGCATCTGAGGTGTTGATGGCTTGGTAATAAAGGTGTTTGCAGAAATTATCTAAACTTTCCCCGCTTGCTTTTTCGTGCTTGATCAGGGCTTCACGCATTTTTTCACGGAAGCTCTCGTCTGTTAGCTCCGAACGGGCCACGCCCAAGACGGAAAAATGCTCGGTAAGTTTGCCGATTTTGTAAAGGTTATAGAGGGCAGGAATCAGTTTGCGGTGGGTTAAGTCGCCAGAGGCGCCGAAAATGACGATACAGTTGTTATCTGCGATGCTATTCATTATTTATTTTAATCCAAGAAATGTGAAAAATTTGTGACTATTTTGACCTAAAGCGTTGGACTTCTCAACAAAAATATCAAGGCGCTAAAGGTATTCTTTAAGCAAGCGGGGAAAGTTTTGTAAATATTTGCAAATTTTTGTGATTTTTAGGCCGCTTGTCGGATCACTTGGCTCTATTCTTCCCTGCCAATGCCTTTGTTTGCCTGATAGGAATAAGAAAAATCAGCCTGCCCAATCTTTACAAATAACAATAGTTCCTATTTACAAGACTAACTAACAAATGTAAATTATTCGCAATTTACAAATCATACAACTCACTTAAGGAACTCATTTATGCGTAAAACTCCCCACCTTAGCCTGCTAAGTGCAAGCCTCCTCCTGACATTTTCTGCCTATGCCCAAGACACGCTTGTGCTGGACACTGTGACCGTAACGGCCGAAGAACAGGTTAAACAATCCCTGGGTGTATCCAAAATCAGCAAGGAAGACTTGGAAAAACGCCCTGTGGCCAACGATGTGTCAGAATTGGTGCGTACCATGCCAGGGGTAAACTTGACAGGTAACTCGGCTACAGGCCAGCGGGGCAATAAACGCCAGATCGACCTGCGTGGTATGGGGCCTGAAAATACCCTCATTCTTATTGATGGCAAGCCAGTTACCTCTCGTAATGCAGAGCGTTACAGCATGCGGGGCGAACGTAATACCCGTGGCGATTCCAACTGGGTGCCGGTGGAAATGATTGAGTCGATTGAGGTTATCCGTGGCCCAGCGGCAGCCCGTTATGGCTCAGGTGCCATGGGCGGGGTGGTCAATATTAAAACCAAGCCTGCTACCAATGAATTCCACGGCCATATCACCTACTACACCAATCAACCAGAAAATAGCAAGGAAGGGGCAACCAACCGTGTGGGCTTTAACTTGAGTGGCCCAATGATTAATGATGTGCTGAGTTTCCGTCTCTATGGTAACTACAATAAAACCCAGGCAGATGCTTTAGATCTCAATGCCAGAGCCAATAATGGTTCAAACGCCGTGGCAGGCCGTGAGGGTGTGCGTAACAAGGATATCAATGGCCAAATCAAATTAAAAGCGGGCGAAAATCACACTTGGACAGTCGATGCAGGTTTTAGCCGCCAGGGCAATATCTATAATGGCGACACCCAAAACAGCAATCAATATAATTTAACTGATTGCTTGGTTACTGTTGGCCGAGGACAAACCTGCCCAGCCGCTTCACAAGTGCCTAACCAAACCACCAATTTAGCCAACGCCAAGGCTGAAACTGCCCGTCTATACCGTCAAAACTATGCACTGACCCACCAAGGCAAATACCGCTGGGGGGAAAGCCGCACCTACTTTATGTGGGATAAAACAGTGAATAGCCGCTATGCTGAAGGTTTAGCAGGCGGCCCAGAAGGTTCACCTATTTCAGGGGCTGATTCAGGGATTCGAGACAGCGTGCTTAAAAACACCCGCTTTAGCACCGAGTTCTATGTGCCTTTCCGCCTAGGCTTTGATCAAATGCTGACCATTGGCCTTGAAGCCACTCGTAGCAGCCTTGACGACCCAAGCTCCTTGAGGGCTGAACTCCCAGCCTCATTAACCGATGAAGCTGGCATTGCGGCCACAAACCGCCCAACCAAGGCTGTTCAAAATACCTGGGCTGTGTTTGTGGAAGACAATATTGCTGTAACGGATAAATTCTTCTTAACCCCAACCGTTCGGTTTGATGCCAATAGCAAGTCTAAATCCAATGTCAGTGGTAGTCTTAATGCTTCTTATGAAATCCAAGATGGCCTCTTGGTTCGAGGTGGCCTAGCCCGTGCTTATAAAGCACCAAACCTCTACCAAATGAACCCCAACTACATTGTAGGCAGCCGTGGCAACGGTTGCTATGACGGTGATGCCCAATGTAACGTGATCGGGAATGAGAACCTCAAGCCAGAAATCAGCTGGAACAAGGAAATCGGTTTGGAATATAGCAAGGATGAATGGTCAGCCTCCATCGCCTACTTCCACAATGACTACCGCAACAAGATTGCGACAGGGATGATCAACTATGCACCAAGCAAAAATCCAGCCCTTTACCGTTGGGAAAATGCCAAACGTGCCTTAGTTGAAGGGGTAGAAGGAAACTTAACTATTCCACTTGTGCCTGAAAAGTTACGTTTAGTAAATAACTTTACCTATATGATCAAGTCTATCAACAAGGATACAGGCAACCCATTGAGCGTGATTCCTCGTTATACTTGGAACTCTAGCCTCAACTGGAATATTACCGAAAGCCTAGATGCTAACTTGGTTTATACCCAATACGGCCGTCAAAAACCAAGCCAAGTTCCTTTCACCAATTTGGAACGCGGGGCTGAAAGAGATCGCCAAGGCAACGTAACCAATTACACCATTACCAATATGAACCGCACCGAACTAGGCTCTTACGCCGTCTTCGGCCTCAATGCAGGCTACAACTGGCGTGATACCATCGGTGTGCGTGTTGGGGTGAGCAATCTCTTTAATAAACGTGTTTACCGTGAGTCAGGCTCTGCCGCCTCCTACAACGAACCAGGCCGCGCCTACTACGCTACGGTCAAATATTCCTTCTAAGGATTTGCAAATTTTGTGAAAAAGAAACCCGCTTGTTTACGCAAGCGGGTTATTTTTTACCTATTTTCGCAAATCGTTGGCCTGTTGCAGCAGGTTGCGGCTTTCTTGCAGGAACTGCTCCGAATAATCGCCGAACCAGTGGTGAACCTGTTCAAAGGCTTGGATAAAGCCAGCCCGATCGCCCTGCTCAAAAAAGGCTAAACTCTGTTCAAAGCTATTTTTAAGGGACTCAATCACCGCTAAATTTTCAGGTTTATCGGCAATAATATCGGCATAAAGCCCAGCATCTTGGGCAAAGAGCCGGCCGATCATGGCCAGTTCTAAGCGATAAATGGGCGAGGACAGGGCTAAGAGCTGGGAGAGTTTGACCGGTTGTTGCGACAAATGCAGGCCAAAGGCAAAGGTGGAAAAATGGCGTAAGGCCTGAATGTAGGTCATGGCATGATCGTGTTCGGCCGCATCAATCACCTCAATTTTCGCCCCCCAGATTTGGATTTGGTCTAGCAGCCATTGGTAACGCTGGGCAAAGCGGCCGTGGCAGCAGGCCACCACTTGCTTGGCGAAGCTGGCAATATCGCTACCAAACATAGGGTGTAAGCCGACCACCGCCCCTTGGTGCACCTCCAGCATCTTGGCCAGGGGTTGGGCTTTGACCGAGGTCAGATCAGCCAAGATCATGTCTTCCCGCAAGTAGGGCTTGAGTCGCTCAAGGGTTTCCAGGGTATGGTTAATAGGCACGGATACAATCACCACATTGGCCCCGCTTAAAATGCTTTCAGCCTCCCCCCAATCGTCCCGATCCAGCACCTCAACCCTGTAGCCTGAATTGCGGAAATAACGGGCGAACAAACCACCCAGCTTACCCAGGCCGCCCACGATAACCATTTTTTCAATCTCGGGATTGACCTGCTTAAAGCCGTGTTGGTTCTCGCTGATATAGGACTCCCGCATAACACGGCGCAGGACATCTTCAATCAAATCAGCAGTCAGGCCCTGTTTTTCGGCCTCCTCACGGCGGGCCTTGATCATGGCCTGTTCTCGGTCAGGGGCATAAATAGGCAGGCCGTGCTGGTGCTTAATTCGCCCAACCTCAGCCACCAGCTCCAGGCGCTGGGTAAGCAGGTTAATCAGTTGCTGATCGATAGTGTCGATCTGTTCTCGAATGGGGGTGAGAGGGTTCATAAATCAGTCCGCCTTTAATTTTTATGCAAGCTGGATAAGTACATCTGCACTAATCCCCATTTTTTGATGAATATTTCTAATCATATTCAAGGTTAGTGGACGAGTTTTATTAAAGACTTCATAAACTCGGTTAGGCTTGCCAATAATCCCTTCAAGATCCTTAATTTCAAGGCCTTCTTGCTCCATTCTAAATTTAATCGCTTCGATAGGGTTAGGTGGATCAATGGGAAAATGCCTCGCTTCATATTTTTCAATAAGAGTTAGCATTACCTCAAAATAATCTGCCTCATCTTCACTTAAATTTTCACGATCAAAATAAGGTTCTATGATTTGCAGGGCTTTTTGATAGTCTTCTTCAGTCTTAATTGGTTTAATATCCATTATTCCCCCTAACAGCCTTCCACTGTATTCGCATTGATTTTGTCATATTCTTGATGAGTACCAATAAATTTGATGTAAACAGCCCCCATTTTGTAAGCAATAGCCACAACAAGGCGGTGATCATTTCCTTTAATATTGAATACAACTCGCCGATTTTTCAGTATGCTAGCATTTCGATATTGGGCCTTGACATCATTAGCAGTTTGCCAATTCGCCCTTTTTACCTCTGCAACCCAAGCCTTTAAGGGCTGCTCTGTTTCCGGGTGCTTTGTATAGTATTCAATAATTTTGGCGGTTGATATTATTCGCATTGCTCATCCATATCTATCTATGCTGCTTATGATATCCCAATTTGGGATATATTCAAGTGTTAGTATAATTTTTCTGCAAAATCCACCAACAAATCCTCTGTCGTTTGCCAGTCAATACAGGCATCGGTAATGGATTGACCGTATTCCATTTGCTCAAAAGGTTGTTCAGAAGATTGGTTGCCGGCCTTGAGGTGGCTTTCTAGCATGAGGCCGATAATGGACTGGTTGCCGGCCAAGATCTGCTCCAGGGCATTTTGAGCGACCAGGGGCTGGCGGCGGTAGTCCTTGTTGGAGTTGCCGTGGCTGCAATCGATCATAATGGCCTCAGCTAACCCCGCCTTGCGTAAGGCCTCTTCACATTCTTGAACGTATTGGGCCTCGAAATTCGGCTGCTTGCCGCCCCGTAAAATCACATGGCCGTCTGGGTTGCCCTTGGTGTGAAGCAAATTGACCTGACCTTTTTGGTTAATACCGATAAAGCTATGGCCTTGGGCCGCGGCCTGCATGGCATTAAGCGCAACAGCCAAATTGCCGTCTGTGCCGTTTTTAAAGCCAACCGCCATAGATAGGCCCGAGGCCATTTCTCGGTGGGTTTGGGATTCGGTGGTTCTGGCCCCGATAGCCGACCAGCTAAAGAGATCGGCTAGGTATTGGGGGCTAATCGGATCAAGGGCTTCGGTAGCCAGGGGTAAACCCATTTGGGCTAGATCTAAGAGTAATTTACGGGCGATGCGTAAGCCTCTTTCCACATCAAAGGAGCCGTTGAGCTGTGGGTCGTTAATCAGGCCCTTCCAGCCCACGGTGGTGCGGGGCTTTTCAAAATAAACCCGCATAACGATGTAAAGTTTATTTGACACTTTTTCACTAAGGGCCTTGAGTTTTTGGCCGTATTCCAAGGCCGCTTGAGGGTCGTGAATGGAGCAAGGGCCGACTACAATCAGTTTTCGTGGGTCACGCTTGTGAATAATATCCGAAACTACCTTGCGAGAGGCTTCAATTTGCTGGCGTAAGTCATCGGTTAGGGGAAACTCTGTCTTGAGTTCTTTAGGGGTAAGTAAGACCTTTTCATCGCAAATATTAACGTTGTGGACGCTGTCTTGATTAACTACATTGTTCATTTTTCTTTCCTGTTGTGTAAAATTTTTGATACGACGAACTTTACACATTTAGCCCCAAGCTTGCAAGCACTTTTTGCTTGACCATATCAACTGAAATATTGGCCATCAAATTTTCCCCCTTGGCCTTGGTGGCCCAAGGCAATTCCTGCCAAGGCTTGCCGTAGGTTTGCAAGATGGCTTCATCATAGACTGAAACCACCTTGTCCAAGTCCTGATAAGGGCCTGTGCGGCGGGGGTTGTGAATGGCATAAAGCCCAATCACAGGGGTATGCTGGGTGGTGGCAATATGGGCCGGGCCAGAATCGGAAGAAATAACCAGATCGGCTTGTTGAATAAGCCCAGCCAACTGTTTCAGCGTGGTTTTTCCTGCACAATTTAAGCAATTCGGCGCCAGTTCCTGAATTTTAGCCGCAGTTTGCATTTCGTAAGCGGAGGGTGAACCTGCAATAATAACATTTACCCCACAAGCGGTCAGAAAATTGGCGATTTCTGCATAACGCTCTGGCAGCCAGTCCTTTTCCTTCTTGCTGGAGCAAGGGGCGATAACCACGTTTTGACGGCTTTTATCAATAAAACCTGCCCCCACGGCTAAATCTTCCTCTGAAATAGGTAAATGCCAGCTAGGGGTCAGATCGGTCACACCTATGGCCTTGGCGAACATCATCTGGCCATCTAAAACATGGGGCGAAGCTGTTTGTTCCACCTTTTGGTTGGTAAAGAGCCACTGGCCTTCCCTGGCACGATCCTTATTAAAGCCGATTTTCTTGTCTGCCTTAATCCCCAAAGAGAGGATGGAGGCTCGAAAAGCGGTTTGCAGATTGAGGAGGAAATCATACCGCTTGTGCTTGAGCTGTTGCCAAAGTGTAAAGATACCTTTCCAGCCTGATTTTTTATCATAGGGAATAAAATTGATATTAGGCACTCCCTGCAACAAGCTGGCTTCGGTTTTGCCGATGATCCAGTCGATTTGAGCATTGGGGTAGTGGCCTAAAATGGCTTGCACCACGGCCAGGGTGTGGCAGACATCGCCAATGGCAGACAGGCGGAGGATACAGATAGAAAGCGGTTTAGACATAGGGGTTCTCGAAATAAAAAATCCACGCAGATGCGTGGATTTTGCAAGATTTTCGGGGATTATTCAACCCGTAAAATACGGCAGGTGTTGGTGCCACCTTCTTTCATTTCATCGCCATGAGTTAAAAGCACTAGGTCACCACGCATGAGGTAGCCTTGCTCTTTTAAGAGGGCAAGGGCTTTTTTAGCGCCTTCAATGGTGCGGCTGACTTCTTCACAGAAAACAGGGGTAACACCACGGTAAAGCGCCGCCAGGTTGAGGGCTTTCGGGTTGCGTGAAAGGGCGAAAATTGGCAGGCCAGAGCTGATACGGCTCATGAGTTTTGCGGTTTCGCCAGATTGAGTAAGGGCGATAATGGCCGCAACGCCTTCCATTTTGTTGGCCGCATACATGGCTGACATAGCGATGGCTTCTTCAGGTGTGGTGAAGCCTTGGTTTTCACGGTGGCGAGAGATGTTAATGCTTGGCATTTTTTCAGCCCCTGCACACACTTCAGCCATGGCCCGCACGGTTTCAGCTGGGTATTGGCCTGCTGCCGTTTCGCCAGAAAGCATCACCGCATCTGTACCATCTAAGACCGCATTGGCCACGTCCATCACTTCTGCACGGGTTGGCATTGGGTTGTTGATCATAGATTCCATCATCTGGGTTGCTGTGATGACCACACGGTTGAGGCGGCGGGAGCGGCGGATCAGTTTTTTCTGTACGCCAACCAACTCAGCATCACCAATTTCCACACCCAAGTCACCACGGGCTACCATGATAACATCAGAAGCAAGGATAATGTCGTTCATGGCTTCTTCGGTTGCTACCGTTTCAGCACGCTCAACCTTGGCCACGATTTTGGCTTCAAGGCCGGCTTCTTGGGCTAGCTGACGAGCATAGTGGAGGTCTGCACTTGAACGAGGGAAGGACACAGCCAAGTAGTCCACGCCAATGCGGGCGGCTAGTTTGATGTCTTCCTTATCTTTTTCGGTTAGGGCGTCAGCAGATAAGCCTCCACCTAATTTATTAATCCCCTTGTTGTTAGAAAGTGGGCCACCGATGGTAACTTCGGTGAAGACTTTTGCCCCTTGGCTTTCTAATACACGCAGTTGCACACGGCCATCGTCTAAGAGCAAAATGTCGCCTGGCACCACATCGTTTGGTAGGTTTTTATAGTCTAAACCAACAGCATCTTGGTTGCCTTCGCCTTTTGGCATTTCAGCATCTAAGATGAATTTATCGCCAACGTTTAAGAAAATTTTGCCGTCTTTAAAGGTAGAAACACGGATTTTAGGGCCTTGTAGGTCGCCTAAAATAGCCACGGTTCTGCCTAATTTAGCAGCGACTTCACGAACACGCTCAGCACGACCGATATGATCTTCAGGTGTACCGTGCGAGAAGTTCATACGCACCATGTTTGCGCCCGCTGCGATAATTTTTTCTAAATTGTCGCCACGGTCGGTCGCAGGACCCATCGTACAAACAATCTTCGTTCTTCTAAGTTTAGCCATTGGTTTTACTCCATATCTTGATTTGGTAAATTTATGTGAAATCTTTTCGATTCAGGGCTTGAATCATTCAAAAACGAGGTGCATTATACGCCTTATTTGACAGAATAGGAATAAGAGCGATGAATGTATGGATCATGCGCCACGGTGAGGCTGGCCCTTATACGCCCACAGACATTGAACGAACCTTAACCGAAAAAGGCCGCCAAGATGCCTTTAACCAGGGAAAATGGCTGGGCCAAAGCCTACTAGAAAGAGGCCTTTGCTTTGATAAAATTATCGTCAGCCCCTATGTCCGCACCCAGCAAACCTGGGCCAGGGTCTTTGAAGGCATGCAAGCGGTGGATAAGGGACAAAAATTTGCAAATTTATCCTCCCTTATTGAGCTTTGGGAGGGCATCACCCCAGATGGCGACCCGCAAAATGCCATGAACTACCTTCATTTCCTGCGGGAAGAAGGCGCCAAGAACCTGCTTATCGTCAGCCATATGCCGCTGGTTTATCGCCTGGCTCAAGGTCTAAGTGCTGGCCAGGCCCATGTACATTTTGAAACAGCTGTGATTGCTGAACTAAACTGCCAGCAAGACCCTGGACAACTGGTGCTAGATAAGCACCCCTAAAAAGCAAAAGGACGCCCGAGGGCGTCCTTTCTTATCTCTACTGATTAAAGTACAGATTTAGCTTTAGCAACTAAGGCTGCGAAAGCCACTTTGTCGAATACAGCGATGTCAGCCAAAATCTTACGGTCGATTTCAACAGAGGCTTTTTTCAAGCCATTGATGAATTTGCTGTAAGATAAGCCGTTTTGACGGGCGGCAGCGTTGATACGAGCAATCCATAATTGACGGAATTGACGTTTACGCTGACGACGGTCACGGTAAGCATATTGACCAGCTTTAATCACTGCTTGGAACGCAACGCGATAAACACGTGAACGCGCACCATAATAACCTTTAGCAGCCTTAAGAACTTTCTTATGGCGTGCTCTTGCAATAACACCACGTTTTACACGAGCCATTATTTAATCTCCTGTTGTCTAATTTAAATACTAAAATAACTAATCGTACGACTGTGCAACGCTTATGCGTATGGTAAGCATGCGACTACTAAAACTTGGTCAGCTTTCGCTACCATAGATTTGTGACGTAGGTGACGTTTACGCTTAGTTGTCTTTTTAGTCAAAATATGACGTAAGTGAGATTGTTTACGTTTGAAACCGCCAGAAGCTGTTTTCTTGAAACGCTTAGCAGCACCACGTACTGTTTTAATTTTAGGCATTGTTTAATAAACTCCGCATTGTTTTGTTAAAGATAGATAGCCAGGCGAAAGCCTTGCGGCCCTACTTGGAAGCACTGAATATCGTGAGATAAACCAACTCAAGGTTAGTTGCACAAAAACATCAGGCTGCTGAGTCTGCCTGATGTGTTTTGGGTTTTCCATAAAGAAAAACGAGCGAATTCTACAGGAATTGCTCGTTTTTGGCAAGGAAATAAATTAGTCTGTTTTAAGTCGCCTGAAAATTTTGCCATTGCACAAAACGCTCGTTCAAAATTGGCTTAATCCTTTCAAAATGTTCCCAATCATTGGGGACACGATAAGCATCATATTCACTGAAAACTTCATTAAAATCAGACAAATAGTTACCAAAAGATTGGGCAAAATCACTGTCGTCATTTTCATAATAATCCACAGCAAAGGCTTCGCCTTCTTCATTAAAATCTTCGCCCCAAAGCTTTTCATCACAACATTTTATCAAAAAATCGACACCTGTGATTTCACGCTTGGCCAACTGTTCAAGAGCTTCTTGATCATCTTCAATATGAAGTTCGCCTGCCATACCCTGTTCAAATGCCCATGCCAAGAAAAAACCAATGTGAACACCAGCGTTTTCTGTGGGAATATCCTTGGGGAAATCTTCTGCGTCATAATGCCAATCCATACGGTCTATAGCCATCATTATACTCCTACTTGTCTGAAAATGATTTATGACCATTCCACAAAAAGAAATGGTTAAAATAACCTAACTTGTACTCTTACATAAAAAAATGCCACCAGCCAAGCTGATTGGATTTAATTGCTCATTTTGGCTAGGGGCTGTTGATAATTCATAAACGAGTGTTAAATTAGCAATTTCTGTTTGTTAATATCATTAAAAATCTCCCCTACCCCCTCTTTTTCAAAGAGGGGAACTGATCGTAGAAGGTGTTAGAGCACGATACTTCGCAAACATTTAATCATTCCCCCCTTTGAAAAAGGGGGCTAGGGGGATTTAGCTAACTTTAATTAAATTATCAACAACCCCTAGAGCATATCCCCAATAAAAAATGCAATCAACCTTTAAAAGTCGATTGCATTTTTAGATTATTTCTTCTTCGGCGCAATAACCATCACCGCCTGACGGCCTTCTAGCTTACCTGGTGCTGATTCCACCACAGAAAGCTCGGCTGTGTCGGCCTTCACACGTTCAAGCACATCTAAACCGATGTCTTGGTGGGCCATTTCACGGCCACGGAAGCGAACCGTGATTTTCACTTTATCGCCATCTTCTAAGAAGCGGACAATGCTGCGAAGTTTGACCTGATAGTCGCCATCGTCAGTCCCTGGGCGGAATTTGATTTCCTTAACCTGAACCACTTTCTGCTTTTTCTTTTGTTCTTTGGCAGACTTGGTTTTTTCGTAAATAAATTTACCGTAGTTCATAATACGGCAGACTGGTGGCACGGCATTCGGGCTGATTTCCACCAAGTCTAATTCTGCTTCTTCTGCCAGGGCCAAGGCCTCTTTAATTGGCATAATACCCAGTTGTTCACCATCCTGATTGGTTAAGCGAACCTCTTTAACACGGATTTCATCATTTAAGCGATGTTCACGGTTAGTCTGAACACGTTTTGCAGGTTTAATAATTTTTTCCTCTTGTAATTTGTCTTTCTCTTCTGCATTCCGCAGATGTTTTTTCCTTGCTCCAACTTGAGCAAAACGGCTAAAATTCTAGCGGATTTAGGGCTTTGATGCAAGCCTTAGCACTCATTTTTAGCAATTAAAATAACTTATTCAACCAACCCAATTTGGAGCCTAAAACCGTGAAATAGTTGTAATCGTTTAAATGCAAGAGGTGGAGTTTATCACTGCTTTTTTGCACAATAATCCGGTCTTCTGGTAAAAAGGGCAGGTAAATTTGGCTGTCGCAGCTGACCTGTAAATTACGCAGATTATGCTGGGCAAAACGCAGAGATATCTGACTGTCGCCATCAATCACCAGGGGGCGGGATGACAGGCTGTGCGGGTACATAGGCACAAGTGCCATGGCATTCATATTGGGAGTTAAGATCGGCCCACCTGCTGACAAGGAATAGGCTGTCGAGCCGGTTGGGGTGGAAATAATCAGGCCGTCTGCCCGCTGAGCAAAGGCAAATTTCCCGTCAATGGCCACCTCAAAATCAATGGTTTTGACAATCTGACTGGAATGAATAACCACCTCATTAAGGGCATTATTGGCGGAGATGATCTTGCCGTTGCGTTCCACCTGGGCTTCCAGCAAAAAGCGCTCTTCAATCATAAACTCGCCCCGCTCCAGGCAGTTATAGAGCTGTTCAAAGGCGGTTTGGGGGGCGATGTCGGTCAAAAAGCCCAAGTTACCACGGTTGATGCCAATCAGCGGCACCTTATACTTGGCCAGTTGGCGGGCCATTCCCAGCATATTGCCATCGCCGCCAATGACGATGACCAAATGGGCGGTTTCGCCAATTTCCTCCAAGCTCTTGCCGCTGGGAAGGTGGAGCTGCTTGGCAATACTGGCTTCTACCAAGACATCGTAGTCCCTGTCCTTAAGCCAATTATAGACCGCAAAATGGGTTTCCAAGGCAATCTCATGGCGGGGCTTGCCCACGATGGCAATGGTGTTAAATTGACGTTCTGTTTTCATTATTTCGCTAAAATTGGGAAAAATTGGGCGAATTGTAGCATTTCGCCTTGATTTACCCAAATATGTTATTATATTAGCCAAGATTTTTTTGTTAATGAGGATTCAAGATGACCAATCAAACCGAACAAAACACCCAAGCCGAATTAGAACAAGACGCCGCAGCACAAACAGCGGAAGCACAAGCGGTAGAAAATCAGCCAGAACCTGCAAATGAAGACGCCCTCGACCCACTGGCCGATGCCATTGCCCGTGTGCAAGATTTAGAGGCCTACATTGCCGAGGCTGACAAGCGTGAACAAGACATTCAACTGCGCGCCCGTGCTGAGGTGGAAAATATCCGCCGCCGTGCCGAGCAAGATGTGGAAAAGGCCCACAAGTTCGCCTTGGAGAAGTTCGCCAAAGATCTCTTAAATGTGGTAGATAATCTAGAACGTGGCTTAAATGCCTTGGAAAATGCCGATGACAGCGTCAAGGCCTTGGCAGAAGGCGTGGAACTCACCCATAAGGAATTGGTGTCCACCCTGGCCCGCTTTGGTGTGGAAGCCGTTGGTGTGGTGGGTGAAGCCTTTAACCCTGAACTCCATCAAGCCATTTCCATGCAGCCAGCAGAAGGTGTGGAAGCCAACCACCTCAGCCAGGTATTACAAAAAGGCTACACCCTCCAAGGCCGTGTGTTACGCCCTGCTATGGTGATGGTTGCTGCTTAAGTTTGCAGAAAACCTCTAAAAATAAACCGCTTGTTGTGTAACAAGCGGTTATTTTTTACTTATTCCACCAAATAGAGGTTACGAATATAGAAGTAATCCTGCGGATCCTGGGTACTAAAGCCCCTGACATAAGGCTTGACTAGGCGCACATTGACATAGTTATAGATGGGCACAATCGGGTATTGATCCATAAAGGCCTTTTCTGCTTGGGCATAAATGCTGGCCCGCTCGTCCTCGGTTTTGGCATGATAGGACTGGGCAATCAAGTCATCAAACTGGGCATTTTTGACCCTTGCATCGTTATTGGAACTGTTGCTCAAGAAGTTATTTTGAAAGGCAGTTGGGTTGTTGTACTCGCCCTGCCAACCTGCCCGAGCCACTTCATAGTTGCCCTGGTTGCGGGCGTCTAAAAAGGCCTTCCATTCTTGGTTTTTCAACTCCACTTCAACCAAGCCTTGGGTATTGGCCTTCCACACAGAAGCAGCCGCAATGGCAACTTTCTTATGGTTTTCAGAGGTGTTGTACAAGAGGGTAAATTTCAAGGGCTTGCTCTTGCTAAAACCAGCTTCTTTTAAGAGGGCAATGGCCTCTTTATTGCGCTCGGTCTGTGGCAGAGCTGCATAATCAGGATTAACAATTTTCTCCCCGCCGCCCACATAGTTTGGCGTATAAGTGTAGGTTGGGGTTTGCCCCATGCCCATGACCTTATCGGTAATCACACTGCGATCAAGGGCAAGATTGAGCGCCTTACGCACCCGAATATCAGTGAATTTTTCATTATTAAAGGCATAATAATAGGTGGCGATGGTGCGGGTGGTGTGCAGTTCCTTAGGGATTTCCTGCTTGAGTTTTGGATAAAGCTCTGGCGAAATGGTGGAATTGGTCATCTCCAAATCATTGGCACGGTAGCGGGCCACATCGGCATTCGGTGAGCTAATGGTCAAGAGGGTTGCCTTGTTGATGATGGTTTTGGCATCGTTCCAATAGGCCTTATTACGCTTGAAGACCAGCTTTTCATTGGGAACATGTTCAGCCAAATCATAGGCGCCGTTGCCCACAAAGGTTTTGACCGATGTCCACCTGTCACCAAATTGCTCAATGGTGGCCTTGTGCAGGGGTACGAGGGAATGGGAAACCAGCATAGCAGGCAGGTAGGGAACTGGCGAGCTTAAATTTAAATGCAGGGTATGATCATCAAGTGCCTTGACACCCAAGTCTGAGCTTGGCTTTTTGCCCTCAATAATCTCTGCTGCCCCCTTTAATTTCATCTTATCCAGGTAGCTGGCATAAGGCGAGGCCGTTTTAGGGTCGGCCAAACGCTGCCAGGCATACACAAAATCATGAGCAGTCAAAGGCGAACCATCAGACCATTTAGCCTCCCGCAGCTTGAAAGTCCACTGGGTGAAATCTTCATTGCTGCTCCACTCGGTGGCCACGGCTGGCTCAATTTGGCCGGTTTGATCACGCACCACCAGGCCTTCAAAAATCTGGCGAATAATGACCGCCTCGGCAATTCCCTCCACCTTGTGTGGGTCTAAAGAAACGGGTTCCACCCCATTATTGATACGGATTTCCTGCACTGCCCGCAGTTTCTCGGCCTGGGCCTGGGCTTGAGCCAGGGCCTGGCTGGGAAATTGGGCAAAGAGTAGGGTGGCAAGTGCGGTCAGTAAGAATTGGCGTTTTTTCATGGTCTTCCCTTGTATCTGGTTAGTTTGTGCAATAAACTACCACAAATGTTAATTTTATGTAAAGGAAAAGTAAATCATGAAAAAAATTCTTCTAACAGGCTTTGAAGCCTTTGGTGGAGAGGCCATCAACCCTTCTTGGGAGGTTGTGAAAAGACTTGAAGGCCACAGGTCGGATCAGACTATTTTTATCACGCAACTGCCCTGCGTTTTCGGCCTGTCCTTGGAAAAGCTCTATGAAAAAATTGATGAAATTCAGCCTGATCTGGTCATCTGCCTGGGCCAAGCCGGCGGGCGAGCCAGCATTTCGGTAGAAAAGGTGGCCATCAACTGGAACGATGCCCGCATTCCCGACAACCAACAAAACCAGCCCATTGACACAGCCGTAGTTGAAAACGCCCCGCTGGCCTATTTTACCAGCTTGCCCTGTAAGGCCATGGTCAAAGCCATGCAAGAAGCCGGCCTGCCCGCCTCCCTCTCGCTCTCGGCTGGCTCTTATGTCTGCAACCATGTAATGTTCGGCCTGCTCCACCACCTGGCCCTACACTACCCCCGCTGCAAGGGCGGCTTTATTCATATTCCTTATCTGCCAGAACAAGTGGCTAGCCAGGCCAATATGCCCAGCATGTCGCTAGAGAGCTTAGAAAAGGGCCTGAAGGTGGCCATTGAAACCGCCCTTAAAGTGGACGAAGATTTGGCTATTTCGACAGGCCAGATTTGTTAAAAAGAAGGGAAAATAAACCGCTTGTCATCACAACAAGCGGTTATTTTTTAGGGATTTTTTGCAAACTAACCTGCCACAGGTGGTTGTTCCTTCTTAGGTCGGACACTACCCATACGGCTGAGGCGGTTTTCATAGTCGATCCGAATCAGAATGGCTATGGCAATGGACATAATGATGAGGCTGGAGCCGCCGTAACTAATGAGCGGGAAGGTCAAGCCCTTGGTTGGCAGGAGGCCAGAGGCTACGCCCAGGTTTACAAAGCCTTGCAGGAAGATCCACATGGCGATGCCGAAGGCAAAGAAACCTTTGAAACGTTCTTCTAAGATAAGAGCCTCTCGGCTGATTTTTAAGGCTCTCAAAGAAAGCGCCACCAGCAAGCTAATAACCACCATAATGCCCAAGAAGCCGAATTCTTCCCCAATCACCGCCATGACAAAGTCGGTATGGGCTTCGGGCAGGTATTCTAATTTTTGCACCGAATTGCCCAGGCCTTGTCCCCAGAATTGCCCTTGGCCAAAGGCCATTTGGGAATTGGAGAGCTGGAAGCCATCGCCATAGGCATCCGCAAAGGGATCCATAAAGGAGGTGACCCGTTTCAGGCGGTATTCCGAGGTCAGCACCAAGAAGACAAAGGCCAGCACGCCGACACCAATGACCAAGATAAATTGGATAACTTTCGCCCCTACAACAAAGAGCATGGCAAAAGTTAGAATAAAGAGTACAAAGGTACTCCCCATATCAGGCTGCCATAAGAGTAAACCAGCAAAAATGGCTAAAATAGCCGACGGCCGCCAGAAGCTCATAGCCCTTGTACGAATAGTGTCAAAGCGTCTTACATAGAAGCCGGCAAAATAGCTGATAATGGCCAGCTTGGCTAATTCTGCGGGCTGGAAGTTAATCGGCCCAATGGGGATCCAACGCACCGAGCCATTCACCTCTTTGCCTATCACTAGCACCGCCCCTAAGAGGCAGAGAGAAAGGCCAAAGAGCACGATATTATATTTTTCCCAGCTCTCAATAGGCACCTGCACAAAGAAGATGCAGGCCAAGAGCGAGATCAGGACATAGACCCCATCACGCACCGCAAAGTGGAAGGGGTCGTTAAATAAGCGGGTACTAACAGGAATGGAGGCTGAGCTAACCATAACAAAGCCGATGGTTAGAAGGCCGATAAATAGCCAGATTAGGCTGCGGTCGTAAAGGGCATTGCTGGGTGTCAGGTGAGTCCATTTTTCCCATTCTTGTTTAAGGGCAGCTAACATCAGCAAACTCCTTGGGCTAATTGGCTAAAGACCTTGCCCCGCACTTCAAAATTCGGGAACTGATCTAGACTTGCACAGGCGGGCGAGAGCAAGACCATATCGCCTGCTTTGAGGCGAGGGCGGATCTGCTCTACTGCCTCCTGCATAGTTTCTACCAGCACACTTTGGCTGCTTAATTGGGCCAATTTGGCCCCATCTTGGCCGAAGCAATAGCAAATGATATTGGGCTTGTTGATAAGGGGTTTGAGCTCGGTGAAATCGGCATCCTTTCCATCACCACCTAGGAGGAGATAGAGGGTGCCGGCCACCTGTAAGCCGTTGAGGGCAGCCACGGTGCTGCCCACATTGGTGGCCTTGGAGTCGTTGATCCAACTCACGCCATCTTGAGTTGGCACAGGTTGGAAGCGGTGATCCAGGCCACCGTAGGTTTGCAGGGCCTTGATAATGCCTTCTCTTGGCACACCCGCCGCTTCCGCCAAGGCAAGGGCAGCCAGGGCGTTCATCTGGTTATGGCGGCCGGTCAGCTTCATCTGCTTGCAGCCAATGATGGCGGTTTCGCCAGCAAAGAGCTGGCCATTACGCAGGGTATATTCTGCATTATGTTCTGCAAAACGAATAAGATTTTTGACCGCTTGATCAGGGTAGGTTTGGCTGTCTTCGCCGTTTACGATGATATGTTCGGCATTTTGGTAAATCCGCAACTTGGCCTGGCGGTAGTGTTCTAAGCTGTCGTAGCGATCCATGTGATCTTCGCTGATATTAAGCACGGTGGCAGCCTTGGCCTTGAGGGAATAGGTGGTTTCCAGTTGGAAACTAGACAGCTCCAAAACATAGAGATCGTAGTCTTCTTCCAAAAGGCTGAGAGCTGGCACGCCAATGTTGCCCCCCATACCGACCTTGAGGCCGGCCTGCTGGGCCATGTCCGCCGTCAGGCTGGTCACCGTACTCTTGCCGTTAGACCCCGTAATGGCAATGATGGGGGCCTCGGCTTCTCGGCAGAAAAGTTCAATATCACCCACCACTTCCACGCCCTGAGCAATAGCTTGCTGGATTTCAGGCGTGGCCACAGCCAAGCCGGGGCTAATCACAATCAGATCGGAGGCTAAAAGCCAATCTAGGTTGAGGCCGCCTGTGTGCAAGGGAATATGGGCAGGCAGCTGATCGGCTCCTGCTGGGTTTTCCCGAGTGTCGATAACCTGTAACTTGGCGCCTTTATCGGCCAAGTAAGTGACACAAGACAGGCCTGTTTTGCCTAGCCCAATGATGGTAATGGTTTTGTTCTGATATTGACTTGTCATACCCTGATCTCAATTTGCAAAAAAAGGAAAAATATTGACCGCTTGTTAGCCTGCCACTTTAGGCAAAATCCCTGCCTCACTTAAGAAAGGAATAATAATAACCGCAAAGGCAAAAATCATCCCCAAAATTAGAGAAAGGTTGCCGCCTGCTACCCGATAAGGCAGGTTTGGATGGGCTTTACGGGTGCGGTAGGCCAGGCCAATCGGCAACATAATTAGGTAGAAGGCACAAATAATGCCTGCAAAGCCCAGGGCGAAGATAAAGCCTTGTGGGTAAAAGAGGGCAAAGGCCAGCGGCGGCGTAAAGGCAGCAATGCTAATAACCAAACGGTTGTTGGCCATGCCAAAACGTTTAAAGAGATCTCTTAAACCCTCAAACACACCCAACATTACGCCCAAGAAAGAGGTAATCAAGGCCAGGGAGGAGAAGATTCGCACCACTTCGCCCATGAGGTTACTGCCGGTAATTTGGCGGGTGGCATTGACCAGGCCGTTGAGGGTTGGATCATCTTGCAGTAATACCACGAATTCAGACTGGCTCAGCACCCCATGGGTGGCTAATTGCCAAAGTAGGTAGGCAGTCAGCGGAATAGAGGTGCCCAAGATAATGGCGGTGCGGAAGCGTTTGGTGTCGCCATCAAGATAATTGTTCACACTGCCCATAATGATGTGGTAGCCAAAGGAGGTCACAAAAACAGGGGCGGCGGACAAAACAAAGGCGTAATCCAGCGGCAGGGCCATGAGGTTATCCACAGAAGCCTTAGGCAGGAGCATAAAGAGCACGAAGGCAAAGGCAGCAATCTTACCCATAAAGAGCACACGGGTAATGCCATCCACCGAGCTAGTCCCCAAGACCACAAAAGCACCGAGAATGGCCGTAAATAAGATGATGGCTGTTTCCAGTTTGTATTCAAAATCGGGCAGGAGGCCTGATAAGAGGGAGCCGCCGCCCGTGATATAGGCTGCTGAAAGGGCATAGAGCAAGACCAAAAGGCTGATGGTAGAAATGGCCCGGCCGCCCATGCCGAAATATTGTTCGGCCAGGCTAGCCACGCCATCGTCTTTCTGTTTGGCGGTTTGATAGACTTCGGCAAAGAGCAGGCCACTAAAGGTCAGCACCAGCCAAATCAGCACCAACAAAAAGGCGGTGAAGCCGAAGCCCATACCTGCGGAGGTTAGCGGCATGGCCAACATGCCGGCACCAATGGTTGTGCCTGCAATCATCAAGGCACTGCCGAGGGTTTTATTTTTTAACATAGGTAATCCTTATTCTTGTGTTTGCTTATTAAATGGTTTCTGTTGTTTCTTCTAACTCATCGGCCATGGCGGCTAGAGCATCTCGGGTCAGCTGGGCTAGAGCCTTGTAAAAGCCCATGTCAAAGGCCTCTACCTTGCCTAAAAATTTGCCCATAAGTGGTAATAAGAAGTGGGCAAAGAAGTCCTGCTGGGCAGAGAGGGAGTCTAGGTTATCTTCAATCCAAGAAGCCGTGAGGAGCAAGAGAGCCACATGATCGGCCTCTTCCAGGGCGGGCATCCCCCGCTGGCTGCGGAAATCAATAAAGGCATCCAGCTCGCCACCATAGGAAGACAAGCGGCTATCCACCGAACCCGCCTGGCCGAATAAGGCCTGATAGGCTGCCTCTAGGGCTTGAGGCTCTGCCCCCTGGGCCAGGTGTTCAAGGACTTTTTCGCTTTGGCTGTCTGTCGCCAGCGGCCAATGTTGGGCTAGGTTGCCCGCTTTTAACCAAGCAAAAGTGCCAGCTAAAATCGGATCGGTTGGCTGGCGGTAAAAAAGGTTGCCAAAGAGGCGGCAAAGTAGGGAAAATTCATTCATAAGGGCTTGGCTCATACTGGCGATTGTGTAAAGTTGTAAAGCCCTTATCTTACACAAGAGAGGCACAAAATGAAATATGCAAAAGAAGTGAATTTTTAATAAATTTACAAAAAACACCTCAAGAAAATGCCCAAGAATAGAGCCAAACCTGTCTTTTTTGTGAACAAGGTCACATTTCTCTACATAATTTGTAAGAGCTGATTTACTTTATTTACATTAGCTACTAGAATGACACGCCTTTTAAGCTCAGGCTCAGGCTAATATCAAATTACTCATTTTAGGAAACGTCACTATGTTATGGTTTTTCTTCTGCGTTGGTTTACTGGTACTCGGTTATTTCGTGTACGGTAAAATCATCGAAAAAATCTTCGTTATCAACCCGAACAAGACCACACCAGCTTACGCCATGCGTGATGGAGTGGACTATATGCCAATGTCCAAAACTCGGATTTGGCTCATTCAATTACTCAACATTGCTGGCACCGGCCCGATTTTCGGCCCAATCCTTGGTGCCCTTTATGGCCCTGTTGCCATGTTGTGGATCGTTCTCGGCTGTATCTTCGCAGGTGCAGTGCACGACTACTTCTGCGGGATGTTAAGTGTGCGTAACGGCGGGGCTTCCATGCCAAACCTTGCGGGCAAATACTTAGGTGCGCCTGTTAAAGCCTTTATCAACCTGCTTGCCGTTGTACTTCTACTCTTAGTGGGTGTGGTATTCGTTGCCAGCCCAGCACAATTATTAAGCACCATCACCATGGACGTTTTCGGTGCTGCCTCAACTGGCCTTTCTCTTAACAATGCAGAAGAAGTGCATCAAGCCGTTGCTGCCAGCAACATTACTGTATGGGGCATGGACAAGCCAACGGTGATTGTACTTTGGACAACCATTATCTTCTGCTACTACATCTTAGCCACCCTGCTTCCGATTGATAAAATCATTGGCCGCATCTACCCAATCTTCGGTGCCCTCCTACTCTTTATGTCTGTAGGTATGGTTTATGGCTTGGTGACTGCTGATTTAAACTCTGCTGATCCAATTTCCTTCTACCGTTCAGTCGATGGCATGAGCTTTGAAAAATTCTTTATGAACTTTGAAACTCGCCCAGAGTTACCACTTTGGCCACTGCTCTTCTTAACCATCTCTTGTGGTGCATTGTCAGGCTTCCACGCCACTCAAACCCCACTCATGGCTCGTTGTGCAGAAAACGAAAAAGAAGGTCGCTTCATTTTCTATGGTGCCATGATCACTGAAGGTGTGATTGCCCTTGTATGGTGTGCGGTTGGTTTGAGCTTCTACGATGACCTCACAGGTCTTTTAGAAGCCATCAAAGCAGGTTCACCATCTAAAGTGGTTTACGACTCTTCCATGCACTTCTTAGGCTTTATCGGTGGTATCTTCGCCGTACTAGGTGTTGTGGTGCTCCCAATCACCTCAGGTGACACAGCCTTCCGTGCAGCCCGCCTAATTATTGCAGAGTTCTTCAAGGTTGAACAACGCACCCTGGCTAAACGTCTGATGATTGCGATTCCATTATTTGCGATTGGCTTTATTGTGTCAAAAATCGACTTCTCAATCCTTTGGCGCTACTTCACCTGGGCCAACCAAACCACAGCTATGGTGATGTTATGGACGGCAGCAGCCTACCTCTACCGCTATAACAAGTTCCACTGGGTATGCACCGTGCCAGCCACCTTCATCAGCACAGTCTGCTTTACCTATCTGGCCTACAACAAAATTGGTTTCGGCTTAGACTACCAACTTTCTGTTTACATCGGCCTAGGCATTACCGCAGCCTGCCTCATCGCCTTCTTCACCCTGCTCAAACCAATGGGCAACCGTGATGAAGATGCTTATGTGGATGACAGCAAAGAATTCGCCAAATAAGGCTTATCTGTAACAACAAAAAGGACAGCGAGGAAAACCCGCTGTCCTTTTTCTTGCCTAAAAGTTAGGCATATAGGACAAAATAGTTGGTAAAAAGTGGCTTAAAGCCTTATAGTACAAGGCTTTAAGCCCTCTTTTTGAAATATGCACAAAAAACTGTCCTTTCTGCCAACATTCCCCGATCCAGAAGTATGGCAAACAAAATAATGTACAGCGTTACAAATGTCTTAGCTGTAATAAAACATTTACCTTTAAGAATAAATTAGATCCTGAAAAAATTTGGCTTGATTATTCATCTGGAAAACAAACACAAGTACAGTTAGCAGAAAAATATTCTTGCTCTTCTCGAACTATTCGAAGATATTTAGAGAAGCACCCTAAATCCTCCTTAAATAAACCTCAAAATACATACTTGAACTTAATTATTGATACAACATTCTTTCACCGAGATTTTGGTGTAATGGTGTTTATTGATAGCTCTACAAAAAAGGTGGTTTATCACCAAATAGTCAAAACAGAAAAAGATATCTATTACAAGAAGGCCATGAACCGTTTAAGGGAAAGAAATTATATTATTCAATCAGTTACCTGTGATGGGCGTAGAGGCCTCTTAAAAGATTTGTTCAATACACCAACACAGATGTGTCAGTTTCATCTTGTAGCAATCGTAATGAGGGCATTGAGAAAGAAACATCAATCACATGCAGGAAGAGAATTAAAAAGTATTATTAAGACGCTTAAAACCAGCTCTAAAAATGAATTTTATTTAAAAATATATGAATGGAAGAGAAAACACCAGGAGTTTTTAAGTGAACGGTCAGATAAACCAAATGAAAAAGGGAAATACCCTTATAAACATCGAAGTGTAAGAAGTGCTGCTGCGAGTATTAAGCGTTATTATGAATATATTTTTACTTATGAGAAATATCCTGAATTAAATATTGAAAAGACAACAAATAGGATTGAAGGTTTATTTAAGGAACTAAAAGACAAATTACGTCCGCACAGCGGTTTAACAAGAAAGCATAAGATCTTGTTTATACAGGACTTTTTGAACAAAAAGAGTTGGTAAGGATCTGTTAAAATAATCTTTACCAACTTTTTTGTCCTATAGAGGCATAAAGTGCAAAAAGACCAACTATTTTGTCCTATATGCCAAAAGTTAGTGGCAGGCTAAAGCCTGTCCTATATGCCGACATAAAAAAATCCCTAAACCAAGTAGGTTTGGGGATACATTACTTAAACTAATCTTAATAAGGAAATCTATGAAAAACATGAAATCATGGCGGTGAGAGGGGGATTCGAACCCCCGATACGGTTTCCCATATACACGCTTTCCAGGCGTGCTCCTTCAACCACTCGGACATCTCACCTAAATTTTGTTTTAGGCCTCAGGCCTAACAGGTTGGCTATATTAGCGATTTCCTTACCAACACGCAAGCCTTTTTAGCACAAAGCCACGATTTACTGACCAATTCCCAAGCAATTAGGCGATTTAGGCACAAGGCCGCCCATTTCCTGCCATTCTTGTGGCGAATAAGTGTGCAAGGCCAGGGCGTGTACCCCATTTTCCAGCTCATGAGCCAGGCAGGCATAAACCGCCCGATGGCGGGCAACCGTCCGCATGGCACTAAATTGTTCAGTGACAAGAGTCACCTTAAAATGAGATTCTGAACCCCGACCAGAGCTGTGCATATGGCTTTCGTTCTCAATATTTAATACACTAGGTGCAAATTCTGCCGTCAATTTGGCAATAATTGTTTGTTCAACAGACATTTTATTCCCCTATTTGAAAAATGACGGGGTATAATACACCAGTTTTTCATTCCAAAGGAGCTTTTATGAAATTCGTTAAGAAAACTGTCCTTGTTACCACAACCTTGGCCGCTGCCCTGCTTGCAGGCTGTCAAGCCTCCACCTCCAACACGATTTCATTTAACACCCCTGCACCCAATGTGATGTTCAACACGGCCAATCAAACTGCAACGGTCAATGTTGCGGCCTATGATCTGCGCCCATCAACTGAAATCGCTAACTACACCAAAAATGGCGAAGCCATCCGCCTTAACGCTCAACCAGCTGTGACCCAGCTCTTCCAACAGGTTATGCAGCAAAATCTCAACGGCAAGGGCTTTACCCTTGTACAAGGCCCGGCCAATGCCAATGTAGCGGTTAATGTCAAAACCTTCTTTGCAGATGTGACCCAGGGCAACCTACGCTATAAAATCAATGCCAATGTTGGGATTGAGGTGGTCGTTCAAGGCAGCCGCGGCACCTACAGCAAGAACTTCAACACCACCCGTGGCTATGAAGGTGCCTTTGGTGCAGGCAATGAAGAAATCCAAAATGTGCTAGGCCAGGCCTATGCCGATGCAGTACAGGCCATCTACCAAGACAACGAAATTGCCAACGCCATTCATCAGTATAAATAAGCGATGTCACGTTTAACTGCCCAAGTGGGCTACCAGCACGGCTTTTCCAAGGCCTTCCTCCACCCCAAATATTGGGGTGTGTGGCTGGGGATTTTGGCCTTGATTATCTTAGCCTATGTCCCCTTCCGCCTGCGGGATAAATTTGCAGCTTTTATCGGAAAACGTACCGCTTGTTTTGCCAAAAAACAAACCCACCGTGCTGATATCAATCTGCGTTACTGCTTTCCTGAGTGGTCGGCAGAAAAACGGGCTGAGGTGATTGAAAAGATGTTTGTTACCGTGGCCCAAACCATGCTGTCTATTGGCGAAATTGCGGTGCGACCCACCAAACGTCTGCAAGCCCGCTCGGAGTTTATTGGGTTGGATCATGTGAGAAAAGCCCGCCAGGCAGGCAAGAATGTTATCTTGTTGGTGCCGCATACCTGGTCTATTGACGCCTCTGGCATCATTATGCATACCCATGGCATGGCCATGACCTCCATGTACAATCCCCACCGCAATCCGCTGGTCGATTGGCTTTGGAACCGTACCCGTGAACGCTTTGGCGGCAAAATGCACGCCCGCCAAAATGGTATCAAACCTTTTTTAGCGGATGTTAAAAAGGGCGAGCTCGGTTATTTCCTGCCTGACGAAGACTATGGCGAGGCGCTAAGCGTTTATGTCCCCTTCTTCGCCACGGAAAAAGCCACCCTGCCAGGCCTCAATAAAATGGCACGGGTTACCAATGCAGTTGTTATTCCCATGTTTCCCATTTATGATGCAGAACGTGGAAAATACCTGATTGAAATCCTGCCCCCTATGGAATTTGACGGCAGCCCCGAGCAATCAGCCCGCCAAATGAATGAGGCTATTGAGTATTTTGTTACCAAACATCCTGAACAATATGTTTGGATCCTGCGCCTGCTTAAAACCCAGCGGGATGGCAGGGATATTTATGCCCAATAGCCAGCCTTCAAGCCCCTCTCTTGCTAACAGGAGAGGGGCTTGGCTCATTAGAAGAGCCTAATTAACCCATCCACTCCCACAATCGGCAACCCCCTCCCCTGCCAGCCTCTGATTATTTGGCAGCCCATCAAATTTAAGGTATCTAAGCCTGCAAGGGTTTCAGGCGTGTATTGCTTGGCTATACGGGCCAGTTGGGTCAGGCCCAAGGAGCTTTCAAGGCTAGAGCTTATCACGGCCTGCAAGCCTGCTTGATGAGCTTGCTGAATTAAATGGATACATCTATCAAGAGAACCTATCAGGCTAGGCTTAAGCACCAGGGCGGATAAGTGAGGCTCTGCCCGCACAATAAAACCAGGCTCCCTGACACTTTCATCCCAGGCTAGTGGGAGGCCTGTTTGTTGGGCAAAATTGCGGGAGAGATCAGGGCTGGGGCAAGGTTCTTCAATAAAATCAAAGCGAGTACGGTTATGGGCCTCAATTTCTTGGGCAAAGGCCAGAGCCTGCTCTAGGCTCCATTTGCGGTTGGCATCTAAACGCAGTTTTAGCTGGGGCAGGCGGTTGAGGAGATCATTTGCAAATTTTCCTTCTTTTTCTACCGCTTGCAGGCCGACCTTAATTTTGGCCAGTCTTGCCTGTTCTAATTTAGGAAAATCCAGTTCAGACAAGCAGAGGGGAACGGTGCCAAAATCGGCCTCAAGCCCCAAGCTTTGGTCAAGTTCAGCCAAGGCACAGCTAATTCCAAAGGCCACAGAGGGAACCAGCCTATCCAAATCGCCTTCGGCCTGCCCTGTCTGCCAGGCCCGGCACCAATCTATGGCCTGTTCTGTCGCCTCTTCTAGACTTTCTTGACTAAAACCGACAAGCGGGGCAATTTCGCCCCATCCTTGCAAATTACCCTGCTCCAGATGCAGGATCAGGCCCTGGCGGTGGCTGATTTCCCGCCCTCTTAGAATAAGACTGCTTTGAAAGGGGATGGAGTAGGAATAAAGTTTGGCTTGTCGCATAAATCACCCATAAAAAAACGCCCCAGATTTTACAAGCTGGGGCGTACTTTTGACAAGTCTTAGGCCTTATTGGCTGAACGCTTGGTTAGGATAACTGAAAGGCTAAAGGCAATTACAAAGGAAATCACCATACCCACAGAGTACATGGCCAGGCTGTCTGGTTTGATAGACGGAATACCGATGAGGCCTGCTGCACCAAGGGCAATTGCTTTCACGTTGAAGAAGGCGATAAAGGCAGAGGCTGTACCTGCACCAATCATGGCGGCGATAAACGGGCTGCGGTAGCGGAGGTTGACCCCGAACATGGCAGGTTCAGTAATACCAAGGAGGGCAGACACACCAGATGGAATGGCCAAACCACGCACCTTAGCATCTTTAAGGGCAAAGGCTACACCTAAACAGGCCGCACCCTGGGCAATGTTAGACATAGCAGCGATTGGGAAGATAAAGGTGCCGCCCGTGTTGGCCACTTCTGCAAGAAGCTGGGTTTCCACCGCAATAAAGGTTTGGTGCATACCAGTAATCACGATTGGGGCATAGAAGGTACCAAAAATCGCACCGCCCACAAAGCCCATGCTGTCGTATAACCAGGTGAGGCCGGCTGAAATGAGGGAGCCTGCTTCACGGCCGATAGGGCCAATTACGGTAAAGGCGAGCACACCTGCAATAAAGAGGGAGCAAAGCGGGGTAACCAGGTTATCTAAGTAGCTTGGTACGAACTTGCGGAAGCCCTTTTCAAGGGTGGCCAGTACCCAGGCAGAAACCAGGGTTGGGATAACGGTGCCTTGGTAGCCTACTTTTTCGATTTCAAAACCAAAGATGTTCCAGTATTTAATACCGCCTTCCATCAGGGTTTTGGCATAGTTCCAACCATCTGCTAGAGCAGGGTGAACTAAAAGCATACCCAGTGCCGCACCCAAATAAGGGTTACCACCGAATTTACGGGTGGCAGAGAAGCCTAAAAGAACCGGTAAGAAAACGAATGGGGCGTTGGCGATGGTGTTGATAAAGTCAACCAGGTCAGCAATGCCCGGGTATTTAGTTACGACTGAATGGCCTTCCCAGAAGAAGCCGATGGAGGTAAGCATGGAGTGGATACCCATGAGCAAACCGCCGGCTACGATGGCTGGGATGATTGGCACGAATATGTCAGCCAAGCCCTTGACTAGGCCTTGTAAGAAGCCTTGTTTTTGGGCACCGGCAGCGGCTACTTCAGCCGTGCTCATATCGCCCAGGCCGAGTAACTTAACCATTTCGGCGTGTACCTTATTCACCGTACCAGAACCGAAGATGATTTGGTATTGGCCGGCCACTGAGAACTGGCCTTTTACGCCATCAATATTTTCAATGGCTTCTTTATCAATTTTAGTTTCATCTGCAATCACTAAACGCAAGCGGGTTGCACAGTGAGCTGCGGAGGTAATGTTAGCTTTGCCACCAAGTTTGTCGATCACTTGTTGGGCGATTTGAGGAAAGTTCATAGTGTTACCTTCTGGTTGAAGAAAAAATCGGCGATATTGTAACTAAAACGGTTTAGCTAAAAAAGAAAATTTACGAAGCAAAATGCAAATTTGTCGCCTAGATCACATTTTGGGGTTAATTGATAAAAAATCAGGCAGGCATCTCTGCCCACCTGATTTGTCAATAAGTGATGATTTTGTACCGCTTGTTAGAGGTTAAAACACGCAATTCTAGTGCTATCATTTAAGGTTTCAAGCACGGGTTGCTCCACCTTGCAGCGTTCCGTCGCCTTCCAACAACGGGCATGAAAGGCACAGCCCTTAGGGGGATTAAGCGGGCTTGGCAATTCGCCAGTCAGCTTAATCCGCTCCCGCCGTTGGTTGGGATCCAGCCTTGGTGTGGCCGAAAGTAGGGCCTGGGTGTAAGGGTGGCGAGGGTTATTAAAGAGGGTTTGGGTGTCGCCCTGCTCCACACAACGGCCCAAGTACATAACCATCACTTCATCGGCAATATGTTCTACCACAGAGAGATCGTGGGAGATAAAGACATAGGACAGGCCCATCTCTTCCTGCAGGTCCATCATCAAATTCAGCACCTGGGCCCGTACGGATACGTCTAAGGCGGAAACCGGTTCATCGGCCACCACAATATCCGGCTTGAGCATAAGCCCCCGGGCAATGGCGATCCGCTGGCGTTGGCCGCCTGAGAACATATGCGGATAGCGGTTGTAGAACTCAGGTTTTAGCCCGACCTTGGCCATCATTTCCAGCACCTGCTCCTTGCGTTCCTTGGCGGTTAGGCTGGTGTTGATCAAGAGTGGCTCTTCCAAAATCGTCCCCACCTTTTTGCGAGGGTTGAGGGAGGAATAGGGATTTTGGAAAACGATCTGGATCTTCTGGCGACGCAGGGTTTGGGTGGCCTTATCATTCTCTAAAAAATTTTGACCATTGTAGAAGAGCTCGCCTTCGGTTGGGCTTTCAATCATAGTCAGCATGCGGCCCAGGGTGGATTTACCACAGCCAGACTCACCCACCACAGCCAGGGTTTTGCCCCGTTCTAGGCGGAAGGAGACGCCATCAACCGCCTTGACTAATTGCGGTTTGGCAAACATGCCCTTCTTAACAGGATAATATTTCTTTAAATTCACCGCATCTAAGAGCGGTGGGGTTTGGGTATTTTGCATAATTCTTCCTTACTAACCCTAGCTCGGCAAAATCCCCTCCCCTGCTTGCGGGGAGGGCTAGGGTGGGGGGATTGCCGTTAGGCAACAAGCGGTACAAAAACAAACAAAGTTTGCAAATTTTTCGCCAAATTTAACCGCTTGATATTTTTTGTTTCTTCTATGTTAGTCCCCCCACCCTAACCCTCCCCGCAAGCAGGGGAGGGGATTTGTGGGAGGTGTAAGATCAAATAATTCTCGGTTGCCCGTCCAGCTCCAAAGGCGTATGGCACTTGACCTGCCGCCCTTCAATCATCCGCATCTCCGGCTCTTGCTGGCGGCAGAGATCGGTCGCATAAGGGCAACGTGGGTTGAGCAGGCAGCCCTGTGGACGGTCGTATTTGCCCGGCACGACACCTGGCAGTGATTGCAGGCGGGATTTGCCTTCCGCAAATTCAGGTAAGGCTTTGAGCAAGGCTTGGGTATAAGGGTGAAGCGGTGCCTTGAAGATTTCCTCTGCCTTGCCCTCTTCCACTACTTGCCCCGCATACATAACGATAATCCGATGGGCTGCTTCAGCTACTAAAGCCAGATCGTGGGTGATCAGGATGAGGGCCATATTTTCCTTGCGTTGCAGTTCTAGCAAGAGATCAATAATCTGGGCCTGAATGGTAACATCGAGGGCCGTGGTCGGTTCGTCCGCAATCAAGAGTTTAGGGTTGCAGGCAATGGCCATGGCGATCATGACCCGCTGGCTCATCCCGCCCGAAAGTTGGTGGGGATAGACCTCCAGCCGAGATTGGGGATCGGGAATGCCTACCAAAGTAAGCAATTCAATGGCCCGAGCCTTACGGCTGGCCTTGCTGCCGCCCTGGTGAACCTTGAGGGCCTCCATAATCTGGTAGCCCACGGTGTAGCTGGGGTTGAGGCTGGTCATGGCATCTTGGAAGATCATGGCCACATCCGCCCCCACAATCTGGCGTTTCTGCTTAGGGTTGAGGGTTAGCAGGTTGCTATCATTAAAATGCAGGCTGTCTGCCATAACCTTTCCTGGGAAATCAATCAGGCCCATAATGGCCAGGGAGCTGACCGACTTGCCCGAGCCTGATTCGCCCACAATGCCCAGCACTTCACCTTCGTTGACTTGGTAGCTAATTCTATCCACCGCCTTAAAGCCAGCAAAATGGACAGAGAGATTATTCACTTCTAATAGTGCCATTTTGCCTCCTATTGTTTGAGTTTTGGATCGAGGGCATCACGCAGGCCATCACCCATGAGGTTAAAGGCCAGCACCAGCGACAAGATGGCCAAACCTGGAATAGTCACTAGCCAGTTGGCCGACTGCATAAAGCCACGGGATTCAGCCAACATGGTCCCCAATTCAGGCGTTGGCGGTTGTGCCCCAATGCCGAGGAAGCCTAGAGCGGCCAGTTCTAGAATGGCGTTGGAGATGCCCATGGTCATCTGCACGATAAGCGGGGCCAAGCAGTTAGGCAAAATCACTACAAACATAAGGCGGAACACACCAGCCCCAGCCACACGGCTGGCGACCACATAGTCACGGTTCTTTTCACTCATGACCGAAGCACGGGTTAAGCGGACGTAACTCGGAATGGAGACCACCGCAATAGCAATAGCAGCGTTAATCAAAGATGGGCCCAAGATGGTAACCACGCCAATGGTCAGCAAGAGGCTTGGGATGGCCAGCATAATATCGACAAAGCGCATGATGATGATGTCGGTTGTGCCGCCATAGTAGCCAGCCAAGAGGCCTAAAATCACGCCCATAAGGCAGGAAAGTACCACAATAACAAGCCCGATAAAGACCGACAGTCTGGCCCCATAAATCACCCGAGAGAGAATATCCCGGCCGATGTCGTCCGTGCCTAAAATATAGGCAGAATTGCCACCTTCAAACCACATAGGCGGTAGGAGCAGGGCGGAACGGTTCTGTTCAATCGGGTCAAAGGGGGCGACCACATCTGCAAAGACGCAGACCAAAAAGACAATCGAAATAAAGGCCAAGCCCACCAAGGCCCCACGGTTTTGGCTGAAATAGTACCAAAACTCTTGCAGGGGCGTTTTTGGTTGGGGGGCAACCAGGGTTTCACTAGACATTTTCACTCCAAAAATTAACATTCCCCCCTTTGAAAAAGGGGGCTAGGGGGATTTAACTCACTACAAGCGGGTCAAAAAATGCTTTTTCCACTCCCTCTCGTTGATTGCACGTCTGAAAAATCTCCCCTAACCCCTCTTTTTCAAAGAGGGGAATGGATCACGTGGCAATCAAGTCCATCACATTTAAACAATGATTACGAATGCCGAATCCTCGGATTCACCACACCATAAATCAAATCCACCGTTAAATTAACCAAGATAATAATGGTGGCAATAATTAAGACTGAGCCCTGTAGCACTGGGTAGTCACGAGCGTTAATGGCATCGATCACCCACTTACCAATCCCCGGCCAAGAGAAGATATTTTCGGTTAAGACCGCACCCGATAAGAGCTGGCCGATAATCAGGCCGACCACGGTGACCACCGGAATGAGGGCATTTCTTAGGGCATGGACGATCACAATTCTGGTTGTACTCAAGCCCTTGGCCTTGGCGGTGCGGATATAGTCCTCACCCAAGACTTCCAGCATGGAAGAACGAGTCATTCGGGTAATGATGGCCAGCGGGATGGTGCCTAAGACAATGGCAGGCAAGACCAGCGACTTAACCGCCCCTAAAAAAGCACCGGGTTCGTCTGAACGCCAGGTGTCAATCAACATAAAACCTGTGTCGGCATCGATCCAAAACTCTGCTGGCAGGCGGCCTGAAGCCGGCAACCCTAAAGGCGTAGAGAAATAGAGAATTAAAATCAAGCCCCACCAGAAAATGGGCATGGAATAGCCTGTTAAGGCAAGGGAGCTGACCACATGGGAAATCCAGGAGTCCTTCTTAATGGCAGCAATAATCCCTAAGATAATGCCCCAATCAGCGACCAGCCCAGGGCGAAGAAGGCCAGTTCTACTGTGGCTGGAAAGAGGGTAAAGAACTCTTTAAGCACGGGCTCATTATTGCGAAAGGACACGCCCAAGTCACCGCTTAGCACGCCCTTGATGTAGTTGAAATACTGTTCCCACAAGGGTAAATCCAGCCCTAGTTGTTTCATCATTTGGGCGTGAATAACAGGGTCGATCCCCCGTTCGCCCATGCGGATCTCAATCGGGTCGCCTGGAATTAAATGCACTAGGGCAAAGGTAATCAGGGTAATGGCCAAAAAGGTGGGAATGACCATTAAAATGCGTTTTAGAATAAATTGAAACATTGTTTTCTCGGTATAATTGTTCCCCCCCCCTAACCCTCCCCGCAAGCGGGGGAGGGGATCAAGGAGGAGGATTTAACTATTTCCCCTCAACCAATTCTACCCCATAGAAATTGTGTAAACCAAATGGGTTGACCACATAGTTTTCCACTTCTTTTCTAACAGGGAAGTAGGTTGTTGAGTGGGCGACCGTAATCCACGGTGCTTGTTGTTTAAAGAGCACTTGGGCTTGTTGATAAAGCTCAGTACGTTTAGCAGGATCATTGTTTTGCGCCGCTTCTTTCACCAGCTTATCAAAGTCTGCATTACAGAAACGGGCATAATTAGAGCCAGATGGCACGGAAGAACAGCTTAAAAGCGTATTTAAGAAGTTATCTGGGTCACCATTGTCACCCGTCCAGCCCATGAGACCAGTGTCGTGATCACCCTTGCCCATACGCTTGAGGTATTCGCCCCATTCATAGCTAACAATTTTGGCTTTCACACCAATGTTTTTCCAGTCTTCTTGGATCATTTCAGCCATACGGCGGGCATTCGGGTTGTATGGGCGGGAAACTGGCATGGCCCATAAGTCGATCTCAAAGCCCTTCTCTAGGCCAGCTTCTTTTAAGAGGGCCTTGGCTTTTTCTGGGCTGTATTCGTAGTCCTGAACGGCATCATTATAGCTCCAGATTGTTGGTGGAATTGGGTTTTTGGCCACTTCACCTGAACCTTGGTAAACCGAATCCAAAATGGCCGCCTTATTCACAGCGTGGCTAAGGGCCTGGCGAACCTGTGGCTTATCTAATGGCGCTTTTTCTGTATTGAAGGCCACATAGCCCACGTTAAGGCCTGGTTTGGTCAGCACCTTGAGGTTTGGATCAGCCTTGATAACGCCTAAATCCGCTGGGTTTGGATATGGCATGGCGTGACATTCGCCCTTTTTTAGTTTAGCAAAACGCACAGAAGCATCTGGTGTAATACTAAAGACCAAGCGATCTAATTTCGATTTACCTGCCCAGTAGTTTTCAAAGGCCTTGAAGCGAACTGTAGAGTCTTTTTGGTAGGCCACAAATTCAAATGGGCCAGTGCCAAGTGGCTGGCTGTCCACTTTTTCTGGCGTACCGGCCTTGAGCATATTTTCAGCATATTCAGCCGAGAAAATAGAGGCGAAATCCATGCCTAGATTGGCCAAAAACGGTGCATTCGGCACTTTTAGGCTAATTTTAACCGTGTAATCATCAACTTTTTCCACCTTATCCATGATATTTGGCATATCCATGGCAATAAAGTACTCATAATTGCCACCTGATACCTTGTGGTAAGGGTGTTTTGGATCGAGCTGACGGTTAAAGGAGAAGACCACATCGTCCGCATTCAGATCACGGCTTGGCTTGAAGTCTTTTGTGGTATGGAATTTTACGCCCTTACGCAGGTGGAAGGTGTAGGTTTTACCATCGTCAGAAATTTCCCAACTTTCTGCCAAAGACGGAATAACCTTGGTTTCACCTGGTTCAAAATCCACCAGGCGGTTATAAATGGTTTGGCTAGAGGCGTCAAGGGTTGCGCCATCGGTGCCTAATTGTGGGTTGAAATACGAAGGCGAGGCTTCCGAACAGTAAACAAAGGTTTTCGGCGCCGCCACGGCTGTGCCTGCTGCAAGCATGGCAAGGGTTAGGACAGAGAGTTTTTTCATAGGTGACTCCAGGGTGTGTTTGCAAGAAATTGCGGGGTTTACCCCGCTTGTTGTATAAAATCTAGAAAAATATGCTACAAAGAAGGAACTTTTTCAAAAAGCATATAGAGGGAATATACAAGTTTTTGTGTGAACTGCAAGGGGGGTGATAGCAAAAAATCCTAAGAAAGGCGATTATTTTGTAAATTTGTTTATTTTTTGTTAAGAAAAAAGCAGATTATTCATCTGCTTTTGGGGAAAACTTAATGATCGGCCTTTTTATACTTTTCTAGGCTCTTATGGCGGATTTGAACGTCCTTGCCCTTGCCTTGAAAATATTTGCCCAGCTGTTCGGTAATAAAGACTGAACGGTGCTTGCCACCAGTGCAGCCGATGGCAATGGTGAGGTAGCTGCGGTTGTTTTTTTCCAGCATGGGCAGCCACATTTCCAGGTATTGGCGGGTTTGGTAGATGAAGTTATGTACTTCGCTATGGGCTTCTAAGAAATCAATCACGGGCTGCTCTAGGCCTGTCATGGGGCGGAGTTCTGCATTCCAATGGGGATTAGGGAGGAAGCGCACGTCAAAGACATAATCCGCATCAGCAGGCAGGCCGTATTTAAAGCCAAAGGATTCAAAGATGATCTTAAGTTCCTTGTCGCTATTGCCACGCAGTAATTCTCTTAATTTTTCTGCTAGGCCATGGGAGGAGAGATGCGTTGTGTCAATAATATGATTGGCGTGCTGGAACAGGGGATCGAGCCATTTGCCCTCCAGCTCAATGGCACTTTCAAGGGAAATTCCCTCCTCATTTGAAAGCGGGTGGGAGCGGCGGGAATCACTGTAGCGGCGAATCAGCACACTGGTTTCACAATCTAAAAAGATGATTTTGGTTTGAATGTCTTGCGGCAGCTGGGCCAGCATATCATCCAATAAGCCTGACTTATTGGGAAGGTTGCGAATATCAAGACTGACTGCAACCGACTGATTCCGCTCGGCCAGCAAGGTTGCAAGTTGAGGAATCAGGGGCAGGGGGATATTATCCACACAGTAATAGCCGCTGTCTTCCAAGGCCCGTAAGGCCACTGATTTGCCCGATCCTGATCGGCCACTGATGATAATAAGTTCCATAACCCCTCCTAACTTTCGCTTGCTTGTGCTTCTAGGCTGTCAGCATACTCAAAAACCTGCCAGATTTCTTCTGCTGATCCAGCTGATCGGAGCTGTTTGGCCAAATGTTTGTCGCTCAGCCTTTGGGCCAGATCTGGCAGGGCTGACTTATATTGCTCACACGCTCCTTCTGGGAAGAACATGGCAAAAATCAAATCCACTTCTCGGTTATCGGCTGCCTCAAAATCAATAGGATCAGCCAGCTGGAGGAAAAGGGCCAAAGGTTGGCTAAAGTGTTGGCTAGCAGGCAACTTGGCATGCGGCAGGGCAATGCCATTGTTAATGCAGGTTGAGCCTAATTTTTCCCGCTTAAAGAGGCTGGAAAAACAAGCCACCTTACAGCGCTCCTCGCCATATTGTTGGTTGAAATAGCTTGCGGCCAGTTCGCCAATCATTTCAAGGCTACGTTTTTTGCTGGAGGCAATCACATCGTGGCGAATGAGTTCAGGTTTGAGGAAATAGGTAAATTTCATTTTATACTATTTTTCAATCCCCCCTCCGCCTTCGGCACCTCCCCCGCAAGCGGGTGGAGGGAAAATATTCGTGAATAAATAAATTCTTTATATCCTTCGCTCCCACCGTTTACGGGGGGAGCTGCCGAAGGCTGAGGGGGGGGGTAAATTACTGTTCTTCGTTTTACTCAATGTTATAACTTAAACTGATCACCCAAATAAACCCGTTTTACATCTGGGTTATTGAGGACATCATTCGGTGTGCCGCTGGCGATAATGGCACCGCTGCCTACAATGTAGGCACGTTCGCAAACATCCAAGGTTTCCCGCACGTTGTGGTCGGTGATCAAGACACCCAAGCCCCGCTCTTTGAGGTGGACGATGATCTTTTTAATGTCATTGACCGAAATGGGATCCACACCTGCAAAGGGTTCATCCAGCAGGATAAATTGTGGGTTGGCAGCCAAGGCACGGGCAATTTCCACCCGGCGGCGTTCGCCCCCTGATAGAGACTGGCCCAGGCTATTGCGGATATGTTCAATGTGGAATTCGCTAATCAGCTCGTCAGCACGTTGCTTACGTTCTTGATCGTTGAGATCTTTTCGCACTTGAAGCACGGCCATAAGGTTATCATAGACACTCAAGCGGCGGAAAATCGAGGCTTCCTGCGGCAGGTAACCAATTCCTTCCCTGGCTCTGTCGTGCATGGGCAGGACGCTGATGTCATGATCGTCAATGCGGATCTTGCCCTTGTCATGGCGAACCAACCCCACCACCATATAAAAAGAAGTGGTTTTCCCCGCTCCGTTTGGGCCTAGAAGGCCAACAATTTCGCCTGCTTTGACATTAAAGCTTACGTCTTTAACGACCTGACGGCTCTTGTAGCTCTTGGCTAAATTTTCTGCATAAAGCGTTGGCATGGGCTCACCTATTTCTTGGTCGATTTCTTGTTATCTTGCAACTGGTTTGGAATCAGCACGGTTCTGACCCGAGACTTGCCACCACTGGTGGCCCTAAGTTGTTGTTTTTTCACATCATAGGTGATCTTATTGGCCCGGATAAAGCTGTCTAACTGCTTGAGTTCGGCATTGCCCGTTAGGGTCAAAAATTCGTTGTTCAGATCATAATTCACGCTATTACCCTTGCCATTTACTGGCTTGCCATTATCCAAGGTTTGCTGAAAGGTCACTGGCGAACCTGTTGCATCAATGGTTTCTTTCTTGCCTTCTTGACGGGTAATAGTCACTTTAGCGGCATTGATCTTAATGGAGCCTTGGGTAATCACCACGTTATCGCTAAAGGTGACAACATTATTTTCCATATCCAGGGACTGGCTGCCGGAGTCAATGTTAATAGGCTGATCTGTATCGCCCTTAAGGGCATGGGCTGAAAGGCTGGTGGTCAGTAAAGCGGTCAAAAAAAGGCTGCGAATTGCAAATTTCATCATGTGTCCTTATTTATCAGTTGGCGTTGGGGCATCTGCTGCCTGGTCGTCTTGTTTAATCTTAGTCGGTTCAATAAAGGTTTTGACGTCTTTTTGTAGGGTGGCGACCTGCTGTTTAAGGTTGCCTGTAAGGCCTGTCCCTGTGGTAGTAAAGCCCATTCCCTCGGATTTGACCACACTGTCGGTATAAACATCGTGGCTGTTTAAATCAACGGTTAGGTGATCGGTTTCAATTTTTTGCAGGCGGGAGGTTGGGGTCAGGGCCTGCAATTTTACATTGCCCTGCAAATGCAGCAATTTTTCCTTGGTAATTTCTGCCTTGTCTGCGGTTAGTTGCCATTCTTTAAGGGCAGTTTGGGCATCAAAGAGGTTTAAGAGAGGTTTTAAAAACTCGGTGCGCTCGGTAGTTTCAAAACGCTTAATTTCTTCGGCTTCAGCAAAATATTGGGGCTTGCCGTTAAGATCATAAACCGAGGTGGTCATCTTATCGCCCACATATTCAGGCATGCCCTCTTTCTTGATCAGGTTCTCAAGGCCTGTATCGTCATTGCTTTGCAGGCTGATATACCAGCCCCCAAGGCTTGCGACAATCAGCAGTAAAATAAGAGTTAATCGAATATTCATACTGTTTTATAAAGATGAAAAACTGTGGCTATGATACCACAGTTTTGACCTGACCATTAACGGACTTTTAATTTCTGTCCTGTGCGAATTTTATAGTCTTTTAGGTTATTGAGCTGGCTAAGCTTATCTGGCGTGGTCTTATACATTCTGGCAATGGAATAGACCGTTTCATCCTGCTGCACAACATGGTGGCTGGCATTGCTAGCAGGGCTTGCCTTTTCGCTTTTGCTGTCTTTTGCGGTGGCTTTCTCATTTGCCTTAGGCTTGTCTTTGGTACTTGTTTTGTCACCGGCCTTGGTCTTATCCGCTGTTTTTGCAGATTTTGATGTTTTTTCAGCCGCTTGTTTTGGCTCATCTTTTTTAGGCGTGGCCTTGGGCTTGACTTCGGCCACCTTCGGGCTGCCCGTGCCTAGGGTGCCGGAGTTCTTTTTATGGTAATTAACCAAGCCTTGATAAATGGCCCGGGCCACCTTTTTACGGTAGGCGGCTGTGGCTAACTTATGTTCTTCATCCGCATTGGATAAAAAGCCGGTTTCCACCAAGATGGACGGAATATCTGGCGAACGCAAAACGCTGAGGCTGGCATGTTGAGGCGTGCGTTTGGCAATGGCGCCAACATTACCTAGGCTGGCCAAGACGCTCTTGCCCAGCTCATAGCCCACCCGCTGGGCATGGGAAAATTGGAGATCCAAGACGGTTTGGTTGAGGTAGCGTTCGTTATTATTAGATAAGACCGAACCCGCCCCGCCCAAGAGTTCAGACTGCTTCTCCCGATCTTCCAGCCATTTACCCAATTCATCACTGGCTCGGCGGTTGGACAAGACCCAGACAGAAGCCCCTTTCAGGTTATTGGAGGCAGGAGAAGAATCGGCATGAATGGAGACCAAGAAATTGGCCCGATGCTTACGGGCAATTTCGGTACGATTGGGTAGTTGAATGAAATAGTCACCCGAACGGGTCATCACCGCCTTGAAGTTAGGATCCTTGTCCAGCAAGGCCTTAAGCTCTCTTGAAATGGCCAAGGTGACATCTTTTTCCTTAATATTCAATGATTTACCAATGGCTCCAGGGTCACGTCCACCGTGGCCTGGATCAATGGCAATCACCAGCTTAGCCGACACCGACAGGCTCAGTAAGCATCCGAATGTTCCAATCAAGAGGGTTTTAAGCCAATTCATTCTTCTTCCTATTTCATACAAGCGGGTTAAAGGTCCTTAAAATTTGCAAGAATGGCCTGGCCAGCTGCACTTTGTGCCTGCAAGACCAGCTCCCGCCCTTGCGCTTGATAATTAATTTGCACCAACAAATCTGCCTCAGGGATCATACCCTGGCCTCGGCTGGCCCATTCCAGTAAACAGAGAGTTTGGGGGCGGAAATAATCCCGAATGCCCATAAATTCCAGCTCTTCAGGATCGGCCAGACGGTAGAGATCGAAATGGTAAATGGCCAGAGCTGGCAATTGGTATTCTTCCACCAAGGTATAAGTTGGGCTTTTAACATTGCCCTGGTAGCCAAACTGGCGGACAATGCTGCGGCTTAGAGTGGTCTTGCCCGCCCCAAGTTCCCCGTTTAAGTAAATTACCAGGGAATTTTCAGTGTTTTGAGCCAAATATTGGGCAAACTGCTGGGCCAGTTGGCTGCCAAAGGCCAACATTTGCTCTTCGTTGCTAAAGGAAAAGGCGAGTTGTGTCATTTAATGTTTTTAGACTTCTTTAACGTTATTGATAATCCCCCCTCAGCCCTTTGGGCAGCTCCCCCCGCAAGCGGAGGGAGCGAAGTTTGCAAAAGATCTCTTCCCTCCACCCGCTTGCGGGGGAGGTGCCGAAGGCGGAGGGGGGATTTTATTCACAAATACTAAGAGTAACAGCCTCTAGTCTAAGCGAATAAAATGTTCCCGATAAAACTTGAGTTCAGCAATGGATTCCTTGATGTCGTCCAAGGCCAGATGAGTATTTTTTTTCTCAAACTTGTCCAAGATTTCAGGCTTCCAACGGCGGGCCAGCTCCTTGAGGGTGCTGACATCCAAGTGACGATAATGAAAATAATCAGCCAGATCAGGCATATATTTGACCAAAAACCGCTTATCCTGGGCAATGCTGTTGCCGCAAATGGGCGAGGCCCCCTTATCCACCCAGCGCTTGAGAAAGTCGATGGTTTGAAGTTCGGCGGCCCGTTCGGTCAGTTTGCTCTGTTTAACCCGCTCAACCAGGCCGTTTTCGGTGTGGGTTTTAACACACCAATCACTCATTTTAGCCAAAAGCTCATCAGATTGATGCACCGCCAACACCGGGCCTTCGGCCAGGATATTCAGATCCTTGTCGGTCACGATGGTGGCAATTTCTATGATCCGCTCTTTTTCAGGATCAAGCCCGGTCATTTCCAGATCGATCCAAATTAAATTATCCTTGTTCTTGCTCACTTTGTGCCTCCAAAACTAAACGTTTAACTAGGGCTTCATTGGCAGGTGGGAAAAGGCCTGCGTCTAGCTCTGCCTGCTCGATCCAAAATCCTTCCTGCCCCTCACGGCCAAAGGGTTCGCCCACCCATTCCTCAATCAGGTAGAAGAAAAACTCCAAATGCTTGGTTGGGTATTCAAAGACAAAATGCTCATAAGGAAAGGCACTGAGTACATGAATGCCCACTTCCTCTTCTAATTCACGTCTGAGGGCTTCCTCTGGGCTTTCACCCGCATCGACTTTGCCGCCTGGAAATTCAAGGGCTTGAGCAAAATCCTGCCCTTCTAAGCGTTGGGCAAGGTAAATTTGGCCGAATTCGTTGCGAATAATCCCAACAGCGACCTGGATCGTGGGCTTATCAGGCATAGTTATCCTTATTTAGAGGCATCGTAAAATTGTGGTTTAAAATCAGCCAGGGTAGCTTCGCCCTTTTCGATTTTGGATTTGAGATTATCGCAAGGCTCTTCGCAGTCACACATTTTGGCCATGCCCAGGGCAGAAATCCCGCCACAGCTGCCCTTGAGTTCCTTGCCCTTGATAATAAAGCCAATCGACATGGCAATCACGATGGCTAGAAAAAAACCGAAGGTTAGTAAAATCGTTTCCATTATTCACTCCAATTTATTGTTTGATCAGTTTTTCAAATTCGCTCGACATTTTAGTGTCGAACTTGTCGCCGTTTTTGATAATCAAGAAAACGGCTAATTTTTCCCGTTCGGCCACGTCTAAGGCCTTGTCTGCACCAAGGACAAAGAGCCCAGTGGAAAGGCCGTCAGCCGTCATGGATTTTTCCGCCACCACCGAAATTGAGGCCAGATTGTGGTTTACTGGGTGGTGATTTTTAGGGTCGATAATATGAGATAAGCGGTTGCCCTGCTCGTCTTCAAAATAGTTGCGGTAGTTACCTGAGGTGGCAAGAGCGAACTTGTGCAGCGGCACGACAATTTGGGCGACACCGTTGGCTTCCGGCTTTTCAATGGCAATCTTCCAAGCCTCATTTTTCTGATTATTACCCTTGCCCCGCATTTCGCCGCCGATTTCGACCAAGTAGTTTTCAATCCCTAAGCTTTCTAGGTGATCGGCCACCTTGTCCACACCAGCCCCCTTAGCAATAGAAGATAAATCTAAGTAGAGATTTGGGTGGGTTTTGACCAAGGCGTTGCCTTGCACTTGAATTTTATCAATCCCCACGGCTTCAGAACGCTCCGCAATTTGTTCTGCCGTTGGCACTTTATTAAGGCGTTTATCTGGCCCGAAACCCCAGAGATTGACCAGTGGGCCAACGGTTACATCTAAAGCTCCGTCAGAAATCTTGTTCAAACGAACAGCCTCTTGCACCACCATGGCAAAATCAGGCGAAACCTTGAAGGGCTGGTTGGCCATATTATAGCGGTTAAACTGGCTAATTTCTGAATCATTTTGATAGGTGGACATCTGGCGATTGACTTCCTTGAGGAGGTTGTCCAGCTGGGCCTGAACCTCTTCTTGCTTAGGCAGGTTTTTAATGTCACCCTTGTCGATATACTTGACATGATAGGTCGTTCCCATGGTTTTGCCAGTCAAAGCGATTTGGGTCGGCTCCTTGTTGCAAGCGGTCAGAAAGAGGGAAAAAGTTGCAAGGGCAAGTAGGGTTTTGAGTTTCATGGTGTTCCTTTTTAGTTTTTGAGGAATTAGATCTCAATCAATCTGGATCTAGTTCTTCTCTTTAGCAAAATAGATTTTTTCCGACAGCGACTTCGTCGCAATCGGTTACGAATAAGTCAGGGGCTTTGCCCCTGTAGATTAGAGGAGGGGCAAAGCCCCTCAATTATTCGTAACCACGTACGGCTTGCCGTGCGTGGTATTAACTCAACTTTGCTAAAGAGAGGAATTTTTACATAGTGCAAACGGATCAAACTTGCAAAAAACCTGCATTTTTGACCCGCTTGTTCCCCCCTCCGCCTTCGGCACCTCCCCCCACAAGTGGGGGGAGGGAAAGGGAAGAGGAGCTTATGGATTAACCACCAAAATCATCTAATAAGATGTTTTCGTCTTCAACGCCTAGGCTCTTAAGCATGTTAATTACCGCAGCGTTCATGACTGGTGGCCCACACATATAGTATTCACAATCTTCAGGTGCTTCGTGATCTTTGAGGTAGTTTTCATAAAGCACGTTGTGGATAAAGCCTGTGTAGCCGTCCCAGTTGTCTTCTGGCAGAGCATCAGAAAGGGCCACATGCCATACGAAGTTGTCGTTCTCGGCCGCTAATTGGTCGAAGTCTTCTTGGTAGAAGATTTCACGTTTAGAACGAGCGCCGTACCAGAAGGACATCTTACGTTTAGATTTGAGACGTTTTAACTGGTCGAAAATGTGGGAACGCATTGGAGCCATACCCGCACCACCACCGATAAAGACCATTTCATTCTCGGTTTCTTTGGCGAAGAATTCACCGAATGGGCCAGAAATGGTAACCTTATCGCCTGCCTTAAGCGACCAAATGTAGGAAGACATTTGACCTGGCGGCACATCTGGGTTGCGTGGCGGAGGTGTGGCAATACGCACGTTAAGCATAATAATGCCCTTCTCTTCTGGGTATGAAGCCATGGAATAAGCACGGATAATCGGCTCATCAACCTTAGACACATAACGCCAGAGATCGAACTTGTCCCAGTCCTCGTGGTATTCTTCTGGAATATCGAAATCTTTGTAATTGACCACATGTGGATCGGCTTCGATTTGGATATAACCACCCGCGCGGAATGGCACTTCTTCACCTTCTGGAATGGCCAGTTTAAGCTCTTTGATGAAGGTGGCCTTGTTGTCGTTAGAAATAACGGTACATTGCCATTTTTTCACGCCGAAGATTTCTTCCGGCAACTCAATATCCATATTGCCTTTCACATTCACTTGGCAGGCCAAGCGGTGGCCTTCTTTGGCTTCACGCTTGCTGATGTGGGAAAGCTCGGTTGGCAGAATATCGCCACCACCGCTTTTCACCACCACACGGCACTGGCCACAAGAGCCACCGCCACCACAAGCAGACGAAACGAAAATCCCCTTGGCAGCCAAGGCACCAAGCAATTTACCGCCCGCAGGCAGGGTAATGGCTTTTTCAGGGTCTTCGTTGATGCTGATGGTAATGTCACCTGAATCCACTAATTTGGATTTAGCAAACAGGATGATCGCCACAAGCACTAGCACGATTGCGGTAAAGGCCGCAATCCCGAGTGCGAGAACAGTTGTTTCACTCATGATGCGCTCCTTATAATTGAATACCAGAGAATGACATAAAGCCTAACGCCATCAAGCCTACGGTGATAAAGGTGATACCTAAACCTTTGAGGCCTGCTGGAATATCCGCATATTTCATTTTCTCGGTTAAACCTGCTAAAGCAACAATAGCCAACATCCAACCAATGCCTGAGCCAAAACCATAGACCACAGATTCTGGGAAGTTGTATTCACGTTGCACCATAAAAGATACGCCACCGAAGATCGCACAGTTTACGGCGATAAGCGGAAGGAAGATACCTAGGGCGTTGTAGAGGGCTGGCATAAATTTGTCCAAGACCATTTCAAGGATCTGTACCAGGCCCGCAATCACGCCGATAAAGGTAATAAAGTTAAGGAAGGACAAGTCCACGCCCTCAACTAAGGCACTATCTTTTAAGACGTTAGCATAAATAAGTTGGTTTACTGGCACGGCAATACCTAGTACGAAGGTTACTGCAATGCCGAGACCAAAGGCGGTTGACACTTTCTTGGATACCGCAAGGAAGGTACACATACCAAGGAAGAAAGAGAGTGCCATATTTTCGATGAAGACCGCCTTCACGAAGATACTAATATAGTGTTCCATCTATTTCTCCTGTTGCTCTGGTTTCCACATTCTCAAGCCCCAGATAACGAAGCCGATAATGAAGAAGGCACTTGGTGCAAGTAGGAATAAGCCGTTGGCTTGATACCAGCCACCGTTTTGAATGGTTTCAAAAATGGTGATACCAAAGAGCTTACCTGAACCGATTAACTCACGGAAGAAGGCCACGATAATGAGCATGGCGCCGTAGCCCAAACCGTTACCGATACCGTCCACAAAGCTCTCCATTGGTGGAGATTTCATGGCAAAGGCTTCTGCACGACCCATTACGATACAGTTGGTAATGATAAGACCAACGAAAACCGAAAGCTGTTTGGAAAGACCATAAGCATAGGCTTTGAGGATTTGGTCCACTACGATTACCAAGGAGGCGATAATCGCCAACTGCACGATAATACGGATGCTGTTTGGAATGTAGTTACGGATCAAAGAAATAAATAAACTAGAGAAACCTGTTACAAGGCTTACTGCAATCGCCATAACGAAGGCAGTTTCTAATTTGGTTGTTACCGCAAGCGCTGAACAAATACCCAAAATTTGCAAGGCAATCGGATTATTTTTTGCAATTGGGTTTAACAACAGATCTTTTAAGTTAGTTTTTGCGTCAGACATTAGTTCGCCCCCGCTTTAAGTTTGCTTAGGTATTTGCCGTAAGCATTATCACTAAACCAATAATCAAAGGTACCTTGTACACCGTTACCTGTTAGGGTTGCACCAGACAAGCCATCAACGCTGTGGGCGTCTTGTGGGGCTTGGCCTTTCACCACCTTAATAGCTGGTTGGTGATTATCGCTGTACAATTTTTTACCTTGGAAGACTTTTTGCCAGTTCGGGTTTTCAATCTCACCACCAAGGCCTGGGGTTTCCCCGTGTTGGTAGAAGTTGATGCCCTTGATGGTATTGCCATCTGGCTCAACAGACACAAAGCCGTACATAACAGACCATAAACCTGTGCCGTAAATTGGCAGAACGATTTGTTCAACAGAACCTTGCTCGTTTTTCACCATATAGATTTCAGCGGTTTTGGTACGTTTACGGATACCTGCTTTGTCTGCTTCTGGGGCAATGGCTTCTTCAGCATTGTTGGCTGAATCGACATAGTCACCAGAATCTAAGTCCACATATTTGGTGTCGATAAATTTAGAGAAAACATCTTTGACGCTGCCCTTGTCTAACAAGCCTGCTACGCTCAGAATGTTTTTCTGTTTATCTAGCAATTTTTGTTCTTCTTGGGTAGGTTTTAAGGCCACCGCAGAACCTGCCACGATAATGGAACAGACAAGGCTTAACAGCAGAACAACTAAAACGGTTCCGCCTACGCTATCTTTATTAAACTTAGCCATTTGTTCTTGCTCTCCGACGTTTGATATTCGCTTGAACCACGATGTAGTCGAAAATTGGTGCAAACAAGTTTGCAAATAAGATCGCTAACATCATCCCTTCTGGGTAGGCTGGGTTTACCGTGCGGATCAATACCGCCATGACCCCGATTAAGGCACCATACCACCACTTACCTGTGTTGGTGAAAGAGGCCGAAACTGGGTCGGTTGCCATAAAGATCATACCGAGGGCAAAACCACCTAATACCAAGTGCCAGTGCCAAGGCATGGCGAACATTGGGTTGGTGTCTGAACCAATCATATTAAAGAGGGTTGCCGTTGCTGCCATACCCACCATCACGCCCGCAATAATCCGCCAAGAGGCAATTTTTGCAAACACAATGATTAAGCCACCGATTAAGATAGCCAGGGTTGAAACCTCACCCACAGAGCCTGGAATGTTACCCAAGAAGGCATCCATCCAAGTGATGTGCTGGCCGGTTGCAACGTGTTTAAGTGCGGCTTCGCCACCTTGTGCCCATTGAGAAAGGGCTGTTGCACCAGAGAAACCATCGGCCGCAGTCCAGACCATATCACCTGAGATTTGTGCAGGGTAGGCAAAGAACAAGAAGGCACGGCCGGCAAGGGCTGGGTTCATAAAGTTCTTACCTACGCCACCGAAGATCTCTTTGGCCACAACTACACCGAAGGTAATACCCAGGGCAGCCTGCCAGAGTGGTAATGTTGGTGGAACAATGAGGGCGAAGAGGATTGAGGTCACGAAGAAGCCTTCGTTGATCTCATGCTTACGCACCATAGCAAAGACCACTTCCCAGAAACCACCGACACCAAAGGCAACGGCATAGATTGGCAGGAAGAAGATGGCGCCTAGGCCCATTTTAGTCAATACGCCAGCATCTTGGTTAAGTAAACCAAGGCTATTGGCCAGGGAGAAGTGCCAGTCGTTGGCAATGCTGTTGGCCACGTTTTGGGCAAAATCGCCCATCATTAAGGCTTGGAAAGATTGTGCGCCCACGTTGTACATACCGTAGAACATGGCTGGGAACAATGCTAACCAAACGAGGATCATCATACGTTTTGAATCTAAGGCATCACGTACATGGGAACCTTTTTTCGGTGTTACCGTACCTGGAGTATAGAAAAGGGTATAGGTCGCTTCAAAGAGGGCATACCATTTTTCTAATTTACCGCCAGGTAAAAAATTAGGTTCCATTTTTTCAAAAAGATGTTTTAAACCCATTTTTAACCTTCCTTCTCAATCTTATCTAAGGCTTGACGTAAGATTGAACCGTATTCATATTTACCTGAGCAAACGAAGGTACAAAGTCCTAAGTCTTCCTCATCTAGCTCTAAACAGCCAAGGGCTTGAGCTGAATCGGTATCGCCTGAAATTAAGTCACGCAACAAGAGCGTTGGTAAAATATCTAAGGGCATAACACGCTCATAGTTGCCTGTTGGCACCATGGCACGGTCGCCACCATTCACTGCAGAAGTGAAGTTGAAGAGTTTGCCCTTGAGGAAGTGACCAACAACAGTACGGGTAATAGAGTATTTATTGGTGCCTGGGGCAATCCAACCGAAGAACTCTTTCTCGTTACCTTCAAGAATAACAGACACCTGAAGGGCATAACGGCCAAGGTAGTCGTGTGGGCCTGAAGCGGTTGTGCCACTTAAAACGCTGCCAGAAATCACACGATTTTGACCCGCTTGTAGCTCGTTTTGGGTGAGTTGAGAAAGGTTCGCACCCAGTACGGTACGGACTAAACGTGGATTTTTGACCTGCGGGCCAGCAAGGGCGACCACACGATCCACATAAAGCTCGCCCGTGGTAAAGAGTTTACCCACGGCAATCACATCTTGATAGTTGATGTGCCAAACGGATTTGGTTGCACCGACTGGATCGATAAAGTGAATATGTGTACCCACAAGGCCTGCTGGGTGAACGCCACCGAAATCGTGGGTTTGCACGTTTGGCAAGTTCACTGTTGGCGTATTGCTATCGCCAGCCTTACACAAATGCACCTTTTTCTCAGGGAATAAACGGCTTAAAACCGTCACGCCATTCACAAAATCTTCACGATGCTCATTTAAAACCACCGTCGGATCCGCTGCCAATGGGTTGGTATCCATGGCATTGATGAATAGGGAGGACGGAGTGGCATCAAGGGCTGGAACCTTGCTAAATGGACGAGTACGCAAGGCCGTCCACAAGCCTGATTCAACAAGATTTTGTTTGACTTGTTCAGAGGTTAATGATGCTAATTGAGCGGCCTCATAACGAGCAAAGGTTTCTTGCTCGGAGCCTTCAACGCTAATCACAACAGATTGCAGAACACGCTTATCGCCACGGTTAATGGCCTTAACCGTACCACTTGCAGGAGCAGTGAAAACCACGCCAGGGTTCTTTTTATCTTCAAAAAGCACCTGACCTTTTTTCACCACATCGCCTTCACGCACCTTCATAGAAGGGCGCATACCCACGTATTCTTCACCTAAAACAGCCACTTCAGACACGGCATTGCCTGCTGAGATAGTCTGTGCTGGTTTTCCTGCAATCGGAAGATCCAAACCTTTTTTAATGGTAATCATCTTTTGCACTACTTATAGTTGGGTTAAACATTAAGTTACAGCAAGCTGTAACCGCTATATTGAGTTGCCACCAAAGGGCAGCATAAAGTTCTCAAACCGGATTTCCCCTCATTTTTTTCGAGAGAAAAATAAACGCTATATTCTACCTAAAAACCCCCCTCCAATGCCACAAAAACCCCATTTTTTTACTTTTCTGTCACAAAAACTTTGAAGTAAATCAACATTTTTGTTACCAAAAATTTCTCTCTACTTCTAAAGAGGTAAAAGAAATGTTGAAAAAAACAGCAAAAAATACAGATGGGGAACAAGAGAGGGGAAAAATAGAGGTGGATTTTAGGGCATGTCCTCAATTTGAAAACGAGTCGGTTTTTCGAACAAAAAACGACAGATACGAGGAAAAAAACGCAGCCAAATAGACATTTGGCGAGTATTTTTGACGAAGTAGATGGCGAGTTTTTGCCGAAAATACCGCCGTGAGCAAATTGAGGACACGCCCTAAACATAAGCCATAAAAGAAAAAACCCCGCTAACAAGCGGGGTGATTTATGCAATTTTTTGCAGATTACTCAGCAACCACGTTTACAACAACTGTTGCTTCAACTTCTGGGTGGAAGTGAACGCGTACAGTGTGTTCGCCAGTGGCACGAAGTGGGCCTTCGCCTAAACGAACTTCGCTTTTCGCCACTTCAACACCAGCAGCAGAAACTGCATCAGCGATGTCACGGGCGCCGATTGAACCGAATAAACGGCCATCGTCACCAGCTTTGGTAGCGATAGTCACTTGGGCAAGTGCAGTCAATTTTTCAGCACGAGCTTGAGCAGCAGCGAGTGCAGCTTCAGCTTTGGCTTCTAATTCAGCACGACGGGCTTCAAAGTGAGCAATGTTTGCCTTGGTTGCCATAACTGCTTTACCTTGTGGGATTAAGTAGTTACGAGCAAAACCAGATTTAACTTCTACTTGTGTGCCAACACCACCAAGGTGGGCAACTTTATCTAAAAGAATAACTTGCATTGTAAACTCCTCGAATTACTGATGGTTGTCAGTGTATGGAAGCAACGCAAGGTAACGTGCACGTTTGATTGCACGAGCTAATTGACGTTGATACTTCGCACGAGTACCTGTAATGCGGCTTGGGACAATTTTGCCGCTTTCTGAAATGTAGTTCTTTAATGTAGCGATATCTTTGTAATCGATTTCAACAACATTTTCCGCTGTAAAACGGCAGAACTTACGACGACGGAAATAACGTGCCATGAGGCTTCTCCTAATCTATAAATTCGATCTGCTCGGTATGTAAAACTAATTGGCTTAAGCCTTGATAGTCCTTGTGAGAATGGATAAATCCGCTAACTCTCACCTTACATCCGACCGTAATATTTTGAGTGATTGTGTTAAATTGATTGCCGTTCAAAATCACTTGGATCTTGCACCAGGCCTGTCTTTGCAATCCTGCTTCTACTTGGTTTGAACGATGTTCCAAATAAAAACTGCGATTATAAATGCCAGCCGGGCTTTGGCTTTGTTTAACCGCTGTTGCAACTGTGCCGCTAAGGGTTAAACGATTTTCCACAAGAATTACTCGCCTGCTTCCTCAGTTTCAACAGCGGCTGCTTCAGGTGCTTTACGCTCTTCTTTCGCTTTAGCCATTGGAGAAGCTTCTGTTACGGCGTGTTTTGTATGAATGATGATGTTACGAAGAACGGCATCATTGTAACGGAAGTTTGTTTCTAACTCATCAATTACTGATTGAGGTGCTTCTACATTCATTAACACGTAGTGTGCTTTGTGAAGTTTGTTAATTGGGTAGGCCAATTGACGGCGACCCCAATCTTCTAAACGGTGAACTTGACCGCCTGCTTCTTTAATAGAAGCGGTATAACGCTCGATCATACCAGGTACTTGTTCGCTTTGGTCTGGGTGGACCATAAAAACGATTTCGTAGTGACGCATTGTCGATCCTTACGGGTTAATAGCCTCCAGCTTGCCAACCACCTGCATTTGGAAGCAAGGATGAAAAAGTAAATGTGGTTGAGGGCGTGCATTATACAGAGAATTTGTTAAATAACAAGCGCTTTTCGCTAAACGTTGGCTCAAGTGATTTGTGGCAAAATTTGCAAAAAACTAAGGCTTTTTGCCCGCTTGTTGAGTATAATCTTGGGTTCTAAAATGAGGTTTTTATGAATTTACACTGGCAAGACTACCCTAAAAACGCAAAAAGGCTCTTTAAGCTCTCCCTTCCCATCTTTATCTCTCAACTCTCGGTTTCGGGCATGGGGCTGGCGGATATTGTGATGGCGGGGCTGGTTAGCGATGCGGATGTGTCGGCCATTAGTGTCAGTAATTCTATTTATTTCCCCCTCTTTCTCTTTGTGTTGGGCATTCTCAATGCCATTACGCCAACCGTGTCTTATTTGAACGGTGCCAGCCAGCGGGAGCTGATTGCCCACCAAATCCACCAGGGCTTGTGGATTATCTTGGCCCTGTCTGCCCCGCTTCTGCTGATTTTTTGGCATAGCGACCTAATCTTGGACTTTATGGACACGCCTGCGGACTTTTCCCAAAAGACCCACGACTACCTCAAGGTGCTGTCTATCGGCCTCTTGCCTGCCTTGTTGTCCGTCTTGCTGCGTTGCTTGAACGATGGTTTGTCCAACCCCAAACCTGCCATGCAGATCACTTTTTTTGGCCTGCTGCTTAATATTCCCCTTAACTATATCTTTATTTTCGGCAAGTTTGGCCTGCCTGAAATGGGGGCGGTCGGCTGCGGGGTGGCCACGGCCATTGTAAACTGGATCATGTTCGGCTTGATGTTGCACTATTGCTACACCAACAAGGCCCAAAAGGACATCAAATTATTCGACAAATGGCTAGAAAGCCCTAACTTCAAGACCTTGGGCAAGTTGTTGGCCCTGGGCCTGCCCATTGCCTTTGCCATGTTTACGGAAGTGATGCTCTTTGCCACCTCCTCCTTGGTGCTTTCCCCGCTTGGCGCTCAAGTAGTGGCCAGTCATCAGGTAGCCCTACAAACCAGCTCGCTCTTTTTTATGATCCCACTTGCCTTTGGGATTGCCACTACCATTGTCATTGGCCAAACCTTGGGGCAAAAGCAGGTGGAGGAAGCCAAGGTCTTGAGCTACCATGCCCTGATTACAGGCCTCATCTTGGCCCTCATCTCGGCGGTGGTGATTGCCTTGTTTAATGGGCTTATTCCCCTCGCCTTTACCCAAGACCCGACCTCGATTTCCATTGCCTCAGGCCTGCTCTTATTTGCTGCGGTCTATCAGTTGCCCGATTCCATGCAGGCCATTTGTAACGGCATTTTACGGGGCTATAAAAACACCAAATCGATTTTATATGCCACGGTCTTTTGTTATTGGCTGGTGGGGATTCCCTTTGGTTATATTCTGGCCAGAACCGACTGGCTGACCGCCCAACCCATGGCAGCAGCGGGTTTTTGGCTTATGTTTTGTATTAGTTTAACCCTGGCCAGCGGCTTGCTCTTCTACCAAATGCGCAAAATCCAGGCCGTGCCAGCGGAGCAACTCATTCAACATTTAGAAAAAATTAAGTAAGGATAGAATATGCAAGAAATTAAGGTTGCCATTGCAGGTTTTGGCTATTCTGGGCGGGTTTTTCACGCCCCTTTTCTCAAGGCAGACAAGCGTTTTCAGGTGGTCAAGGTCTTTGAACGCAGCAGCCAAAATGCCCTTGAGCACTTAGAGGGCGTGGAAATTGTGCGGAGCTTTGAGCAACTGCTCACGCCTGAAGTGGACTTGGTCATTATCACTACCCCCAACCAAACCCATTTTGACCTAACCAAACAGGCCATCTTGGCGGGCAAGCATGTGCTAGTGGAAAAACCGTTGGCGATAACCAAGGCTCAAGCTGAGGAACTAGCGGAACTAGCCAAGGCCCAAAATGTGATCTTATCGGTCTATCAAAACCGCCGTTTTGATGATGCAGTAGTAGCCGCCAAAGAAATCTTGGCCCAGGGCTTGATCGGTGAGGCAGTCGATTGCGAAATCCGCTTTGAACGCTATGCCAAGGGTAAAAATGTCAAGGCCTGGAAGGAAACCGGCGAGCAGGGCACGGGCCTGGTCTATGACTTGGGCGTGCATTTGCTGGATCAAGCGGTCTATTTATTCGGTAAACCTGCAAAAATCTTTGCCGACATCCGCTACCAACACGAGGGAGCCATCAGCGATGATAATTTCAGCATTGACTTGTGGTATGAGTCGGGCCTAAAAGTGCGACTGGCTGCCAGCAAATATGCCCGTGAGCCCAGCCCGCATTTTGTCCTGCATGGCAAATTGGGTTCCTATGTGAAACAAGCAGTGGACGGGCAGGAAGCCTTACTCTCTCAAGGCATTCAGCCTGTGGGCGACTGGAACCAAGCAATCCGTGAGGGCATTTTGCATACCGAACAAGAGAACCAAGTGATCCGCCAGTCCTTTGCCGGCCCATTAAGGAGCTGTCAGGCAGTCTATGATAATCTTTATGAAGCCATTGCCGAGCACAAGCCTCTTGCCATTACCACCGAACAGGCTGCCTATGTGCTGGGTTTAATTGAAAAAGCCTTTGAAAGTGCTAAAAGTAGGAAAATTCTGGATCTATAAGAGATAACTCAATGATTTTATTGACCATTATTCAACGAGAACTGACCATCGCCTTCCGCAAACCTGCGGAAATTTTAAACCCTTTGTGGTTCTTTTTGATTATTATCACCCTTTTTCCGCTCCTTATGGGGCCAAATCCGGAATTATTGGGTAAAATAGCCCCTGGGATTGCCTGGGTGGCAGCGGTTTTATCGGCCCTGCTTTCCTTTGAGCGGCTCTTTCGGGACGATTATTTAGACGGCTCACTTGAGCAACTTATGCTCTTGCCTATTGGCCTGACCCAAGTGGCCTTGGCCAAAGTGCTGGCCCACTGGCTCTTAACTGGCCTGCCGCTGATTTTGCTCTCACCCATTGCAGGGGTCTTACTCTCGCTTGAGATCCAAGTCTGGTGGGCCTTGGTGCTGACTCTTTTGTTAGGCACGCCCATTTTAAGTTGTCTGGGAGCAATCGGCGTTGCCCTGACGGTCGGCCTACGCAAGGGCGGAACCCTCTTAAGCCTTTTAGTGCTTCCGCTCTTTTTGCCTGTGCTGATTTTTGCCGCCAGCGTGTTGGAAGCGGCAACCTTGAATATTGGCTACACGGGCCAGTTGGCCATTATCGGGGCGATTTTGGCCCTTACCCTTACCTTCTCGCCCTTTGCCATTGCAGGGGCTTTGAGGGTGAGTTTGCAGTAATTTAGAACTGTGTAAGCGATTTACGCTCGTTCTGATCCCCCTCTTTGAAAAAGAGGGGTTAGGGGAGATTTTGCAGAAGTGATAACGAAGCTAGTACGTGCTTGTTGCAAAAATTTTGTAAAAAAATCCCGCTTGTATTGTTAGTTAAATCCCTAAGATGGCGCCAGCGTCCTCGCTGGTGCCTTCAATTAAAAGCGAAAGCACCAGCCTGGAGGCTGGCGCTATCTACGACACACAAAATTATATTCAATCACTGGAGTTTTTATGTGGAAATGGTTACACCCCTACGCCAAGTCGGAAACCCAATACCGACTGCTGGGGAAAATTCAACCTCTTTTGGGCATCCTAAGTGCCCTCTTGCTGGCCGCTGCCTTTGTCTGGGGCCTGGCCTTTGCCCCTAAAGATTATCAACAGGGCGATAGCTATCGGATTATCTTTATCCATGTGCCATCGGCCATTTGGTCTATGGGCGTTTATGGATCCATGGCAGTTGCTGCCCTGGTTGCCTTGGTCTGGCAGATCCGTCAAGCCAGTCTGGCCATGATTTCCATGGCACCGATTGGGGCGGTTTTTGCCTTTCTTTCCTTGGTAACAGGAGCCATTTGGGGCAAGCCTATGTGGGGAACCTGGTGGGTTTGGGATGCACGCCTGACCTCAGCCTTGGTGCTCTTCTTCCTCTATTTGGGGGTAATGGCCCTTTATTCGGCTTTCCAAGATCGTAATATCGGGGCCAAGGCTGCGGGGATCTTATCCATTGTGGGCGTGATTAACCTGCCTATTATCCACTTCTCGGTGGAATGGTGGAATACCCTGCACCAAGGGGCAACCATTACCAAATTCGACAAGCCTTCTATGGCAGTGGAAATGCTGATCCCGCTCTTACTGGCCATTTTCGGCTCCATGATTTTTATGATCTGGCTCAGCATCCTCCGCTACCGTGCTGCCCTGCTTAAAGATGAACGCAAACGCCCTTGGGTGCGTGCCTTAGCCCAATAATAGGAGAAGATCATGACCTTAAACTTTCAATTTGCTTCTATCAGCGACTTTTTCGCCATGGGTGGCTACGGCTTTTATGTCTGGTTGTCCTACGGCATTACCTTTTTAGCCGTGGGCGCTTTGGTCTGGCTCAGCAAGCGGGAAATCCGCCAAACCCTGGCCCAGGCCAAGCAGGAACAGGCCCGTGAGGAACGTTTAAAAAAACAGCAGAGTTAGTTTGACATTTGTAAAGAATATGTTAATTTAACCATATCTTTTTTACCCCTCAACAGGAGCTTTTATGCAACAAAACCAATTTGTGACCACCGCCCGTGGTGAGTCCCTGCTCAGCACCCACAAGGTGTTGCGTAATACCTACTTCCTACTGGCTCTGACCTTGGCCTTTTCCTCGGTTGTGGCTGTAATCACCATGGCCCTTAACCTGCCTCGCCTGCCTTGGTGGGCAGTCTTGGTAGGCTTCTACGGCTTACTTTTCTTAACCAGCAAAACCGCTAACTCTGCCGCAGGCCTAGCCAGCGTTTTCGCTCTTACCGGCTTTATGGGCTACACCCTTGGCCCAATCTTAAGCCTCTATTTAGGTAACGGCCTAGGCGATGCTGTAGCCCTTGCTCTAGGTTCAACAGCCCTTGTCTTCTTCGCCTGCTCTGCCTATGTTTTAACCACTAAGAAGGATATGTCTTTCTTATCGGGTATGATGATTGCCTTGTTTGTGGTCTTAATCGTGGGTATGATTGCCAACATTTTCTTGGCCATGCCAGCCTTAAGCCTTGCGTTGAGTGCTTTATTTATCGTGTTCTCAACCGGTGCGATTTTGATGGCTACTAGCCGTATTATTAACGGCGGTGAAACCAACTACATCATGGCAACTGTTGATCTCTACGTTTCCCTCTACAACCTCTTTGTCAGCTTCTTGCAGATCTTTGGGGTCTTGGGAAGTGATGATTAACTATCATTAAGACGCTCTAAATGCCTATTTAGCTCGATCTACTCCCCTCTTTAGCAAAGAGGGGCAGGGGGAGATTTGGCAGTAGGGAAAACGAAGAAAGGGAATGAATAGTCATGGTTTGAGAAGCAAATTTTCTCCGAATTGAGCTCTCACTCTGCTATCATTTCTGTCAAATCTCCCCTAACCCCTCTTTTCTAAAGAGGGGAACCTTATTTTGCGTAAATTACTTTCTGTCGTGTTAACCAAAGACTAAAATGCCCAACTTTATCCAATTCAACCAACAACAAATCCCCACCGACAACTCAGGCTATCTCACCAATCTAAGCGACTGGTCGCCGGAATTAGCCCAGGTCATCGCCGCCCAAGAGCAAATCACCCTGACAGACGAACACTGGGAAATCATCCACTTCGTGCGGGATTTCTACCAAGAATACAAGACCTCCCCAGCCATCCGCATGCTAGTCAAATCCCTGGCCCAGAAGTTTGGCGAGGAAAAAGGCAACAGCCGCTACCTGCAACGGCTCTTTCCTGACGGCCCGGCCAAGCAGGCCACCAAAATAGCAGGCCTACCTAAACCTGCCAAATGCCTCTAAGCCTATGTTAGCACTCCTTTCCGATCTCAAAAAAGACAAGGTCATTACTGAAGCCAACTACCAGTTCGCTAAGTTTATCGACCAAAAACAAGCCGCTTACCCTTATTCCGACACTCAAAAAAATCTAGCGGTCTTTCTGGCCTGCTTGATGCACTATCAACTTATGCAGGGCAACACAGCCATGAGCCTAGCCTCTTGCCAAAAGCCCTTTGGCGACATTATGAACAGAACCTTCGAGCGTGATTACTACTACGAGATTTTTGAAAAAATCGGCGGTTTTGACCCGCTTGTCTGGCAGGAGGAACTAGCGGATCATATTGCTTTTAGCTTTGATCCAAAAGAGAAGGTTGCACCTATCCTCTTCCAAGGGGACTTGATCTACTTCTACCGCTACTGGCAGGCCGAAAACAGTGTCGCCAACTACCTCAAACAAGCGGCTCAAAAAACAGATAATCTTGCAAATCCTGCCCTAAATAAGGCTATTTTAGACCAAATTTTTACCGAAGCAGCAGACGAAATCGACTGGCAAAAAATCGCCGTGGCCACGGCCCTAAAACAACATTTCTGCCTGATTTCAGGCGGGCCGGGCACGGGTAAGACCCGCACAGTGGCACGCCTATTAGCCGCCCTGCAACTCCGCCAACATAGCCAGGGCCTGCCCCTGCTCAATATTGCCCTGGCCGCCCCAACCGGCAAGGCTGCGGCCCGGCTGAAGGAGTCCATTCAGGCCAATTTGGCCGAGCTCCACCAGCTCCCGCTTGAGGTGCAAAATGCCCTGCCCGTTCAGGCCAGCACCCTCCACCGCCTGCTGGGTATTCGGCCCCTTTCGGATGAGCCAAAACACCATGCCAATAATCCCCTCCTCTTTGATCTCCTTGTGGTGGACGAAGCCTCCATGATTGATTTGTCTTTGATGGAGAAACTTATGGCCGCCCTCAAGCCAAGCACCCGCTTGGTCATGTTGGGCGACAAGGATCAACTGGCTTCTGTGGAAGCTGGGGCCATTATGGGTGAGCTGGGGCAACTGCTCACCTATGAATATAGCCAGGCCCACTGTGACTATCTCAACCAAACCACAGGCTCCAACCTCTCCCCAAGCTACCAGGGCCTGCCACCTATTTGCGACTGCCTCAGCCACCTGCGTAAGAGCTATCGTTTTGACGAACATTCAGGCATTGGCAAACTGGCAGATCTCATTAACCAGCAACAAGCGGCTAAATCCTGGCAAGTTTTTGCAAACCAAAATTTTGCGGATCTAGCTTTAAGTGAGTACCCTCCTGCGACCAGTTTCCCTGATAAACATCAGTGGCAGGAGGCCTGTGTAAGCTTGGTAGTGAACAAGGCGGTTGAGTTATATGGCACTTATTTAGGCCTGGTCAAACAACGCCAACAAAACCCGCAAGCGGTCTCAGTTGAGCAAATTTTTGCAAGTTTCAAGCAGGTACGGTTCTTATCTGCCTTGAGGGAAGGAGGATTGGGGGTAGAGGGGCTGAATGAAAGCATTGCTCAAGCCCTAAAACAGGCTCATCTGGTCCACTTCAAGCATAGTCGCGAGGCCTACCTAGGCAAACCTGTCTTGATAAGCGAAAATAGCCCTCAATTAGGCATATTTAATGGCGATATTGGCTTAATCTTGCCTGATGAAACGGGGGAAAAATATGTCGTCTATTTTGATGTAAAGCACGAAGAAACTGGCGACTATCTCAAACTCTCCCTAAGCCGCCTACCTGCCTACGATCCAGCCTATGTGATGACCGTACACAAGTCCCAAGGTTCTGAGTTTGGCCATACCCTTTTGGTTATGCCACTGACCAGCTCGCCTGTTTTAACCAAAGAACTGCTTTACACCGCCGTCACCCGGGCCAAAAAACGCTTTAGCCTCTTTAGCCAGCAAAATACCTGGCGATCGGGGGTGAATCAAGAGATCGAACGCCAAAGTGGATTGAACCAGCAGTTAATGATGGACGATTGAGCCAAATAATTGCCCTATTCAGCTCTTGAAATGAGCCGAATAGGCCTTGTAATAGGCCATTTTAAGCAGAAAAAGCACGAAGTCTCTTATTACTGACCCTGCAAATGCATAATTTCTGTGATCTCCCTCACATTTCTAAGATGTTAAGTATTCTTTAAGATTGTAATGTTTTAATATCGCTATGTTTAACAATGGAGGAAGAAAAATGACCAGCCAAAATTTACTCAATAGCCTACGCCAAATTGTCGGCGAAAAATATGTGATTACAGACCCAAGCAAAAACGAGGCCTACCGCAGTGGCTATCGTTTTGGGTCGGGCAATGCCTTGGCCGTGGTTCGGCCTGGTACGCTTTTGGAGCAGTGGAAGGTGCTAGAAGCCTGTGTCGAAGCGGGGGTGATTGTGATTTCGCAAGCCGCCAACACGGGCCTAACAGGCGGTTCAACCCCAAGTGGCAATGATTACGATCGTGATATTGTGATTATCAACGCCATGCGGATTGACGGTATTCAGCTTATCAATGAAGCCCAGCAGGCCGTTTGCTTGCCAGGTTCCACCCTTAACCAACTTGAACTCATGCTCAAGCCGCTTAAACGGGAGCCGCATTCGGTGATTGGTTCGTCCTGTATTGGGGCGTCTGTGATTGGCGGGGTTTGCAACAACTCGGGCGGGGCCTTGGTGCAACGGGGGCCAGTCTATACGGAAATGGCCCTGTTTGCCCAAATCAATGCAGAGGGTAAATTAGAATTGGTGAACCACTTGGGGATCGACTTGGGTAGCACGCCTGAAGAAATCCTGACCAACCTTCAAGGCCATCACTACCAAAACAAGGATATTCAGCAAGATAGCAGCAAGAAAGCGCACGATCACAGCTATTGCAACCATGTTCGCCAAATTGATGAAGACACACCTGCCCGCTTTAATGCCGATCCATCCCGCCATTATGAAAGTTCAGGCTGTGCGGGGAAATTGGCCGTCTTTGCCGTGCGTTTGGATACCTTCCCAGCCGAAAGCGAAACGGCGGTTTTCTACATTGGCACCAACCAAATTGATGTACTCACCGAACTGCGCCGCCATATGTTAGGCCAGTTTGAGAGCCTGCCGATTTCAGGCGAATACATCCACCGTGATGCCTTTGATATTGCCGCAGAATACGGCAAGGATACCTTCTGGGTCATCAAGAAAGCGGGTACCCACCGCCTGCCGCAGCTCTTTGCTGCCAAGGCCAAGGTGGACAGACTGGCCAAGAAGGTCGGCTTCCTGCCAAGCCATTTAAGCGACAAGTTCTTGCAACTGGTTTCCAAGGTGCTCCCGCAACATCTGCCAAAATCCATCTTGGACTACCGTGCCCAATATGAGCATCACCTCATCTTGAAAATGGGCGGCAAGGGTGTGCAAGAAGCCAGAGAATATCTCAAGGCTTATTTTGCAGACCGAGCCAAAGGTGGATACTTTGAGTGCGACCCAGTTGAAACCCAGGCAGCCATGCTGCATCGCTTTGCCGTGGCTTCAGCTGCGGTGCGTTACCGTGCTATTCACGAGAAAGAGGTGGAGGACATTGTGGCCCTGGACATCGCCCTGCGCCGCAACGATCAGGATTGGTATGAACGCCTGCCAGCGGAAATCGACAACAAGATCATCCACAAGCTCTACTATGGCCATTTTATGTGCCACGTTTTCCACCAAGACTATATTGTCAAGAAGGGCAACGACTGCGAGCAGCTTGAGCACGATATGCTGAAACTCCTCGACCAACGGGGCGCCCAATACCCAGCCGAGCACAATGTGGGCCACTTGTACGAAGCCAACGAGGACTTGCGCAGCTTCTATAAGAAGCTGGATCCAACCAACAGCTTCAACGTGGGCATCGGCAAAACCTCTAAGAAGAAAAACTGGGCCTAACAAGCGGGGAGAAATCCCCCAAAACTTGCAAATCTCGGCATCATCTGCCGAGATTTTATTTTTGCCAAAGGCCACTTCTTTCGCTATAATCCACCCAATTTAACTGTATAAAAAATCAGAGGTTGGTGTGGATTTTTCCTTATTATTAGATGGTTTGAATGATAGGCAGCGGGAGGCTGTGGCTGCCCCCTTGGGCAATTACTTGGTTCTGGCCGGGGCAGGCAGTGGCAAAACCCGGGTGCTGACCTCCCGAATTGCTTGGTTGATTGGGGTGGAAAATGTGGCTGAATCCAGCATTTTGGCTGTGACCTTTACCAACAAGGCTGCGGCTGAAATGCGCCATCGGATTGAGCATACCCTTAGCCAATCCTCTGAGCATAACCGCCTCTTTGGCATGTGGGTGGGCACCTTCCACAGCATCGCCAACCGCCTCCTGCGGGCCCATTATCTGGATGCCGATCTGCCCCAGGACTTCCAAATCATGGACAGCGAAGATCAGCAACGCCTGCTTAAACGCCTGCTTAAACTGCATAATGTGGACGAAAAGGCCTTCCCACCTAAGAATGTGGCCTGGTACATCAATGCCCAGAAGGACAAGGGCCTGCGGCCTGAACACATCGACCACCAAAACGACCCCAACGAGAAAAAACTGGTTCAGCTCTATGAAATCTATCAGGACGCCTGCGACCGGGCCGGCCTGCTAGACTTTGCCGAACTGCTCATTCGGGCCTATGAACTCTTTAAGTTTAAGGCCCCCATCCTGCAACGCTACCAGCAGCGTTTTCAGCATATTTTGATTGATGAGTTTCAAGACACCAACCATATTCAATACAAACTTATCCGCCTGCTGGCGGGCAAGACTGGCAAGGTTATGATCGTGGGCGATGACGACCAGTCCATTTACGGCTGGCGGGGGGCCCAGGTGGAGAATATCCAACGCTTTTTGGACGACTACGAAAATGCCCAAACCATCCGCCTAGAGCAAAATTACCGCTCCACTGGCCACATCCTCAATGCTGCAAATGAATTGATTGCCAACAATGACGACCGCCTGGGCAAGAACCTCTGGACGGACGGGGGCGATGGTGACCCGGTTGAGATCTATGCCGCCTTTAACGAGCTGGACGAGGCCCGCTTTGTGGCCTCCCAAATCAAGCAGTGGACGGAATCTGAGGGCGAACTCAACGAATGTGCCATTCTTTATCGGAGCAACAGTCTGTCCCGGGTCATTGAAGAGGCCCTGATTCAGGCCAATATCCCTTATCGCATTTATGGTGGTATGCGATTTTTTGAACGCCAGGAAATCAAGGATGCCCTGGCCTACCTCCGCCTGATTGCCAACCGCCAGGACGATGCTGCCTTTGAGCGGGTTATCAACACGCCGCCAAGAGGAATTGGTGATCGCACCCTGGATGCCCTACGGCAGCTAACCCGCTCCAAGCAGATTACCCTCTGGCAGGCCATTCAACTGGCTATTCAGGAAGAACACTTGTCTGGCCGAGCCGCCACCGCCCTGCTACGCTTTGTGGAGCTGATTAACGCCCTGGAGCAAGAAACCAGCCAAATGAGCCTCTTTGAGCAGACCGAATATGTCATCAATAAATCGGGCTTGTTGGCTATGTACCAGGCTGAAAAAGGCGAGAAGGGTGAGGCTCGAATTGAGAACTTGGGCGAGCTAGTCACCGCCACCCGCCAGTTCAGCAAGCCTGATGAAGCCGAGGACATGAGTGATCTCACCGCCTTCCTAACCCATGCCTCCCTTGAGGCCGGCGAGGCTCAGGCTTCTCCCCACCAGGACTATGTGGAGCTCATGACCCTGCATTCGGCCAAGGGCTTGGAGTTCCCTCGGGTCTTTATAGTAGGCGTGGAAGAGGGTATCTTCCCAAGTGGCATGACCTTTGATGAGGGCCGTTTGCAGGAAGAACGCCGACTGGCCTATGTGGGCATTACCCGGGCCAAACGCAAACTGACCATCAGCTATGCCGAAAGCCGCCGCCTCTACGGCAAGGAGGAAAAACATATTCCTTCCCGCTTTATTGCGGAGCTGCCGGAAGAGCATATCCGGGAAATCCGCTTAAGAGGCAACATCAACCGCCCAGCCACGTTTGCAAAAAATAGCCCGAAACCGGCCGCTTGTTTGGAGCAGGAAGCCGGCTGGAAGATGGGCCAGAAGGTGGCCCATGCCAAGTTCGGCACGGGTACCATTATCAATGTGGAAGGAGCTGGCGACCAAACTCGAGTACAGATTGCCTTTGTTAATAACGGGATTAAGTGGCTGATTGCCAAGATGGCGAATTTGGAAAAAATGTAGGATTATCTTCAGCAGATCCCCTATAATTACTGCCATTGATAGCGCCAGCCTCCAGGCTGGTGCTAATAAACCTAATCAAGGCACCAGCCTGGAGGCTGGCGCCATCAACCTTGCAAGGATACCGACATGAAACTACATCATTTCACCATCGCTAACGATCAACCCTTTACCCTTTTTGGTGGCATCAATGTTTTAGAAGACCTGGACTCCACCCTCAAGGCCTGCGAGCAGTATGTTAAGGTGACTGACAAGCTCAAGATCCCCTTTGTTTTCAAGGCCTCCTTTGACAAGGCCAACCGCTCCTCCATCCATTCCTACCGTGGTGTGGGTCTAGAAGAGGGGATGAAGATTTTTGCCCAAGTCAAAAAAGAATTTAATGTACCCGTTATTACCGATGTACACGAGCCTTGGCAGGCAGCGCCTGTGGCGGAAGTGGTGGATGTGATTCAACTGCCGGCCTTCTTGGCCCGCCAGACTGATTTGGTTCACGCCATGGCCAAAACAGGCCGTATCATCAACATCAAAAAACCACAGTTTTTAAGCCCTCATCAAATGGGCAATATCGTGGAAAAATTCAAGGAAGCTGGCAACGACCAGCTGATTTTATGCGAACGTGGGGTAAACTTTGGCTACGACAATTTAGTGGTCGATATGTTGGGCTTTGGCGTGATGAAAAAGGTCAGCGGCAATATGCCGGTGATTTTCGATGTCACCCACTCCCTTCAACAGCGTGAGGCGGGTGCTGCTGCCTCAGGCGGCCGCCGTTCCCAGGTCTTAGATCTAGCCCTAGCTGGCATGGCAACCCGTTTGGCCGGCCTTTTCCTTGAGTCTCATATCGACCCTGATCAGGCCAAGTGCGATGGCCCAAGCGCCCTGCCTCTCCACCTTTTGGAAGACTTCTTGGTGCGTGTCAAGGCCATTGATGAGACCGTCAAATCCTTCCCAGAATTAAGCATTAAATAGGCCAAGAAGGGGGCATTATGGACTACATTCAAAGCGGAAAAGCAGTGCTTGGCCTCTATATTCAAGCCCTGCAAAAAACAGAAGCGGGCTTGAGCCAGGCCTTCCAAAAAGCGGTGGATATGATCCTCAACTGCCAGGGGCGGTTGGTGGTGGGCGGCATCGGTAAGTCAGGCTTGGTGGGTAAGAAAATGGTGGCCACCTTTGCTTCCACTGGCACCCCAAGCTTCTTCCTCCACCCAACCGAAGCCTTCCACGGGGACTTGGGTATGCTCAAGCCCATTGATGTGGTCATTTTGATTTCCAATAGCGGTGAAACGGATGATGTCAATAAACTCATTCCTTCGCTGAAGAACTTTGGCAACAAGATTATTGCCATGTGCGGCAATCCGCAGTCCACCCTGGCCAAGAATGCCGATCTCTTCTTAGACATCAGTGTCAGCCGTGAGGCCTGCCCCAATAACCTGGCTCCTACCACCTCCAGCCTGATCACCATGGCCCTGGGCGATGCCCTGGCCGTGGCCCTGATTGAGGCCCGTCAATTCAAGCCTGAAGACTTTGCCCGCTTCCACCCAGGTGGCAGCCTGGGCCGCAAATTGCTCTACCGTGTGCGGGATCTTATGCGTACCAAACTGCCTGTGGTTGCACCAGAGGCTATCTTTAATGATTGCTTGTCTGTAATGAATGAGGGCAGAATGGGCGTGGCCTTGGTGATGGAAGGGGAGGCGCTCTTGGGCATTATTACCGATGGGGATGTCCGCCGCCTCTTAGCCGCCAAGGGGGCAGAAAGCCTGAACCAAACGGCCCAGCAAATCATGACCCGCTCGCCGAAAACCATTTTAGACAGTGAGTTTATCGGCAAGGCAGAAGAAATGATGAAAGCCCTGCACATTCACTCCCTGGTGGCAGTCAATGAAGCGGGCAGGGTAACAGGTATTTTGGACTTTGCCTAAGGGCCAATATCTACCGCGGGATCGGCCTCTTTCCGATATTTTTCCTTAATCCGATCAGCCAGGCCATAATCACTTGGGTCTGGCTGATTGGAAAAGAGATCTACCTTCTCATCAAGCAAGGGGTGTTTTATCCCCACCCAAGTCGCCATACCTTCCACAAAATTCAACCCAGACTTAAAGGCCTGATAGCGTTTTTGCTCGCTGTCGTCTGAAGACAGTTTAAAGAGCGGTACATCATGGTGGGCCTGGCTAAAGCAGTTCTGATTCAGCACGATTTCCTTGCCATTTTCCTGGTGACACATGCCGTGGTCGGAAAAATAGACCATGGAAAAGCTCCGCTGGCTGCTTGCCTGGTGAGCCTTGAGCTGCTCATAAACCCTAGCTAGAAATTCATCGGTTTTCTTAATGGAGGAAATATAGCAGTTAAGATAATGGTGTTTGGGGTCAATCTGGCCCTCTTTAAAAATGGTGGCGTAATCCTCCAAGCGGTCGCAGGCCAGGGGGTGGGAGCCGTAGATATGCAGGACGATAAAGCGTTTTTTCGAGCTTGGTGCTTGTAAAATATGGGCAAACTTGGGCAGCAGCTCAAAATCGCTATGGTTGGTAGAATTAAAGCTCCCGCCCTTTTTCATAAAGGTAACTTGTTGAGCCTTGGAGGCCAGAGAAGAAACTGGCGTGTCAAACTCGCCCAAGTAGCCCTGGTTAGACAGCCAATGGGTTTCAAGGCCGGCTGAATTAAGCAAGTCCATCAGGCTCAAATCATAGTTAGGCTCCCAGGTCTCCTTGTTGGGCAGGGTCAGCATAAGGCGGAGCGAGGCCACCGTGTTGGTGCCGGCTGAACGCAGGCCGTCAATAAGCGTGCCCTTGGCCTGGCTCATAAAGGGGGTATTTTCCACCGGGTAGCCAAAGGCGTGATGGTAGTCCTTACGGGCGCTTTCGCCGATAATCAACACATAATCATCGTATTTGGCCTCAAGTTCCGTAACTCCCCAGCGGCTGGGGCTGTTAGTCATGGCCTTGAGCTTGCCTACCTCGTCCATAATCTTGAGGCCTGCATTAACGGTTTCCTTGAGCGGATTGGCAATGGGCAGATGAAAGGCCACTAGGAGGGCGGAAAGGGCTAGAAAGGTCTTATTGCGATAAAAATTGATGCCCGCCCGCTGGGTAAGTTTGTATTGGGCCACAAGCAGCACTGGAATAGAGAAGGCAATCAAGTAGCTGGTGAATGGAATTTGCAGCAGAAATTCCTTGGTTTCCAGCAGATCGGTGGCAAAGAGCGAAGCGATATATTGATAGCTAGGTGCCCCAAAATTCAGGCCTGTCGGCGTATAGAAGGCGTGGATAATAATCAGAGGCAGGAGGATAAAATAGAAGATCTTTCGGCTTTGGCTTAGGGCCAAAATAAAGACCATCACTAGGCCTATTAGGGCAAGATCAGGGCTGGGGAACATACCTGAGCCGATAAGCAGGAAGTAGCTGGCTAGGGAGGTAAAGGCCAGGATTAGGCAAATAAACAGGCTTTTGGCTAAGTTCATAGGCTTCTTTTTAGCAGGGATAGCGCCAGCGTCCTCGCTGGTGCTGATAAGGTATTGATATATAAGGCACAAGCGTGGACGCTTGCGCCATCAATATCATAAAGTGAGCGAATTAAAACCCAGCCGCTGAACGCAAAGCTTCCGCCTTGTTGGTTTGCTCCCAAGGGAAGTGTTCACGGCCGAAGTGGCCATAGGCGGCGGTTTCACGGTAGATTGGGCGGATCAGATCCAGCATTTGAATGAGGCCATAAGGGCGTAAATCAAAATGCTCACGCACTAATTTAACCAGCACCTCATTGCTGACCTTACCCGTGCCGAAGGTTTCCACCATAATAGAGGTTGGATCGGCCACGCCAATGGCATAGGAAAGCTGGATTTCACAGCGATCAGCTAGGCCTGCCGCCACAATGTTCTTAGCCACATAGCGGGCAGCATAGGCCGCTGATCTATCTACTTTGGATGGATCCTTACCTGAGAAGGCCCCACCACCGTGACGGGCAGCCCCGCCGTAGGTATCTACAATAATCTTACGGCCAGTTAAACCACAGTCGCCCATTGGGCCCCCAATCACAAAACGGCCGGTTGGGTTGATGAAGTATTTGGTGTTTTGGTTCAGCCACTCGCTTGGCAAAATTGGCTTGATGATCTCCTCCATCACGCCCTCATAAACCTCTTTTTGCGACACGCTTTCGGCGTGCTGGGTCGAAAGCACCACGGCATCAATACCCTTGATCTTGTTGTCTTCATAGATAAAGGTCAGCTGGCTCTTAGCATCTGGGCGGAGCCAGTCTAGCTTGCCTGATTTACGCACCTTGGCCTGTTGCTCCATCAAACGGTGGGCATAGGTAATTGGAGCAGGCATCAGCACCTCAGTTTCATTGGTGGCATAGCCGAACATAATGCCCTGGTCGCCCGCACCCTGCTCAAGCAGGTCGGCCCGATCCACGCCTTGATTGATGTCTGGGGATTGTTTACCAATGGCATTAAGCACTGCACAGGAATGAGCGTCAAAGCCCATATCAGAATGGGTGTAGCCGATGTCGCAAATGACCTGGCGGGTCAGGTTTTCAATGTCCACCCAGGCGGAAGTGGTGATTTCACCACCCACCAAGGCCATCCCCGTTTTCACATAGGTTTCACAGGCCACACGGGCTTTGGGGTCTTGTTTAAGAATTTCGTCTAGGACTGCGTCTGAAATTTGGTCTGCAATCTTATCTGGATGTCCTTCAGACACCGATTCGGAAGTAAATAAGTTAATCGCCATGTTTTCCTCGATTTTGTGATATAAGCAAAAGACAAGCGGCCGGTTTTTGCGAAAATCCTGCAAATTCTGACCGCTTGTACCTAATTGGCTTTAGACGTTTTTCCATCTAGACGTCTATAATATATTTTTTAGGCGGCAAAGACAAATGATTTTTCATATTTCATTTGGCAAAGCCAGATAAATATGTTACTACTTTGTTAAATTCATTCTTAGGAGCAAACCCATGTCATACCAAAATAAGGCCCTCTGCCGAGTGCGGGCCGTTACCCTCTTTCTCTCCCTGACCCAAGACAAGGCCCAATGGCAGGCAGAACTGGCCAAGGCCAAGGCGGAATTTGACCTTCTTGTGCCCGCCCTGCAAAACCAGGGCTACACCGTTCAAACCATTCGGATTGTGACCAATGCCTTTGGCCAATACCTCAATCTGACCAGCCTGGAAACCGCCAAGGCAGATCTGGCCTACCTAAGCCAGCTCCTCCAGGCCATGAATGACAGCGGCTTACGCATTCGTTTTGCCATTGGTGAGGCCAAAACAGCGGAGGAAATCGCCCTCCTGCCAGAGCTGATCGCCAGCTTTGGCGACCTTTGCAATGCCTGTGTCAATATCGCCTTGGACGATAATCAGATCCTCGACAATGCCCAGATTGAACGTTCCGCCCAGGCCATCCAGCAAATCGCCCAATTAACCCCACGGGGCGAGGGCAACTTTAACTTTACCGTCAATTTCAACTGCCAACCCTTTATTCCTTATTTTCCGGCCAGCTACCACAGCAGCGACCTGCCTAACAGCTTTGTGATTGGCCTGGAAACGCCCGATTTGATGGTGGAAGTCCTCAAAAACTTGCCGCAAGATGAGCATAATGCCCGCTTCCATCAGGCCTTTGAGGCCCTTTCCCAGGCCCTGCAATACCATGTGGATGAGGTTCTTGCTGCCCTACAAGCGGTTGAATTATCAGGGAATTTTGCATTTGCCGGCATTGACAGCTCGGCCGCTCCTTCCAAAAATTGTGCCTCCATGGCCACGGTTTATGAGTTGCTAGGCGTGCCTTACTTCGGGGCAGCTGGCACGGTGGAGGCTTCTGCCCTCTTAACTCGGGTCTTTAAATCGGTTAAAAATGTGCCCTTAGTTGGCTTTTCAGGCCTCATGCTGGCTGTTACAGAAGATTTGGGCCTGGCTCAAGGCACGCAGAGGGGAGATTTTGATATTCGGGCCTTGCTGACCTACAGTGCGGTCTGCGGCATTGGGCTAGACACCGTGCCCATTGCAGGCGACACACCTGTGGAGAAAATCACTGCCATCATGCGGGACACCGGCACCATGGCCTTCCGCCTCAACAAACCACTGACGGTGAGGCTCTTCCCCATTCCAGGCAAACAGGCCAGGGAAATGACCGCCTTTGAAAGCGACGACCTGTGTAACTGTCGGATTTTGGCCCTGCCATAAAAACAAACCGCTTATGGTTCACATAAGCGGTTTTATTTTTAACGATAAGGCTGCGTTAAAGGCACTTCAGGATCAGGCTCTTGGGTCATGCGGTTACGCAGGTCACGGCGGATAACCTCAATGGTCCAGAACCAGAAAATATGGCCAACTAATTCAGAAATATGCTCATATAAAGGCCATTCTGCCACAGGCGGGGTCAGGCCTAGGGCCGGGAAGGTGATGTAGTGAACACAGATATTGGCGATGATACCCGCACCAATCCCTTGCCAGAATTTGATTTTCGGGAAGACTTCGGCCACCAAGCAATAACCAATGGCAAAGACCAGGGAGAAAATCATGTGGGTCACGCCAATCCAGTTAAAAGCGTGGTCTGCAAAGGTAAAGGCGGCTTCTGTTGGATCGATGCCGATATAGTCACGCAAGAAAACGTGCGGCGGGTTTAAGAAGGCACGGGAACATTCTTGCAGGGCGATGGCCTTGGCGGCCACCTGGTCTGAGGCGGCATTCATGGCATCTAGCACAGGTTGTGGGCAGGCTGCGGTAAAGAGATCGATTGGGCTGCGTGGTGGGAAGGGGTGTTCAGCGCCCCATTTAACGAAGGCAGAAATAATGCCTGCGATAATCCCGATAAAAACGGCTAAACCAAAGCGGCGACGGCTTGGGTCAGTTTGTTGAAAAATACTCATAGTTGTATCCTCGAAATAAAAAGAAAGCGTTTTCTGCTAAAACGGGTTAGCTGAAAACGCTTGCTATTTTCGTGCTTGCACCTAGCCTTGTCAAACGAAATATACCTCTTAGGTGGTAAAATATTGGTGACAAAGGTTGCTATTTTGTGAACAGATTTTGGGAACATAAAACCTCTCCTGAATGTAAATTTCTCCTCAAAATACCCTTACTATCTTGACACAACGCTATTGTAAGGCTATAAAATGAACACTATTCGTTTCTTAATAATGATTTATTTGTCATGGAGCCTGCTATGAATACTGAATTTGATGCTAAAAAGCACGAACAAATTGACCTCTTATCCGCACAAATTAACTTATTTGATGATCTTCAAACCAATCCTCTTTTTAGTTCAAAAGATTTCCCAGCCCTTGCTCTAGAAGAGCTTTATAAGAAAAGTAAAACCTTACTCAAAAAAGTCAAAAAAGATGAGTTTGAAGTAGCTGTAATTGGGCTTGAAAAGGCAGGAAAATCTACCTTTGCTAACGCTTTGGTTGAAAATAACCTCTTGCCTTCTGCTACAGAACGCTGCACCTTTACCACAACCTGTCTAATGAGTTCAACGGATGGCAAAGATTCTGCTGAGATTTGCTTTTATAGTGAAGAGGAATTTAACCAAAATTTTAGAACAATGTTGTCTGAAGTAAACTATCCCCTTGAACCTGAGCTAACCTATAAAAACCTTGAGCTGGCTGTTTTTGATGCTCATATTGAGAATCTTAAAGTACAAAACCCAGATTTATTTGATTATAAAACCTACATTATTGCAGATATTCGGGATATTTTGAGTACTAAAGAAGATTTGGAACAATTACTAACTGGAAATATTATTACTTTTGATGAAGATAAGATTAGTGATATAGCATTCAAGCATTATATTACAGGTAAAAATGGCAATGTATCTAAACCTCGCAGCGTAAAATATATAAATATATTTTCCTCTAAATTAAAAGAGATGAAAAACATAGTTATGTATGATGTACCAGGGTTTGATTCCCCAACAGAATTACATAAAAAACAAACTAAAGAACGCTTAGAAAATGCTGATGTGATCATTTTAATCACAAATGTTGCCACTAACCCTAGTTTACAAGGAACAACCTTAGATATTTTAATTGAGGGAAAAGATAAAGATGGTATTCCTTTAAAAGATAAACTCTTTATCTTTGGTAATCAACTAGATAGAGTCAATCACATTGAGGAACTGACTAAAAACCGAGATACCTTAGAAAAAGATGTTGAAAAACACCAACTTGCTATTAAAGAACGTGTTTTTGTGGGTTCTGCCCATAAACATTTACGAGATAGAGATATGATTACGGGCGGACATAGTAATATCCCTCTAGAAAATAGCGGGATTGATTCTTTAAGAGAGGCCTTATTTCATTATTATGAAACCGACAGATTTAATATCTTAGAGAAGAATATCAAGCAAAATCTAGAAGCCTTTAAAAAAGAATTAAATTATATCCTCTCTTTTAATTATCGTATTTCTACAGATAAAGAAAGTGCCCTAGATGACATTAAAGATTTAACCAAGGATGAGTTAGAAAATCGCTTTGTTGCACGCCTAAACAAATTTAGAGATGAAGAAAGCACAAAAGAAAAGAGTGGTGTAGATAATCATGAAAATGAAGATATTCAAAAGCTGAAAGCGCTTTTTTCACAAGATGAACTCTTTCAAAAAATAAGAGTAACAGAGGATGATGTTACTAATGAAAACTCCCGTAGCAAAAGGGCAAAAAGCATCACATCTGATGGCACCATTACCTCTGCCCACCTTAATATTAGAAGTGAGAAACAGATTGCCTTGCTCAATAGCTTTAATCACATATTTAAGGATTTTATTAACACAAAATTTGATACGGTACGCAATAATATTATCAATGAAATTGTGCAAGGTGTGTTAGATCTTGAGCGAATCAATCATAGATTCTCCTCTCAAATTCGTAAAGAAGTGGAAATTTTCGTAGATAAGGTGCTGGAAAAAGATGCCTATAATAGTGACAAGCTTGATTATGTTTTTGTCCGCTTCTCGAGAAATTTATTTGATGTGATCTTATATCCAATTGGCGATGATAACCGCTTGGAAAAGGTAGAAAATGCGGCTAAAGATTTCTTAATTTTAGATACCTATTATGCCAGCCAAAAAGGATGCGATGACTTTACTCTCATTAACCTCTTATTGACCCAAGGCCAAGAGGGAGAAAGCCTGTTTAGACGGCTTATTAAAATGGCAAAAGATGAGTATGAGCCTTTCAGTGTTAAGGCTGTGGATACGGTTATTGATTTTGCAGCTAAAAAAGTTGAGAAGGCCAAGGGCCTATTTTCTAACGTAAACCTTTTTAATCGCAATAAAGAAAATGAAGAACAAAATGTCAACCATAGCCAAGATCAAATGGTTGATGCGTTAGCCTCATTCTTTAAACAAACACACCGCTGGCAGATCTTAACTAAAGATGTGAAAAAACTCATTCCTTATATTCCGAAAAGCAAAACGCCTAACGAAATTGCAGAAGAAATCAATAAGGATATAGATATTATTCGAGATATTATGGAAAACAGCGTAGTCTATGCCATGGGCTTGGATATAATCTTATTAAGTAAGTTCCAACGTCAAATTCAATTATTACTTGACAGCCATGCTTACGAATATAATTCCTTGCACTATAATGACTTCAGGCAGTTTATTCGCAATGTGGTCAATATTATTAAACAGGAAGAAATTCAAAATATTGATAGAGTGGTAGAAGAGAACCAGCAAAAACTGGAAATGATCGAAAAAATTAAAGCCTATCTTGGCTAAAGTAACAGAAGTTAGAGGGGCCTTAAATCCGCCCCTCTAATAAATTATCTGTTGTGGTCTTTAGGGCATTGGCGATTTGAACTAGGTTAATGACTGAAATATTGCGTTCAGCCCGTTCGACCATGCCAATATAGGTACGGTGAAGACCAGCAATTTCGGCCAGCTCTTCTTGGGAAAGGCCGGCCTTGATTCTGGTTAGCTTAATGGATAAGCCAAGTTGCTTAAGGAGGGTTTTACGTTCTTGTGCGTTCATTTGGCTAACTTTATAAAAGTCCTTACCAATAAACTACATACTAACTTAGGCTTTTAGATGGGTTTTGCAGTAATCTGCCTGATATTTGTAGAAAAATGCAGACTTTCTAGGCAAAAGACTTGACGGATCGCTAATTTAGCTGTAAATTACATACCCGAAAAGGGGTCCCCTCAATAATCTCATGATTGTTGGGGGGCTTTTTTTTGCCCTGAATTTACCCTCCCACCTTCAAGGAATATGCTATGTCTGAACTCCGTCATCCTAACCCTGAACCCTTTATTCCCAACGACAGAATGTCGCAAATCCTCAAAGAGGTTTTCTATAAAAAGGCCTATTATCACCTTTTCTCGGGCTTTATGTGTTCCAGAGAAGGCAATCTCTTTTATATGGAGAAGGTCTGCATGAAGCCAGACTACCCTTTCTACCTGAGTCTAGATCTCAGCCTAGCCCATCCAGACCTGGCCCTAACCAACCATTTAATCGGCCTGGTTCATCTTATGGGCGAAACCTACGAGCAGCACCTTTTAAGCGGCCAGCCCGATCAACTCCTGCCCATGAACTTCGACAAACCGCCCTATTATTTTGTAGAAGGCTACTGCCTGGCCAGTCTGATGCCTGAATTTCTGCAAATGCTGCTGGTACTGATTAAAGAACTGGCTCTTTATGAAAAAGCCACCACGGCCAATCCTGAAGATAATTTGTAAATTTTGTTGATTTTGTATATAAAACGCACTTTAATGAAGACTATATATATCTTTTTAAACACTATAAATATCCAAGGAGTTTACCATGAAGAAAACCCTAGCCCTTGCAGCCCTTTCCCTCTCCCTTGCCTCCTGTGCGGAATTAACAGGCCTGATGAATAATTTATCCTCAGGTGCTTTTCTGCAAGAAAAAGCGCCCGTTTCTTTGAGTAAGCAGCAGTTTGCGGAGCGTTATGTTAAGGGAGATATGGAATATAAAATAAAAGATATAAAAACCAGCCAAGGAGAAAAGCGTTATTTACTTGTTTTAGGTGAGCCATTTAATGCGGAAATTTATACCTATGTCTTTGATAAGGTTGGCGATCAATGGGTACTAGGGGCAAATGGTACAATAGCAGGAGCGGAAAATAGTGCTTTCAGTGGCGATAATATTGAAGCAGAAATTATTAGTCTAGGTAAAGAACAACAAGGTTTTAGGATCATATCTAGCTCAGGAGGTTCTGGAGGCCGCAGTTCTAAGATGGGGATTATTTATGATAGTAAATCAGAAATGAAAATTATCCCTGGCTGTTTCAGTGAGGACTGGCAAGATTCTTACACGGTTGTCAAATGCACTGCTAAAATCAATACAAAATCAAAAATGACAGAGGGTTATTACCCGATTGAATACCATTATACTCTCACAAAATATAAACCATATACCGAAGGATCAGGCGCAGAGGCTTGGGATAAACGTAAAGTGCTTGCTAAACGAACTGGCAAGGTGTTAGTTGAGTTCAACTCAGCCAGCCAAAGTTATGTTTTACCAAGTCAATTCCAAACGGTTTTTATGAAATCAATTCAAGAGGAAGATACTAATGGTAATAAAAACGCCTATAGCGACTTATGGAACTACTTTAAAAAATAGGCGGCTAACATGAAAAAGATACTCTTAGCCACTGTCCTTGGCCTTACCCTGGCAGGCTGTGCCGAACTTAGCCAGCGCCCTGGCCTTTTAGGGGCGATTTCTCGGGCGGTTGAACAATCAAGAATGCTTTCTTTTCCTCAAGCCTTTAGGGGGTATTGGGTGAAAGATAAGGCAAATATTGGACATTGTAATGATAAATATCGTATGTGGGAAATTCTTTACCGAATTGAAGAAAAGGCCATTTATATTGGGGCGGTTGGCCACACCTCCATTATTCCTACGCATTTTAGTGAAATCAGTGAAACCACCTTTACAGGGGTTTATGAGGCCTATGATTCGGATGAAACAGGTTATGATGATCCTACAATAAATCGCCAACCTGAAATTAGTTCTGTTCAAGGCAGGGTGATCAATCAAAATACGCTTGAAATGCGTTTTCGTGACAGTAAACCTTTTAAGCTCTATCGTTGCTTGGTTAAAAAGCCATCCTATATTGAGGATTGATCTAGAGGCTGTTGATAATTCGGAAAAATTTGCGGTTGTCGTGATCTTTGATTGTCTAGAGATGTGCTTCCCCTCTTTAGCAAAGAGGGGTTAGGGGAGATTTGGCAGTAGTGATAACGGAGTGAAGGAATGATTAGTCAGAAATTAGTTTGTTTTTTCTCCGAAAATAGCCCTTTCGTTGCTATTTCTTCTGCCAAATCTCCCCCTGCCCCTCTTTGCTAAAGAGGGGAGTGGATCTCAAAGGTTTTCACTTTCCTCTTTTCTAACAAGCAATTTTCTTGAATTATCAACGCCCCCTAAAAACCCGCTTGCCTATAACAAGCGGGTTCATTTCAAAAGTTAGCTATACATGGCCTCAATCTGCGCCTTATAGCGCTCAAAAATCACCTTTCTTCTCAACTTTAATGTTGGGGTAATTTCTTCCATTTTGGTGGTAAAGGCTTGGGGCAGGAGGGTGAATTTTTTGACCTGCTCAAAACTTGGCAACTCCTGCTGCAATTCGTTGATCCGCTTCTCAAAGAGTTGGATGATTTCCGAATGCTTAATCAATTCCAAGCGGTCTTGGTACTTGATATTGAGCTGTTTGGCGTATTCTTCTAGGCTATCAAAACAAGGCACAATCAGGGCCGACACATACTTCTTGGCATCGGCAATCACCGCAATCTGCTCAATAAACTTGTCCTTGCCAATCTTGCCCTCAATGTACTGCGGGGCGATGTACTTGCCGTTGGAGGTCTTCATCAGCTCCTTAATGCGGTCGGTGATAAAGAGGTTGCCTCTCTCGTCCATCTCGCCTGCATCGCCTGTTTTGAGGAAACCATCTGCGGTAAAGGCTGCGGCGGTTTCTTCAGGCTTCTTGTAGTAGCCCTTCATCACCATGCCACCCTTGACCAAAATCTCGTTGTTCTCGCCAATCTTCACCTGGGCATTAGGCATAAGGGTGCCGATGGAATGCGGGTTAAAATCGCCCTCGGCCCAGCAGGAAACCGTGGCACAGGTTTCGGTCATGCCGTAGCCTAGTTTAACGTTTACTCCAATGGCCTGGAAAAATTGACCAATAGTCGGTTCTAAGGTGGCGCCGCCACAAGGCATCATGCGGATTTTTCCGCCCAGCAAGGCCCTTAATTTGGACAGCACTAACTTATCGGCCAGTTGGAACTGTTTTCTAGCCCACCAAGAGGGATTTGCAGATTGTTTATATTTTTGACCCGCTTGAATGGCCCAGTTAAAGAGGGCACGGCGGTGGATTGGGGCCTTTTGCACCTTGTCCAGCACGGCGGTGTAGATTTTTTCATAGAGCCTTGGCACAGCACACATGAGGGTAGGTTGCAATTCGGTCAAGGCAGATCGTACCTCGTTGGTGTCTTCCAAATAGCAGTTTACCGCCCCACGGTGCAGCACATAGGCAATCCAGGCCCGTTCAAAAATATGGGAAAACGGTAGGAAGGAGAGGGAGCTGTCCTGGTGGTCAATATGGGGCAGGGCCAGGTCGTGGGCTTCTAGCTGGTGGGCCAGGTTGGCATAGTCCAACATCACGCCCTTTGGCTCGCCCGTGGTGCCGGAGGTGTAGATAAGGGTGAAGAGATCGTTTAGGTTTTTGTCGGCCAAACGCTGGTCTAATTGAGCCTGAAATTGACTTGAACCTAAGGCTACAAAGTCCTGCCAGCTACAAACCAAGCTATTTTCAGGGCAGACAAGCGGTTTCATCAGGACAATTTTTTGCAAAAGCGGGCAATTATCAGCAATGCTAAGGGCGGCTTCTAGCTGTTCTTGGTCGCCCACAAAGAGGATCTTAATGTCGGCATTGTTGATGATAAATTCAGCCTGCTTGGCCGTGTTGGTGGCATAGATGGGCACGGTTACGGCACGGATTTGCAGGGCGGCAATGTCGGCAATAGTCCAGTTGGGCATATTGTGGGCGAAGATGCCGATCTTATCCTGCACGCCAATCTGGCAGGCTAAGAGGGCCAGGGAAAGTTGATCGATCTGGGCCTGGAAGCTGGCCCAGGAAATATCCTGCCAACTATTCCCTACCTTATGGCGTAGGGCAGGAAGGTTAGCCTGCTTGGCGGCTTGTTGGCGTACACGGTTTACAAAATGAAGATCGAGGGTTTGCATAGACGCTTGTTTTCCTTCTTATTTTTCAGCTTACAAGTGTTCGCTAATATAAGGCTTTCAAGAAGAAAAATCTAGCAAATTTAGGGCTTAATGGTCTTAATTTTGAAGAAAAAATACCAATACTGAACTAAAATCACCAAGACCATGGCAATCTTGCCGCCAATATGGGGCAGGGCATAGACGGCAAAAAAGCTAAAAGGGGTGGAAACCAGCAGGATGGTCAGTTTCTGCTTCATGGTCATGGCTCGGTTTTGATCGTAGTCCTTGAGGTATTTTTGATAGACCTTGGTGCCCATAAACCAGGCTTGCAGGCGGGGAGAGCTACGGCTAAAAAAATAAAGGGCCAGCAGCAAAAAAGGCGTGGTTGGTAGGCCTGGCGTTGGGATGCCAATCAGGCCCAGGCCGAAAAAAATAAAACCGAGACAAATATAAACAGGCTTCTTCATTGCAAAGGGAAATTAAACAAGATAAAGTGGCGATATTATGCTGATTGAGAATTGATTGCAACCATTATAGGCAAGAGGAGGACAGATGTTTTCTGCTTTAACCCATCAAAATTGGCCAGGCTACCTAAAATTCCTGCTGCTCACCCTTGGGGCTGGCTTGTTTTCCAGCGGCATCATCACTTGGCTGGCGGCCAACTGGGACTATTTTTCAGATGCCGAAAAGATTTACGGTATGCAGGCCTTGCTGCTGGCTCTTGCCCTTTTAAGCGCTTGCTTCTACGCCCGAGGGCAAAAGGCCTATGCCAAGGGGGCGAGTTTTGTCTTGTCGGTGGCCATTGGCGGGCTTCTAGCCTTGGTGGGCCAAACCTACCAAACAGGGGCCAATGCCTGGCAGCTCTTTGCCCTTTGGTCGGTGTGTCAAATCCCACTTCTGATCCTCTTGCCTAATCTGCCTGCTTTCTTACTCTTTATCGCCACCTCCCATGCCAGCATAGATTTATTTTATCCCGCTTTAGGCCAAACCGCCTTTTTCTATGCCGCCTTGTGGAGCTTTACCTTCTTGGCCCTAAGCGAATATAGCCGTGCAGCCTTGCGGGATGAGCGCCATCATATTCTGCCCAAGGTTTTACTGGCGCTTGGCTTGGGTCACCTTTTATTGGCTCTAGTTGCTCTGCCCTTTAACAGCTCGCTTGATGGCTTGGGCTATCTTGGCAGCTGGGCCTGGGTGGGCTGCCTGATTTTTTATTACAAAAATAAGCGTTTCGACTTCATCAATTTAAGCCTGTGCTTGGTTTATATGGTGCTTTCCAGCAACTTCTTTTTACTGGATCTCACCTTTAATAAAAACGGCACTGAAATGGGCTTGGTCTTCAGCTTCTTCTTCCCTGCCCTGATGGCACTTGGCTCCTTTTTCCTGCTGGCCCATTGGTTTAAGCAAAAGCATCAAGTGGAAAGTAAGCTTATGTCTTGGGGCCTAACCCTTATCTTGTTCTGGGCCTTGCTCATGGGGCTAGGGACACTGCTTGCCCTTTTATTCTTGGGCCTGGAAGAAGAGGGCATTTTGGCTTCCAGTCTCTTATGTTTCATCTTGAGCCTGGTTCTCTATCGCAAGGAAAGAGGCGGCCAACTTAGCCCAATTACTCAACATATTCTTGGTTTTTTCCTCCTCTTAAGCTATAGCTTTTATTTTATCTATTTCTTCTTTGAAAACGGGCAAATAAACCTGCTGGCCCTGCTCCTGGGCAGCCTGGTGATGGCTTATTTTTATGTCAAACGCCCAAGCCCTTGGTTTCGGGTCGCTTCTGCCTTTAGCCTGTTGGCCGTTTGGTATATTTATATTGATACCGAAATTTTCACCAATGTTTATGCCCTCTATGGCTACTACACCCTCCCCCTCTTAAGCCTGGCCCTCTTTGCCTTGGGAGCCAAACGCCAGCCAGCTCTCTCCTTCCCTCTAGCCTGGGCCTGCTGGATCTTTGTCGTCTTGATGAATTGGAATGAAACCCTCCTCCAATCCTCAAGCCAGCTGGCTTTAGGCCGTGAAATCTATAGCCTGCAAGATATGTTTTATATTCTTATCGGCAGAAATTTAGAGGGCTTCACCCCCTCCCTGCCTTGGCTGGGCTATCTGGCTCTCTGCCTTGCTCCCCTGCTGATTTTTTGGCTTAACAGCCACAAACAGAGCCTAGGGATCTTGGCCTATATCGCCCTCAGCCTGCTTTGGCTTTTGACTGCCCTGGGCTTTATTGCCTCTGGCCAAATCCTCTTTTATGTGGCCCTACTCCTGCTGGCCTACCGTTTAAACCAGCGCCTAGTGCTGATCTTGGCTCTAGCCTGCCTGGTGCTAGAACTGGGGCTTTACTACTATTCCCTGGCTATCCCCCTGCTCTATAAGGGCATTTCCCTTATCCTGTATGGCCTGCTCTTTCTCATCAGTAGCCTCTTTTTGCCAGCCCAAAAAGCAGCCTCCAACCCTGTTCCAGCTCCAAAAGCCGGTTGGCAAGTGCCGAGTGCCATCTTGGCCCTGGGTTTGGCTGTTTTGGGCTTGGTTAATTACAAGGTTCATCAGTTTGAGGATATTTTAAGCAGCGGCCAGCCTGTGATTTTGAAAATCGCCCCAGTCGATCCCCGCTCCCTTATGCAGGGCGACTATATGATCTTAAACTACCAAATCTTGAACGAGATACAAGATGAGATGTATCAGCAGAACCTGACAGGTTCGCTCTATGCCCTGGTTCAAACCGACCAAGCCGGCCTGGCCAGCTTCTGCCGTTTAAGTGCAGAAGAACCCAGCAATTTTACCGGCTGCCAGCCAGGGGTTTACCTGCCCATCAACACCTTCCACCACAACCAGCCCCGCCTGCCCAGCCAGGATTATTTCTTTGCCGAAGGCCTAGGGGAATATTATGCCCAAGCAGAATATGCGGAATACCGTTTTAAGGAGGGCAAGCTCCTCTTAAAGGGCTTGTTGGACAAGAATTTGAAGCCTCTCTAGATTTGCAAGTTTTTCGGCCATTTGCCCCGCTTGTTGGCTTGCATTAAGGTGCAAGCCTTGTACAATCTAAGGGTTTATCATCAACATCAAAAGGAGAACCTATGCAATTTGAAACCCAGTGCCTGCACGCAGGCTATAGCCCAAAATCGGGCGAACCCCGTGTTGCCCCTATCGTGCAAAGCACTACTTTTACCTATGATTCGGCCGAGGACATCGGCGATCTCTTCGACCTGAAAAAAGCCGGCTTTTTCTACACCCGCCTGGCCAACCCAACCACCAATGTGGTGGAGGAAAAGCTAACCGCCCTTGAAGGCGGCGTGGGTGCTTTATGCACCTCTTCAGGCCAGTCTGCCATTTTCTATGCCCTCTTAAACCTGCTTGAAGCCGGCGATCACTTTATTTCCTCTACCTCAATTTACGGCGGCACCTACAACCTCTTCGCCCACACCTTTAAGAAAATGGGCATTAGCGTAACCTTTGTTGATCAAAGTCTGCCTTTGGAAGAGCTAGAAAAAGCCATTCAACCTAACACCAAGGCCATTTTCGGCGAAACCGTGGCCAACCCTGAATTGCGGGTGCTAGACATTGAAAAATTTGCCCAGCTGGCCCAAAAGGCCCAGGCCCCGCTTTTAATTGACAATACCTTTGCCACCCCTTACTTCTGCCGGCCTTTTGACTTTGGAGCCAATATTGTGATTCACAGCACCACCAAATACTTAGACGGCCACGCCGTTGCCATGGGCGGTATCGTTATTGATGGCGGCAACTTCGACTGGCACAGCGGCAAGTTCCCCGCCTTTACCCAGCCTGATTCAACCTACCACGGCCTGGTCTATACCGAAGCCTTTGGCCCAGCGGCCTATATCATCAAGGCACGAGTCCAACTTATGCGGGACTTAGGTGCTACACCTGCACCGCAAAACAGCTTCCTGCTCAACCTAGGCCTTGAAACCCTGCCTTTACGGATGCAGGCCCACTATAGCAATGCCCTGGCTGTGGCCCAGTTCCTAGAAGCACATCATTTAGTTGCAGGCGTAAACTACCCAGGCCTAAGTAGCTCGCCAGATTATGCCCTCAAGGAAAAATACCTGCCAAATGGCCTATGTGGCGTGATTTCCTTTGAAATTAAGGGCGGGCGTGAGGCAGCCGCCAAGTGGCTCAATGCTCTGAAGCTGGTTTCCCGTGAAGTCCACGTGGCCGACATCCGCACCTGCGCCCTCCACCCAGCCACTTCCACCCACCGCCAAATGAGCGAGGAAGAACTGGCCAAGATCAACATTTCCCCTGGCCTGATCCGCATTTCGGTTGGGATTGAGAATGTACAAGATATTTTGGCAGACCTTGAGCAGGCTTTTGCTAGGTTGGCTTAAACCTCGTTGATCTTCACATCAACCTCTGTAGCGTGGGCTAAAGCCCACGCTACGGTCTAAGATTCTCAATAATCGACTAAAAAACCGCCACCCCTTGCCCTCTTGCCCTGCATACCTTATGATCACTCCCTTTTCAACTCGGAGCGATCATGTCAAATACGACCTTAGAAAAAAATCTGATTCCCCAGCTGGCCTCTTATCTTGAGCAAAATGATGCCTTTGGCCTGCTCAACGCCCTTTGCCAGTGGTTACGCTCAGGCGAGCCTGAACAAGCGGGGCAAAAATTGCAAGTTTTTGCAAGCGGCCTGCGTGATAGCCCTGAATTGGGTCAGGCGGTGGCCAGCCTGCTTTGTCGTTGGCTCTGCCAGATTCGGCTCTATCCGCTCTTGGTCAGCAGCGGTATTTTGGCCCGTCACGGTTTTGGGCGGGAGATGCGTAATCGCCTTTATGATAAGTTCAACCCAGCCTTTAAAGACACCCAGGACTTGCGTGATGTCTTCTTCCTACTCTTTTGCGATCGTGACGATGAAAAGTGGCTGGATGCCCTGTCCAACCGTGACTGGCTGACCTTTTTCAGCACGCTTGATGATCTCACCAACGAGCAGGACAAGCAGTGGCTGCAAGATCACCTGGAACACGAGGGCCTTTACGCCATCAAAATGCTGTCCATCTGGATTGCAGCTGAGGAGCTGGAGCCTGAGCTAATTCGGCTGGAGCCACAGCTGCTCAATGCCCACTCCCCTTTTGTTGCCCTGCAAGGCGAAATTTCCCTCTGGCTTGAAGCCCGTAAGGCTGGCCAGGATTATGATGATGCTCATATTGCGGTCATGTTTGAGCAGTGCCGAGATCTGATCGAACGCCTGCACAAGCGTGGCTCAACGGCTGGTTCTTCCTTGGGTGTGGCCTATCTTTTAGAACGCCTGAGCCAAACCTTGGAGCGGCTGGCCATGCTGATGGAGATCTTCGCCAAGCCCGAGCTTTCACGCCCCCATGTGCTGCATGCGGCCAAAATCTTTGCCAAGGCGGCCGCCAACCAACACAGTGCCACCGACATTATGCGCCAGAGCGTGAAAATGCTCTCCCGCAGCATTACCCAGCACACCAGCGATCACGGCGAGCATTATATTACCCGTGATAAAAAGGAATATTTTGGCATGTTTTTCTCAGCCGCAGGCGGCGGGGTGATTATTGCCTTGATGGCCCTCTTTAAGATTTACCTGGGCGGGATCATTGATGATAAGGTCTGGAAAGGCCTGGCCGAGGGCTTAAATTATGGCCTGGGCTTTACCCTGATCTTTATGCTGCATTTTACCGTGGCCACCAAACAGCCTGCCATGACGGCCGCCCGCTTTGCCGAAGCGGTCGAACGCAACCCACAAGGGCGGGCGGTGGATATGAAGCTGGCCCAACTCTTGGTGGACGTACTGCGTTCGCAAAGCATTGCAGTCTTGGGTAATGTGATCATCTCGGTCAGCCTGGCCGCCGCCATCGCCTATGGCTACGCCCATTACACCGGCATGGCCTTGCTTGATAAAGAGGAAATCGCCTACCAATTAAGCTCCATCGACCCAACCAAGGGCACACTTTGGTTTGCGGCCATTGCGGGTGTGTGGCTCTTCTGTTCGGGCATTATCTCGGGCTTTTTCGACAACCGCAGCAACTACCTCAACACCCGTATGCGCCTGCGTCAGCACCCCTGCCTCAAACTGCTTATGACTGAAAACATGCGGGGCAAATTTGCCGATTATTTGCATAACCATATCGGCTCGATTGTGGGTAACTTGGCCTTTGGTATGCTCTTGGGCGTAACCGGCATTATCGGCTACTGGCTGGGTCTGCCGCTAGACATCCGCCATGTGGCTTTCTCCTCTGCCAATGTGGGCTATGCCATTATCAGCGGCTCCCTGGGCTGGGCTATATTCTGGCAGTCTCTGGCCTTTGTGCTGCTGATTGGTATAGTGAACTTGATTGTCAGCTTCTCCCTGACCCTCTGGGTGGCCCTGCGTTCCCGCAACACGGAAATTGACAGCTGGTGGGCCATCATCAAGTGTGTGGGTGAAATTGCTAGAAAACGGCCACTTAGCCTCTTCCTGCCTTTTCAGCTGAATAAATAGGCAACAAAATCGCTTTATGGCTCACATAAGGCGATTTTTTTTATTTTCGCCCTTGAAAGGCGTAAAACCGCCCCTACATAGAAGCTCGTTTTGATAACATTTTATTTACAGGAGCAATTCTCATGGCAATTCATCCATTACACGATAAAGTAATCTTAAAACGTGAAGAAGTAGAAACCAAGTCCGCCGGCGGTATCGTTTTAACCGGCTCGGCCGCCACCAAGTCCACCCGTGGTAAGGTGATTGCGGCCGGCCCTGGCCGTATCTTAGAAAACGGTTCTGTTCACCCAATGCACGTTAAGGTTGGCGATGTGGTTATCTTCAATGAAGGCTACGGCGTGAAAACCGAGAAAATCGACGGCGAAGAGGTCTTGATTTTAGCTGAAAGCGATATTTTGGCGATTGTGGAGTAATTCCCGCTCTCTTACTTCCCTCCACCCGCTTGCGGGGGAGGTGCCGAAGGCGGAGGGGGGCAAGCGGTCTAAACTGCGAAAAAATTTGCAAATCCCCCTCAGCCCTTTGGGCAGCTCCCCCGTAAACGGGTGGAGCGAAAACATCTCATTTCATATTGATTTCAAAAGGAACAAAAAATGGCAGCAAAAGACGTAAAATTTGGTAACGACGCCCGTTCAAAAATGTTAAACGGCGTAAATATCTTAGCCGATGCAGTAAAAGTGACCCTAGGCCCCAAAGGCCGTAACGTGGTTTTAGACAAGGCCTTTGGTGCCCCAACCATCACCAAAGACGGTGTATCTGTGGCTCGTGAAATCGAATTAGAAGATAAATTCGAGAACATGGGTGCCCAAATGGTAAAAGAAGTGGCTTCAAAAGCCAATGATGCCGCAGGTGACGGTACAACAACTGCAACCGTACTGGCCCAAGCCATTGTAAACGAAGGCTTAAAGGCCGTGGCCGCGGGTATGAACCCAATGGATCTTAAACGTGGTATCGACAAGGCTGTAACGGCTGTAGTGGCTGAACTCAAAACCCTGTCTAAACCGTGCGAAACTTCAAAAGAAATTGAGCAGGTGGGTACCATCTCTGCCAACTCTGACGAAACTGTGGGCCGTTTAATCGCTCAGGCCATGGAAAAAGTAGGCAAAGAAGGCGTAATCACTGTTGAAGATGGCACAGGTTTAGAAGATGAGTTAGACGTGGTTGAGGGTATGCAGTTCGACCGTGGCTACCTCTCACCATACTTCATCAACAAGCCAGAAGCTGGCAATGTGGAATTAGACAGCCCTTACATCCTCTTAGTGGACAAAAAAGTGGGCAACATCCGTGAAATCCTGCCTGTGCTTGAAGCCGTGGCTAAAGCGGGTAAACCCTTACTTATCATCGCTGAAGACATCGAAGGCGAAGCCTTGGCAACCTTGGTTGTGAACAATATGCGTGGTATCGTCAAAGTGGCTGCTGTTAAAGCCCCTGGCTTTGGTGACCGCCGTAAGGCCATGCTTCAAGACATCGCTATCTTGACTGCGGGTACTGTGATTTCTGAAGAAATCGGTATGGAGCTTGAAAAAGCCAGCATTGAAGAGCTTGGCCAGGCCAAACGTGTGGTGATTTCTAAAGACAACACCACCATCATTGATGGTATCGGTGATGAAGGCCAAATCAAGGCCCGTATTGCCCAAATTCGCCAACAAATCGAAGAGTCTACTTCTGATTACGACAAGGAAAAACTCCAAGAGCGTGTGGCTAAATTAGCAGGCGGTGTGGCTGTGATCAAAGTGGGTGCAGCAACCGAAGTGGAAATGAAAGAGAAGAAAGACCGTGTGGACGATGCCCTCCATGCCACCCGTGCAGCGGTGGAAGAAGGCGTGGTTGCCGGCGGCGGTGTGGCCCTTGTGCGTGCAGCCAGCAAGGTGGCTGACACCCTTAAAGGCGATAACGAAGAGCAAAATGTCGGTATCCGCCTGGCCCTGCGTGCCATGGAAGCCCCACTTCGTCAAATCGTGACCAACGCTGGCGAAGAGGCCTCAGTGGTAGCCCGCAACGTCAAAGACGGCAACGGCAACTACGGCTATAACGCAGGCACTGAGCAATACGGCGATATGCTGGAAATGGGTATCTTAGACCCAACCAAGGTCACCCGTTCAGCCCTCCAATTCGCAGCCTCTATTGCAGGCCTGATGATCACCACTGAATGTATGGTGACCGACCTACCGAAACCAGAAAAAGCAGACCTAGGCACTGCTGGCATGGGCGGTATGGGTGGCATGGGTGGTATGATGTAATCCCTCCCCCAAGATAGACAAAGGGCTAGGTTAAACCTAGCCCTTTTGTTTTGTCTACTTATAGCATTTAGGCCTGCTCTGCCCACCAAGCGGCCCCAATCAAGCCCGCATCTTGGGCATAATGGGCCAAGACGATTTCAGGGGAGTAGATTTTTGGCATTTGGGCCAATAAGTGTTTCACCCGCTCCACATAGCCTTGGGCCAAGCCCACACTGCCACCCAGGGCAATGCACTCAATGTCTAGGCTGATGGTTAAATCAGCAATCAGGTTAGCAATGGCTTTTGCAGATTTATCCACTAAATCAGCCGCTTGTTGGTCGCCCGCACGGAAGCGTTCAAAGACCTCTGGCGGATCGCAAGGCTGTTCCCACTTGGCTGCCTCTCTGGCAATGGCTCGACCAGCGGCCACCGCTTCCACACAGCCTACCCGGCCACAGCCACAAACCTCTCCATTGGGATCTGCCAAGGAATGGCCGATATGGCCTGCCACCCCGTTTTGGCCAGTGAAGAGCTTACCATCTAAGATAATGCCGCCCCCCACGCCTGTGGACACTGTGATAAAGGCAAAATTTTTGACCTTTTGGCTGTCTTGGCCTAGATATTCAGCACAGGCCGCCGCCTGGGCATCGTTCATCAAATAAAGGGACTTGTCTGTATGCTTTTCAATGCTCTCTTTAAGCGGGAAAAAGGCCAGATTACCCAAGTTTTTGGGGTTAAGGGCGGTTAAGATCCCGTCTTGGATAATGCCAGTGGAGGCCACCGATACTTTATCAAAGCGGCCTGCAAACTTGGCTAAAACCTGGGTTAAGGCAGCATCTAAGGCCTCTGCCGTTGGGTTTTGTGGCGTGTGAATTTGGGTGCGATCAGTAATTTTCACCTCTGCACCCAGCTCCACCAAGGCGGCAGCAATCTTGGTGCCGCCAATATCAATGGCTAAACAAGCGGTCATTTTAGCCCCCTTTTTTGCGATTTTCGATGGCTCCTACAAACCAGCTAACAATGTGTTCTAAACGGGTCAAGGCCGAACCCACGGTAACTGCGTAAGCCCCGTTCTCAATGGCCACAGCGGCCAGTTCTGGTGTGTTGTAACGGCCTTCAGCCATCACACGGCAACCCTTGGCCACTAAATCACGCACCAGCTGCACATCAGGATCAGCCGGGATTTCCCCGCCTGTATAGCCAGACATGGTGCTGCCAATTAAATCCACGCCCAGCTCTTGGCAGTAAAGGCCTTCTTTGAGGTTAGAACAGTCGGCCATAGACATGGCACCCAGCTCTTGAATACGTTTTACACAGGCCTCAATGGTGGTTGGACGCACACGGTCTGTGCCGTCAAAAGCGATAATATCGGCACCTGCTGCATAGAGATCGTCAATGTCTTGTAAGAAAGGGGTAATGCGTACAGGGCTGTCTGGCAGATCACGTTTGACAATGCCAATAATAGGCACATCTACGGCTGCACGGGCAGCTTTGAGGTTGTCAATACCCTCAATCCGCAGGCCTGCTGCACCGCCAATCACCGAGGCCTTGGCCATGGCGGCCACAATTTCAGGCGAGTCCATAGGGCCATCATCAACAGGTTGGCAGGAAGAAATTAGTCCATTTTCAAGTTGTGCTAAAATTTGTTCTCTCGTTAATCTTGACATAAAAACTCCAAATGTTTTGGCTATAAAGAAGAATGGCTCCAAGGTTAATACCCAAGCCCCAAATATGCAAGTAAATAAAGGAAAAAATGAGAGGTAGATCAAAGTTTTTTTGCTGATTCAAGCAAGACAGACCTTTGTTTATTTTCCTCATAAATTTTCACTTCCCCCCTTTATTTTCCCCCACACTTGGGCTAGTCTTTACACTCTTTTAACAAAAACAACAGGAAGCCCTATGCAAGCCCTTTTAAAATTCACAAACTTTGTCAGCAAGACCTTCGCCATTTGGGTGGTGGTGTTTGCTCTTTTAGCAGGCGCCATGCCTGAAACCTTTAAGCCCTTGGTTAAATGGATTCCCTATTTACTGGGCATTGTCATGCTGGGCATGGGTTTGACCCTAACCTTTAAGGACTTCGGCGAAGTCGCCAAAAACCCTAAGGCTGTGGCCATTGGTGTCGTCGGCCAATTCGTTATTATGCCAACCGTAGCCTTTGCCCTGGCTCATGCCTTCCATCTTGAACCTGACTTGGCCATTGGCGTTATCTTGGTCGGCTGCTGCCCAGGCGGCACTTCATCCAATGTGATGACCTTCTTGGCCCGTGGTAACACAGCCCTGTCCGTGGCCTGCACCACCATTTCCACCCTCTTGGCGCCGATTTTAACTCCGGCCATTTTCTATCTTTTCGCCAGCCAGTGGATCGAAATCGACCCAACCAATATGTTTATCTCCGTGGTGCAAATGGTCTTGGTGCCGATCTTTATCGGCGTGCTTATTCGCTCTATTTTCAAACAAAAAATCGACCAATTCAGCCAAACTATGCCCCTGGTTTCCGTGATTTCCATCATCTTAATCGTAATGGCGGTGGTAGCAGTCAGCAAGGACAGAATTATCGCCTCTGGCCTCCTAATTTTTGCCGTGGTGGTGCTGCATAACGTGATCGGCTATGCCATTGGTTACGGTTTCGCCCGCCTCTTTAAAAATTCCCTCTACGACAGCAAGGCCATTTCCATTGAAGTGGGTATGCAGAACTCTGGCCTAGGCGTCGCCCTAGCTGCCCTGCACTTTAAGGCCAATCCTGTAGTGGCTGTGCCAAGTGCGGTCTTTAGCTTCTGGCACAATATTTCAGGCCCGATTTTGGCCATGATTTTTGCCTCCATGAAGGATAAAGAAGCGGCTGACAAGCGGTAAAAATCAGGCGATTTTTTGCAAAACGTTAGACCTGTAAAATTTCTCAATACATTTTGCCTTAAACGTACTAAAATAGGGGCGTTTTGTCCCTATTTTTCAAAAGGAAAAGAGCATGACTCAAGAATATCTAGATTTTGAACTGCCGATTGCAGAGCTTGAAGCCAAAATTGAAGCCCTAAAGGATATGGCCGCCAAAGACAGCCAAATCAATCTTGATGATGAAATCAAACGCCTACAAAAGAAAAGCGAAGAACTCACCAAGAAAACCTTTTCCAACCTGGACGCCTGGCAGGTTTCCCGCATGGCCCGCCACCCAGACCGCCCCTACACCCTAGACTATATTGAGCGTATTTTCACTGAATTTGATGAACTGTCTGGCGACCGTGCCTTTGCAGACGACAAGGCCATTGTGGGCGGGATTGCCCGTTTAGAGGGCCGACCGGTGATGATTATCGGCCACCAAAAGGGCCGCAATGTCAAAGAAAAGGTCAAACGCAACTTTGGTATGCCAGCCCCTGAGGGCTACCGCAAGGCCTTGCGCCTTATGCAAATGGCTGAGCGTTTTAATATGCCGATTATCACTTTTATTGACACCCCAGGTGCCTACCCTGGCATTGGGGCGGAAGAGCGTGGCCAGTCTGAAGCCATCGCCCGCAACCTGCGTGAAATGTCCCTGCTCAAGGTGCCGGTGATTTGTACTGTGATTGGCGAGGGCGGTTCAGGCGGTGCCTTGGCCATTGGCGTGGGCGACAAGGTCAATATGCTGCAATATTCTACCTACTCAGTGATTTCCCCAGAAGGCTGTGCCTCTATTTTATGGAAGAGTGCCGAAAAGGCCTCCACTGCCGCAGAGGTTATGGGCTTGACCGCGCCTCGTATCAAGGAGCTGGGCCTGATTGATAATATCGTGCCAGAGCCTTTGGGCGGCGCCCACCGTAATTTTGACGAAATGGCCGCCAACCTCAAACAACGTCTCTTGGACGATTTAGCCGATCTCTCGCCACTAGGCCAAGAAGATTTGCTGGATCGCCGTTATGAGCGTTTGATGACTTACGGTTATATTTAAAGCAACACAGATGGCGCCAGCCTCCAGGCTGGTGCCTTATGTTTTCTCAGCACCAGCCTGGAGGCTGGCGCTATCTTTTCTCATATAATTTGCGAGTTTTTCCCCAACTCCACCCGCTTGTATGCCAAACACCAACCTCGCCCTGGCTCTCTTTGAACAGACCCAACCCTATTGGGACTTCCTGCGTATTGAACGTCAGGCCAGCCCCCACACTCTCTCCAACTACCAACGCCAGTTGCAGGCGGTATGCAGTCTTTTGGCTCAAGCCGGCATTGAGCAATGGCAGGTAGTAGAACCCTCCACCGTCCGCTGGCTGCTTTCCCAAAGCCACAAGCAGGGCTTGAGCAGTAAGAGCATTAACCTCCGCCTGTCTGCCCTCCGTCAATTCTTCCAATTTCTCATTCGAGCTGAAAAAATGGCCGTAAACCCCGCCCTTGGTATTAAGGCTCCCAAGGTGGGCAAGCATTTACCTAAGAATATTGATGCTGAACAGGTGGCACAATTGCTTGAAAAAGAAGGGGAAAGCCCAGCAGAAAAACGGGATTTGGCCATGATGGAGCTGATGTACAGCTCGGGACTGCGTTTGTCGGAATTGCAAGGTTTGGACTTGGGGGATTTGGATTTTGGCCTGCAAGAAGTGCGGGTGCTGGGCAAGGGCAACAAGCAACGGATTGTACCCATGGGCGCCAAGGCCGTTGAAGCGCTCGAAAAATGGCTGGCCGTGCGGGCGGACTTTAATCCGCAAGATACAGCCCTCTTTCTTAATCAACGGGGCGGGCGACTTTCCCAGCGTGCTATTCAGCTTATTATGAAAAAATGGGGGCAGGCCCAGCACTTAGACACCGCCGTCCACCCCCACAAATTACGCCACTCCTTTGCCACCCACATGCTGGAAGCCAGCGGCGACTTGCGGGCCGTGCAGGAACTGCTAGGCCATGCCAGCCTGTCCACCACCCAGATTTATACCCACCTAGACTTCCAACATCTGGCCAAAATTTACGACTCCGCCCATCCGAGGGCCAAGCGTAAATCGTAACGCTGATGGCGCTAGCCTCCAGGCTGGTGCCTAGACTTATCAGCACCAGCGAGGACGCTGGCGCTATCGTTGGGTAGCAACCAAGCGGTTAGAAATCAGCTATTTTTTACAAATCACCGCCAAAAAATCTCACAAGCCACCTGATGGCTTTCCAACTTTTCCTGTTTCAGATAACGTTCCACCAAACCAAACATGGCCTGGGCAATGGCCTGATGGTTCTGTCCAATGGAGTGGATCTTAAAAGGCAGGGCATTGAGCAGCTTATGATCATCGAAGGTGGTGAGGTGCAGCTGGCCAGATAGGAGCTTATCCATAAGCTGATGCTCGGTCAAATAACGCAGAACCCCCTCCAAAAGCGTATAAGAAGCCGTAAAGATAGCCTGGGGCAGACGGCCGAGCTTGGCTACAATGTCAGCCAACATCTGATAGCCCGAGTCGGGTTGATAGTCCCTGTGCCAGATCCAATCTTCATTCAGGTCCAAGCCGGCTTGCACCAAGCCCTGCTTAAAGCCTTGCAGGCGGTTTTCACTGGGTGAAAGGGCCAGTTTGCCGCCCAAATAGTAATATTCGCTCAAGCCCTCTTGAGCAACGGTTTGGGCAACAAGTTCCGCAATGGCGGGCCTGTCCTGGCTGATAACATAGGACAGTTCCAGGTTGGGGATGTGCCTGTCCAGTTGCAGAACCGGCGTATGTTTGATGATCTGGTTGTAGTAACTCGGGTCTTGGTGGGTGGGGGCGGTAATGAGCAGATCGACCTGCCTGTCCAAGAGCCGTTCGATGGCCTGTTTTTCCTGTTGGGGGTTGTCGTCCGAGCAGGCAATGACCAACAAAAGCCCCTTGTCACGGCAGAGTTTTTCCAGGGTCTTGGCCGTGGAGGCAAAGCCGTAGTTGGCCAAATCAGGGATGACCATGCCAATCACATTGGTGCGTTGGGCCTGGAGGGAGCGGGCGTAGGCATTGGCTCGGTAGCCGTGCTGCTTGGCAATGGCTTCTACCCGCTGGCGGGTTTCAGGCCGAATGCGGAAGTTTTCTCCCTTTCCATTTAAAATCATGCTGGCCGTGGTTTTCGACACGCCTGCAAGCTGGGCAATTTCGCCCAGAGTGATCCGTTTTTTAGGTTGTTTAATGTCCATTTTTTCTATTTAATGATAGCGCCAGCCTCCAGGCTGGTGCTTAGTATCCATATTAGGCACAAGCGTGGACGCTTGCGCCATCAGTCGTCCTACAAATAAGCAATCGAACCGACTTTCGCTATCGTAGCTTCCACAGTTCTAGATGCTTCCACCACATTCTCCCGCTCAGCAATAAAGAAGCGAGAGGTTAGGGCCTTTTCCCCATCATTGGCAAAAATCTCAATAACCGAACGGTCAAGGAAGATTTCCAGTTTATCTAGTTGACCAATCTCGCAGTGACGAAGGCTGCCAAATTTTTCCATCAGGTCGGTTTGGTCGGATTGAGAACGATCCAAGCTCAAGAGGCCTTTTTCATAGCGAAGCACCAAGTGTTGGCCCTGGGCATTATTGAAGAACTTAAGCTCAAGCGGTTGATTTTGCACAGAAATTTGCAAATAGGCACGATCAAGATGAGCAAGCTCCTGCTTGCCCTGAAGCTTCAAGCCCACTTTTGGCCCCAAGAGATCATAAACCTGTTGAGCCGGTTTTTGGTAGATCTTATGGCCCTCCACCCGTAACTGGCGAGGCAGGCTCAGCATAGAGTGCCACTTGTACTTGTCAGTTGGGTAGGTCAGATCTGGCAGGCCGACCCAGCCCAGCAAGAGGCCGTCAGTATTTTGCACGGTTTGTGGGGCGTAGAAGTCAAAGCCGTAGTCTAGCTCTTCAATATGTTGGGCCTGGAGGCTCTTCTCTGCTAGTTTGCCTAGGGCGTAGGTGGCGTGGTAGTTATTTTGAAAGCGGGTCGTTTCCCTTTCTTTCCCCTGGGGCGACCAAACAAAAATATCCTGGCCGCCTAATTTGAAGAGATCTGGGCATTCCCACATAAAGACCTGGCTGTTGTCAAAGTCTTCCACGGCCAATTCACTCAAGAGGCGGGCCGGGCCTTGCAGGTCGTCCATTTCATAGACTAGGGCGGTACCGGTTAAGTCCTCTCGTTGGGCCCCCAGCACAAAGCGGATCTTACCCTCTGCTGTTACCCAAGGCTTAGGATCCCGCACGTGTTCGGTATAGCCCGCAGGAGCCTGGTCTAGCAGGCAACGTTTTTCTAGCAGCTTCCCGCTCTTGTCAAAGATGGCCATATTTTGGTGGGGAACCCGCTGATTGTCCGAAGCCCGGCGGGTGTTGCCAGTGTAGAAGGCTACAATCTTATCCTGCCAGAGAATGGCCCCGCCCGAATAGCAGCCGTGGGACTCAAACATCTCATCCGGCACAAGCGGGTCGGCTTCACGAAAAGTTTGCAAATCCTGGGAGACAAAATGCTTCCAGTGCTTCATGCCGTGCAGGGCATCGTAGGGGAACCACTGGTAGAAGATATGGAATTTCTCGCCGTCAAAAATCAGGCCGTTGGGGTCGTTGAGCAGGCCAGTTGGCGGGGCCAGGTGGTAGGTTGGGTAGAAGTCTTGATCTTCTAATACAGTTTGACGAACCGCGTCTAACTCACCGGCCTCTTGGGCGTGCAGGCTCTTGTACTTACCTTGGTTGAAAATATGCATGGGCATTCCTCTGTCTAAATCGTTTTAGCATTGTAATTCAAACAAAAAAAATGCGACCATTGAAGTCACATTTTTGCTAGCTAGATCACATTTTTCGCACCAACCAAACCCCACTTTCGATGTGATGGGTATAGGGGAACTGGTCAAAGAGGGCGGCTCGCTCAATCCGGTGGGTCTGACTGAGCTGCTTGAGGTTGTCGGCCAGGGTGTCGGGGTTGCAGGAAATATAGAGGATCCGCTCATAGGCCTGCACCATATCAAGAGTGGCCTGATCCAGCCCTGCCCGTGGCGGATCGACAAAGATGGTATTGCAGTCGTAGCTCTTCAGATCAATGCCTCGGAGGCGATAAAAGTCCCGCACCCCATTCATGGCCTGGGTAAATTCCTCGGCTGACATCCGAATGATTTGCAGGTTATCCACCCCGTTCTGCTCAATATTGTATTGGGCAGATTGAACGGAAGACTTAGATATCTCAGTGGCCAGCACCTTGCGGAAGTTGCCAGCCAGGGCGATGGAAAAGTTGCCATTGCCACAGTAGAGCTCCAACAAATCCCCTTGGCTATTTGCGGTGCAAGATCTGGCCCATTCCAACATCTTAATGTTCATAAAGCCATTGGGCTGGGTAAAGCTGTTTTCCACCTGGCGGTAGATATAGGCTTGGCCATGGACTTCCAGCCTTTCTTCCACATAGTCCTGATCTAGGGCAATCTTCTGCTTGGTGGCCCGGCCAATGAGCTGAACATCAAAGCCATAGCCCTCTAAGCGTTTTTTAAGCAGGCGGGCTTGTTGTTCCCATTCTTTATCCAGTGTCTTATGATAGAGCATAGACACGGCAATCTGGCCGCTCAGGGTGCTGAGATAGTCCACCTGAAAGAGCCGGCGGGTCAGGAGGTCATTGCCCTTAATTTCAGCCAGCAGGACGGTCATCATACGGTTGATGAGCTGGCTGGCAATGGGGAACTCATCCACCCGATAGCGTTGTTTGGTGGCCTGATCGAACATGATATGGTAGAGATCGCCGGCCTCATGCCAGACCCGAAATTCGGCTCTTAGGCGAAAGTGACTGGTGGGGGAGGCAAAAACCTCTAGTTCAGGGGCATCAAAAGGGGCCAATAAAGCGGTCAGCCTTTGGGCTTTTTCTGCAAGTAATTGGGGATAGTGGGAGATGGCTAGTGACATGGTTCTTTATAAAAATCTTCCCCCAAAACTGGGGGAGGAGGGTTATTCTGTGGCGGTAAAATCGTCCGCAGAGGCATCAGTATTGCCTGAAAGGGTGTAAACACGGTGGGTGTTGCTGATTTTGGTGCGGTATTTGATCCACACTTTTTCCAAGAGGCTTTGAGCTTCTGCCTCGCCCTTGACCACCGCAACAAATTGTTTTTCCTCTTTGGTAGCAGGCTTACGCTCGCCTAATTCCAAGGCAAGACAGGCTTGGCCAAATTGCTCTAAAAGCTGGGATTCACGAATGGTGTAGTCGCCGTGGCGGGAAAAGCCACGCGGGTAATTTTTATCATCAAAAAAACGGCGGGTTACGCTAAAACTTTCTGCCATAATATGCCTCTAAAATAAGGGGTTATCGAAAAAATCAAAATTGGGCAAGCATTAAAGCAAGTATTGAAAATATGTCAATGCCTAAATGCAAAAAAGCCCAAATTTTGCAAATTTTTGGCCAAAATCCCCCGCTTGTAGGGCGAAATCAAAATTAGGGTATAGATAAACCTTAATCATAGTGGTAGAATTAGACCGCTTTTTCGCTCAGCCCAATGGGCGAAACCCTTAACTTAGGTGTGTGGAAAAGCGACGCTGGTTTGACCTTTTGAAAAGCGTTGAATTTAGTGAAATTTTCTTTACACTTTTAACTCTCGCACTTAGGCGATTTCACAATAGGAAACAAAAAATGAGCATTGAAGAACGCGTAAAAAAAATCATCGTTGAACAACTTGGCGTGAAAGCTGAAGATGTAAAACCAGAAGCTTCATTCATTGAAGACTTAGGCGCTGACTCTTTAGACACTGTTGAGCTAGTGATGGCTTTAGAAGAAGAATTCGACATCGAAATTCCAGATGAAGAAGCTGAAAAAATCACAACTGTTCAATCAGCCATTGATTACGTTCAGAACAACCAATAATTTCCAGAGGCGGTTGAAACCGCCTTATTTTTTGCCCCTTTGATGAGGCAACAAAAAATCCCAGCCTAGGCTGGGATTTTGCTATTTAGAGGCCTTAACCTGCGATTTTTGGTTGTTTAAAGACCGTCACTTCAGGTGCTTGGCCCACAAACTTCTCCACCTGAACGGTTGCAGTGTTTGGTGAGTTACCCTGGGCCAGTTTAGATGTGCCTTCGTCACGGGTGAGTACGTTCGGGTTGCCGAATTTACACAGTGGCTTGTCGCTGCTGCCTAAATCCTGTGGATCGTACCAGGCCCCTTCGTGTAGGGCGACTGTGCCCTTGATGATGCCATCAGTCACCACTGCACCGGCTAACACCTGTCCACGTTTGTTAAAAATCCGCACAATGTCACCGCTTGCAATGCCGCGGGCGGCTGCGTCGTCTTTATGGATGAGCACAGGTTCTCTGCCCGCCACGGTGTATTTGTCACGCAATGAAGTGTGGCAAAGTTGGCTGTGGAGGCGGTAGTAAGGGTGTGGTGTCACTAGGGCTAACGGCTCTTCAGCGGTTACGTTGCCGGCGAACTCGGCTGGGACAAACCAGCTTGGATGGCCCTTGCAGTCGTCATAGTTCATTTTGGCGACCACATCAGAGAAGATCTCGATCTTGCCTGATGGTGTGCCTAATGGGTTGAGCAGTGGGTCATTGCGGAATTCTTCATAACGCACCCATTTTTTGGCTTTTTCACTGGCCTTGAAGGTGATCGGCTTGTTCTCTTCCCAGAATTTTTCAAATTTTGGCATGAGCACACGGTTCTTTCTGGCTCCTTCAAAGGCGGTTTGATAGAAACTTTGCAGCCATTCCATTTCGCTCTTGCCTTCGGTGAACTCTTTTTCTACGCCTGCACGTTTGGCCAGTTCCGCAAAAATATCGAAGTCGTTTTTGGCTTCAAATTGCGGTTCAACCACCTGTTTCATCGGGTAGATGTTCATCATGGAGTAGTCGCCTGACATGGTGAGGTCGTTGCGTTCGTAGCTGGTGGTCGCTGGCAAGACGATGTCCGCCATACGGGCTGTTGGTGTCCAGTTGACTTCGTTCACAATGATGGTGTCAGGTTTTTGCCAGGCTTTGATCAGCGTGTTGGTGTCTTGGTGATGGGTAAATGGATTACCGCCCGCCCAGTAGATGACCTTGATATCTGGATAGGTGATTTCCGTGCCGTTGTACTGGATGGTTTTGCCCGGGTTGAGCAGGGCATCAGCAATGCGAGCCACAGGGAAGGACATTTTGGAGGTTTCGTCCAACCAGGTTTTTTCGCCTGCTTGACCTGATGGGTTGGCAGAAATTGAACCTAAGATACCGCCCGTTGCCGTTGGTGCACCGCCGTTAGAGTAGTGGTAGCTCAAGCCGAAGCCGCCACCTGGTAGGCCGATTTGCCCTAGCATTGAAGCGAGGGTGACCAACATCCAGTGGGTTTGTTCACCGTGGCGTTGGCGTTGCATACCCCAGCCGCCCATGAGCATGGTGCGTTTGGACGAGAAGTCAGCGGCTAATTGTTTGATAAGATCGGCTGGTACGCCGGTGATTTGGCTGGCCCAGGCCGCGTCTTTCGGCTGGTTGTCGTCCTTGCCTAAAAGGTAGCTTTCAAATTTGTCGTAGCCTGTGGTGTATTTTTTCAAGAAAGCGGTGTCGTGTTTGTTTTCGCTTACTAAGGTGTGGGCGATACCCAACATTAAGGCCACGTCGGTTGCGGTGTTAATTGGGATCCACTCTGCCCCTAAAAATTCGCAACTTTCGCTTTTCACAGGGTCGATACAGATAATACGTTTGCCGCTCTCTTTAAGTTTTTTGAAATATTCGATCCCTTGTTGGTCGGTGGAGGTCCAGGCAATGCGAAGAGTTGTGAGCGGGTTGGCTGCCCAAAGCACTACGATGTCTGAGCTTTCTAAGATCACTTCCCAAGAAGTTTGTTGCTCATAAACCTCAATCGTACCTAAAACGTGAGGCATAATTACCTGTGCTGCCCCTGTGGAATAGTCGCCTTTCACGCCAACAAAGCCGCCAGTCAAATTCATATAACGTTGCAAAAGGGTGCGGCAAGCGTGTAAGGCCCCTGAGCTATACCAGCCGTAAGAACCTGCGAAAATAGCACTTGGGCCGTGAGCATCACGCACACGTTTCATTTCGCCTGCAACTAGATCGAAAGCCTTGTCCCAAGAAACCTGCACCCACTCATCACGTCCACGCAAAGAGGTGTCTTTGTTGCCGTCTAAATAGCCCTTACGCACCATCGGGAATTTAACCCGAGCTTCGCTATAAAGCTGGTCGGCAACCACGGATTGCAGTTCGTTTTCCACACTTGGCACAATAGCAGGGCCTGATTTAACCACCTTGCCATTTTCCACCACCACGCCCAGCGGCCCCCAGTGGGCGGCGGTTACCACGGTTTTGCTATCAGCTGCCAGCGCTGGTGCTGAGGCAAGTGTGCCGACCACGCCACCTGAGAGCGAAGCACCCGCCACACCGAGCGAGCTGTGCTTGAGGAAATCACGGCGTTTGAGATTGATTTGGTCTTGTTTTTTCATAATGGACTCCAAATTGAAGTTGAAAGACGACACCTTTCTAAGTTGAGTGGCTGGCTCATTTCTAAGCCAACCATGTGTGAGAAGTCTCACAGGCACAGTTTCCATATCTTTGCGACTTAGGAAGACAGGCTCGGAGTCGGGGTTTAATTTAATCCCCTCCCACGAAAATGGAGGAAGGGGCTTAAAAATTTTACATCGAGATAAAATCCCCTCCCCCGTTTACGGGGGAGGGTTAGGGTGGGGGGATTGCCGTCAGGCAACAAGCGGTATAAATTCAACCAATATTTGCAAATTTTGCGAGAAAAATAACCGCTTGTTAAGGTTAGTCCCCCACCCCCGCCCTCCCCCGCAAGCGGGGGAGGGGGTAGAAAGAATTAATGCTTACTCTCCACCATATCCTTACCATTGCGTTGCAGGTAGATGGTCACAGCACGTACATCATCAGCCGTCATTGACGTGCGGTCTTTCATGGAATTAACCACGCCGATCCACTGGTTGGCCGTGTAGTGATCCGCGCCAATCGGGGCGTGGCAGCCGCTACAATGGGTTTGGTTGAGGTTGTTACCAAAATTATTGAGAGCAGCAATATTGGCGGTAACAGCTGTTTTCGGGGCGGTTACTTCAAAGTTGATCTCCTTCCAATCGGAGGCGGTCACGTCATCGTACACAGTTTTGACCACATTTACCTTGCCTTGGGCATCGTCACCCAAGAGGGCAACCATCACCCGCTTGCCTAAATCCAAATAGACAACCGATTCCGCTCCAGCCTGCTGCCAGCCCTTAACCGTGGCGGTAATTTTATCGTCCGCTTCTTTCCAATTACCCAATTCCGCAAAAGGCATAAGGCGTACTTCACCACCTTGGGCCAACTGCACATTATTCATGGCCAATGAATAGAGGGTTTTGTCGCTCACTCCAAATTCACCGCCGTGTTTAGCCAGTTCGCCCGCCGCTGCGGCATTATCCACAGGGATTTCAGGCATAAAGTGAGCAATGCCCTTGTGGCAGTCGATACAGGTTTGGTTAGTTTCCTGGGCTAACTGGTGCATTTTTTGAGCCGCTTCTTTTTGTTCTGATAAGACCATGGCCTCAAAACTATGGCAACTACGGCAGGTGGCAGAATTATTGGCCTTCATATCCTCCCAAACCCGTTGAGCCATCTCTAAGCGGTGGGTTTCGTAGGCTTCTTGGTCAGGCAATTTGTTGGTGACCACCGTGTGCCAGACATCTTTTAAGGCCATCACCTTGGTTTTAACATAATGGAAGGCATTGTCCTGCGGAATATGGCAGTCGGCACATTCTGCCCGAATGCCCTTGCGGTTGGAAAAATGCACCGTGCCTTCCCATTCCGCCTGCGGGTGGCTCATTGAGTGGCAGCTCACACAAAATTCAGTACTGCTGGTTTCTTTCATCGCAAACTGGGTTCCCAACACCGTAGCTGCCCCCAGGGCAGCTAAGCCTAGGGCGGTTAAAGCCCCTTTTAATTTGGCCATTTCATACACTCCAAAAAAATTTTTCTAATTAAAAATAGGTATCATGTGGGGTATTTTAAGGGCTGGGCAGGTGGGGACAATAAGTAAAAATACGTATTTTGGGTTAGATCTGGAGCCAAGTTAGATCCAGATCAAATAATGGAGAGGTTCTAGTTTCTTTTTAGGTCAAACCATTTAGGCAGCACAAATTCACTTTGGGCAAACAAACTTGGGGCGATAACTGCACTTCTGCCCTGTTGGACTTGGTAGATCAGGTGGGGTTGGCTGATGGAAAGATCGAGCGTATTGTCTGGATAGGTCAGCCCCGTTTGCCCCTCTGTACCAAAGAAATACGTGCCATTGACCCCGTGATAGGGCTGGGAGCGAATGCCAGTAAGCACATCCTTAAATGCCCGGGGGAAATGCTGTTTTTCCAGGCATTGGCTAGGATTTGTACCTGATCATAGGCAATAGAAGCCTGGGAATAGGTGGGTTGATGGCCGAAAAAGGCCTGGTATTGCTGGACGAACTGCTGGCCCAGATGGTTATTGCTCAGGCCGCTAGTGGTTGACCAGAGAACCCCTTCGCAGGGTTGTTCTTGAGGCAGAAAGGCGGACGGTGCATAAATGCTATAAATCACCGCATTGATGGGCTGGCTTATAAAGGCCTGATAGAGAGCGACAATATCCTCGGCAAAATAAGAAGCCAGGACAATCAGGGTTGGGTCGTAGTGGTGGATCTGTTGCAGGGCATAGGCAAAGGCAGCGGGCGATTGCTCATCCAATTCAATCACCTCCACCGACCAATGTAAAGCGGTCAGATCTTGGATTAATTTTGCAAGGCCAATATCGATCCGTTGCCACTTGACCCGAATAAGCAAGAGCCTTTTTTCCTTCAGTAGTTGCGGGTAATGCTGGGCAAAGGCTTGCAGGAAGCGGAATACGCCCGAGCCATAGTGAATATCGCTGGCACAGACCTGGAAGATATTATCAATGGTTTCTTGGGGAAGGTGTTGGGAACGCTTGTCCGAACCGCTGTGGGTGGCGATATGCAAATAAGGGATACCCCGGCTGGCAATCAGTTCGTGAATGTCGGGCGAATAGCAGGCGTAGCTGGTGGAAATGGCATCCACTTCCCGCTCGAAGAGCTGATGATAGGCCCTCTCAATGCTGGCCTTATCCTCCACACAAAAGCCCACTGCCTCCATTTCCACCAAGCGCCCCTTAATCCCGCCCTGACGGTTGAGGTTTTCAATGGCAAGTTGTGTTCCCTTGAGTAGCTCCTTGGTGTCAATTTGCCCAATTCCCTCTTCTACATAGGGCACGCCAATCACAATCGGCCGGGCCTGGCGTTGAACAAGCGGGCTAAATGTTGGTTTTTTTGGCAAATTTTGGGCTAGCTGTTCAATTTCAAAGCTGACCAAAATGGATTGGCTAAGTTGGCCGGGGGTAGGCAGGCAGCAGAGGTGCTGCTTATGGGCAAAGACAGCCAGGACGGTGCGGTTGTCGATGGCGGTTTTCTCAAAAATATGCTCAACGTGCTTGGCTACCGTCCGTTCACTAATAAAGAGCTGCTGGGCGATTTCCGTGTTGCTCAAACCGCTGCTTAGGAGGGTAAGGATTTCCAACTCCCGCTTGCTCAAATTAAAGGGCAGCTCAACTGCCTCAGCCTTAAAGAGGGCCAGGCCGTCTTGATTTCTCCGCAACCAAATTTGATACCACTGACTTTCATTTTCTAACTGATAGAAAAAGGTTAGGGCAGGATAGCTAGAGGCCAGCAGGGCCTGGGCATAGCCGATAAGCTGCTTAAAGCTGGCCAAAAAGCGTTTGCCGGCCTCATCTTCCCATTCAAACAGGCGGCCCTGAATATCAACCAAGCAAGCGTATTTTAATGGTGTTGTCATATCCCTCATCTCGTATGGCGCTGGTAAAAGGAGGGCTATTATAAAAGGAGGTGATAAAGCATTTCCTTATGGGAAATCAAATAATGGGTGGGTTTTGGGGCTGAAACAAAAAAGCGAGAGTATATAGCAACATATACTCTCGCCCTTTCAAAAACTTGCTTAACGCATGGTCACAAACTCTTCCGAGCCTGTTGGGTGAATGGCCACCGTGTTATCAAAGTCTGCCTTGGTCGCCCCCATCTTAATGGCCACTGCAAAGCCCTGGATCATTTCATCCACGCCAAAGCCAATGCCGTGTAGGCCAACCACTTTTTCCTCTGGGCCAACGCAGACTAGCTTCATGCGGCAAGGTTGGCGGTGTTGGGTAACGGCAGTGTACATGGCTGTGAAGGACGATTTATAAACCTTCACATTTTCCGCCCCATATTGCTCAATGGCTTGAGGTTCGGTTAAGCCCACTGTGCCGATTGGCGGGTGGCTAAAGACCACGGTCGGCACTAGATTATAGTCTAAATGCTCGTTTGGCTTATTGTTAAAGAGACGTTCGGACAAGCGGCGGCCCGCAGCTACGGCCACAGGGGTCAGCTCAATCCCGCCTTCAATAATATCGCCCACGGCATAAATGCCTGGTACGTTGGTATTTTGGAACTTGTCCACCTTGATAAAACCACGGCTGTTGGTTTCCACACCCACCTTTTCCAGGCCGATCTTATCGGTGGCCGGCTCCCGGCCGATGGCCCAGACAAAGGTTTCGGTGGTTTGTTCACGGCCATCTTCTAGTTTAAAGGTGATGCTACCATCAGCATTTTTGACCAATTCTTTTGGCAGAGCTTGAGTATGGAGGGTAATGCCATCTTGGGCCAAGACCTCAACCAAGGTTTCCACGATAAGCGGGTCTTGATTCCGCAGTGGGGCGTGTTGGCGAACAAAGAGGTGGGTTTCCACGCCCAGGCTGTTAAGCACGCCGGCCAGTTCCACGGCAATGTAGCCCGCCCCTGCAATGGCCACACTCTTCGGCAGTTTGTCTAGGGCAAAGACACCGTCAGAGTCAATTCCGTGTTCTGTGCCTGGAATGTTAGGACGGGCTGGACGGCCGCCTGTGGCAATCAGGATATGCTCGGCTGTGATGGTTTCTGTTGAGCCATCTTCCAGGGTAACTTCCAGGGTGTTTTTGTCGATAAATTTACCGAAGCCCTTAATCACATCCACCTGGTTTTTACCTAGCACATTACCGTAAGAGGTGTGGATACGGCTAATGTAGGCCTGACGGCTTTCAACCAATTTGGCATAGTCGAAGTTTTTCACCTCCACATCAAAGCCATAGTCAGGGGCATAGCGGTGGATGGCTTCGGCTACTTGGGCACCATAAAACATCACTTTTTTCGGCACGCAGCCCACGTTTACACAGGTACCGCCCAGGTGTTTGGCTTCAATAATGGCACATTTCTTGCCATAGCTGGCCGCACGGTTGATGGAGGCGATCCCACCACTGCCGCCGCCGATGGCGACGTAATCATAATGTTTGGTCATAGTTTATCCTTATTTAAGCTACAAGCGGGGCAAAACCCGCCAAAATTTGCAAATCAAACCAGCTTCTCGCAAAGAGAATGGAAATCCGACAGATTTTAGCATAAAATCGCCCCCTGTGCTGATTTCACTGTCTGCAACTTTTTGCAAGAAATCAGGTCTAACCAACCGCTTGCTCATTTTGCAAGTCATTATTTCGTTAAAGAGGATTTAAACATGGGTCTATTTGATTTTGTTGGCGACATCGGTCGCAAATTATTTAGCAAAGAAGAAGATGCGTCAAAAGCCGTCACTGAACACTTAAACCAAGACAACCCTGGTGTGGAAAATGTGCAAGTAACCGTGGAAAACGGTGTGGCCAATATTTCAGGCACGGCGACAGATGCCAGCGCACTTGAAAAGGCCATCTTAATGGCTGGCAACATTGCAGGCATTAGCGAAGTGAAGGTGGATAATGTGGCTGTTGCCAATGGCGAACAAGTTGCAGGCGATGATGAGTTCTATGTGATTCAAAAGGGCGACACGCTTTGGGAAATCGCCACCAAGGCCTACGGCAATGGCGCCAAATACAAGGCCATTGTAGAAGCCAACAAGGAAGTGATCAAGGACGAGAACAAGATCTTCCCTGGTCAAAAAATTCGTATTCCGAAAGGTTTATAATCGTATAAAAAAGCCCCGTTTGGGGCTTTTTTTCTTGTTAGGCTTGAGCTGGCACTTGAGCCAAAATCTGGGTCAAGAGTTCCCAATAAATGGCCACCGCCGGGATATGCACCTTCTCATCTGGTGAGTGGGCATTGCGGATGGTTGGGCCGATGGAGACCAAGTCCATATTTGGATAGACCTTCTTGATCAAACCACATTCTAGGCCTGCATGGATAACCTTAATTTGAGCTTCATAGCCCAAGATCTGATCGTAGATCTGCTTGGTCAGCGGGGTAATCTTGGAGTGGCGATCTGGCTCCCAGCCTGGGTAGGAACCAGAGAAGACAGCTTCTGCCCCCACCAATTCCGCCAATGAAGTTAAACGGCTGCGGACATCGGCCTTGCCGCTTTCAATCAGGGAGCGGAGGAGGATATTAACCCGCACACGGTTGTTGCGAATCTCTAAAATCCCGGCACTGAGAGAGGTTTCCACCACATCTTTGACCACATCACTGTTGCGAATCACACCATTAGGTAAGACGTTGAGAAGCTGGATGGTCTTATCGCTGGTGATTTTGTCAAAGACCTGCTCAGGGCTGGCCGCATCTTCCAATACAAGGTGTAAATTTGGCTCGGCCAGGGCCAGCTCAGCTTTAAGTTCGGCTTCCATCTCACTCAAGCAAGCGGTCAATTTTTCCCGATTTTTTGCAGAAAAAGCCAAGGTAACCACCGCTTCCCGTGGGATGGCATTGCGGACAGAACCACCACGGATGTCAGCAATCTGTACCTCAACTTGGTTCTTCACCTCAGCCAAGACCCGAGCCAATAATTTGATGGCATTGGCCCGGGTGGTGTGGATGTCGCAGCCCGAATGCCCGCCATTGAGGCCCTTGAGGCGGACTTGTAGGGCCTGGTCAAAGCGATTGGCTTCATACACAATCGGCAATTCAAGATTGCCATCTTCCCCACCGGCACAGCCGATGTAGATCTCACCATTGTCTTCGGTGTCAGTGTTGATCATGATGTCAGACTGCAACCAGTTGGCCTGAAGCCCCAAGGCCCCTTCCATGCCGGCTTCTTCGGTCATGGTCAGGAGGACTTCTAAATCAGGGTGGGCCAAATCATCCGCATCCAACACGGCCAAGCAGGAGGCTAGGCCAATACCGTTGTCAGCCCCCAGGGTTGTGCCTCTGGCCTTGACCCAGTCGCCGTCAATGTAGGGTTGAATGGGGTCTTTGGTGAAGTCGTGTTGTGTACCTTCGTTGGCTTGAGGAACCATATCCAAGTGGGCTTGGAGGGCGACTTTTTGGCACTTTTCCATGCCTGGTGTAGCAGGCTTGCGAATCAGGATATTACCCGTGCTGTCACGTTCAACCCAAAGGTTTTTAGACTTGGCCCAATCGACAATAAAGTGGGCGATTTCTTCCTCGTGATAAGAAGGGTGAGGGATGGCACAGATCTTGTCGAACCATTGCCAGAGAAGTTGGGGGGAAAGGGTAGAAATTTCAGACATAAAAGCTCCTTGTTATGCCAGTAGATCGAGGGCCAGATCGAGGGCCTTGAAAAATTGTTCCACATCGGCCGGGCTGTTGTAGTGGGCCAATGATAGGCGTAATGTACCGCTTTGGGCCAAATAACGCAAATAAGGTTGGGCACAATGTTGGCCTTGGCGAATGGCTACCCCCTGCTCGGCCAGGATACTGGCAATGTCGGCCGGGTGCTGGCCTTCAATCGTAAAACTCATGGTTGAACCGCCTGAGCCTAGAATTTGCAGGTTTGGGTAGGTTTTTAACCGCTTGTAGGTAGTCTCCACCAATTGGTACAAGCCTTGATTAAGAGCAGACAGATCCCAGCCCTCCAGCCACTTGAGCACCGCCCCAAAGCCGATAATGCCGGCGATATTGGGGGTTCCGGCTTCCAAACGATAGGGCAGGTCTGCTAGGGTGAGTTGGCTTTCTGTAACATCTTCCAACATCTTCCCGCCAAAAACAAGCGGGCCTAAGGCCTGTAAACTTTGCAAGTTGCCCATGAGCACGCCCACGCCCGTTGGGCCGTAGATCTTATGGGCAGAAAAGGCGTAGAAGTCGGCACCTAGGGCCTGGACATCCACCTGCTCGGTGCAGACGGCCTGGGCCAGATCCAGCACGATCTTGGCTGGAGAATGCTGGCGAATGATGGGAATAAGTTTTTCGGCAGGCTGGCGAATGCCGGTTACGTTAGACACCAGATTAAAGGCCACAATCTTGGTTTTGGCTGAGAGGGCTGCTTGCAGGGTAGAGGCTTCCAGTTGGTAATGCTCATTTAAGGGAAGTACTACAAGCTTGGCGCCTGTCCGCTGGGCCAACTGCTGCCAAGGGATAAAGTTAGCGTGGTGTTCGGCCACGGTGATGATAATTTCATCATCCGCTCCTAGGCTATGCTCCAGCCCATAGGCCACGGTGTTGAGGGCCTGGGTGGTGCCGCTGGTCCAGATCACCGCCTCCTTGGCCTCCACATTAAAACGCTTGGCCACCAGGGCCCGGGCTTCTTCATAGGCCTGAGTTTGGGGCAGATCGTACTGGCTGCGGTGGACAGAGCCGGCCGAGGCATAAAAGAGGCTGGTGGCCTCTAGCAGGATTTGAGGCTTGAGGGTGGTGGCAGCCGAGTCCAAATAAGCCCAATCCGGCTGGGCTTGGAAAAAGGGAAAGTGGCTGCGAAATTGGCTATTTATCATCTTCTTTGTGCCTTGCGATAGAGGGAGTTGCAGGGAATACCATCACGGTTGCCGTCCATTTCGGCCCAGCCGCATTGATCAAAGTAACGTTTGGCCAGGGCATAGTCCCCACCCATGCGTTCAATTTTGCCACAAGAGAGCTTAACTGAACAGTCCACCCTGCCTACAAGCGGGGGATTTGAAGATTGATTTTGCAAATTTGGGCCAGAATGTGACCGCTTGTCTTGGTATATTTTTCGCCAATCCGCAGGGTTGATGGGATTAGGATCTCGCCATAAGCCCAAGCCTCTTTGCCTCGCCTGATCTTCTGCCTGCTTATAGAGGGGCTTGGTTTGCCGATAGGCCCAGGCCAGACCGTCTTCTACCAGTTTTAAATTGAGATTCTGGTTACGTTCGTCAAAAACCACAGCCAACAGGCGTTGGTACTTATCATAGCCCGAAACCAGCAAGCGAACCTCCTTCTTAAAGGCATAGGAGGCCAGGGCCTGCTTGGCCCGATTACCAAAGGGCTGGGCAGATTCCGGGGCATCAATATACTGGAGCCGCACCTTGAGCTGATTGCGGTTGTGGAGGCAGGTCAGGGTATCCCCATCGCTAATGCCCACTACCTTGCATTGGATTTGGCGTTGGGCAGCCCAGGTAAGCGGGGTGAGGAGGAGGAAAAATTGTAAGAGGATAAATAGGCCTTTCATGGTCTGTTGCTAAGGTTGAAGTGAGTTAAATCTTACCATTTACGAACCAAGAATGGTAGGCAAGAGCTTCTGGAAAAGCCCCTTATGCCAATGACGAACCGCCTTTTGAGATCCCGCAGAGCTGGGTATGGGCGAGGTTGGGGGAGATTGTTATTAATCGTGATGCCGATAGAGTTCCTTTATCTAAAATAGAAAGAGATAAGTTAGCAAAAGTTTATGATTATTATGGGGCTTCAGGAGTTATTGATAAAGTAGATAAATATATTTTCAATGAAGAATTATTGCTAATTGGTGAAGATGGGGCAAATTTATTATTAAGAACAAAACCAATAGCCTTTATTGCTAATGGTAAATATTGGGTAAATAATCATGCTCATGTTTTACAAATGCCAAATAAATTAAGTATTCATTATTTATGTTTTTTTATAAATGCAACGAATCTACATAAATATGTCAGTGGAACAGCTCAACCTAAAATGAATCAAGAAAATATGAATTCTATTTGGGTTAGTCTTCCCCCACTCAACGAACAACACCGTATAGTCTCTAAAATCGAAGAGTTACTTCCCTTTATCGACCAATACGACCAAAAGGAACAAGCTCTAACTGCTCTAAACAAAAACTTTCCTGAACAGCTGAAAAAATCGATTTTGCAGGCAGCGATTCAGGGAAAACTGACTGAGCAATGCCCGACCGATGAACCTGCAAGCCAGCTAATTCAACGGATTCAGGCGGAGAAAGAGCGATTGGTTGCCGAAAAGAAATTGAAAAAACCGAAGGTAAAATCGGAGATTGTGGTTCGGGATAATTTAGCTTATGAGATCACGGATGGTGTGGAGCGTTGTATTCAGGATGAAGTGCCCTTTGAGATTCCGGAGAGTTGGGCTTGGATGAGATTGGGAGAGATTATTGAATTGAAATCTGGTAGAGATCTTACGCCTGATCAGTATTCAAAAGAAAATGTAGGAATTCCCTATATCACTGGTGCAAGTAATCTTTTTCAGGGAAAGTTAGATATTAATCGTTATACAAATAATCCATCAACGATTGCAAATAAAGGCGATTTACTGATAACCTGTAAAGGTACTATTGGAGAAATGCTATTTTTAGAAGCAGAAAAAGCTCATATAGCTCGTCAAATAATGGCTATTTCGACATCTAAAATACTAAATAAAAAATATTTATACTTCTATTTAGCAAGTTATATTGATAAATTAAAAGGTGTAGCTAAAAGTATGATTCCAGGAATTTCTAGAACCGATATACTGGAAATTCTATTTCCACTCCCACCACTCGAAGAACAAAAACGCATTGTTGAAAAAATAGAATTACTTTTTGAATCTATTGATAGTAGGGTGGGCATCCTTGCCCACCATTAACAAATGTGTTTAAACGGTGGGCAAGGATGCCCACCCTACATTACCAATCAATAATTTTATTAATAATTGCTTGTTGTTCTGTACTGGTTTTTCTTAAATAAATTCTGGTTGTTTCGATACTTTCATGCCCCATTAAATCAGCTAAAAAAGAAATATCATTACATCGTTCTAAAAAACTTTTAGCAAAGCGGTGTCGGAAAGAATGGGGATAAACCACTTTAGGATCTAATTTATATCTTTCCGCTAAGATCTTCAATTGCCCAGAAATTCCCCTTGTGGTAATTCTTTCTCCGTATTTATTGAGAAAAATAAAACCATTATGTTTATTTTCCTGTTTTAACCAGACTAAACATTCCTTTTGGAGTTTTTCAGGAATATAAATACGGCGTAGCTTACCGCCTTTTGAGTAGAGATCTAAATAACCCATCTGAATATGCTCGCATTTTAGTTGGATTAACTCACTTACTCTAGCCCCTGTCGCTGCCATAAAGCGGATCACAAAATACCAATAAAGATTGTTATCCTGCTTTAAACGCTTTTTAAAATAGATGTAATCAGCCTCACTAATCACGTTCTCCAAAAATGGTTTTTGTTGAATTTTCACAAAAGAGAGTTTCCATTTTTCTTTTTGATAAATTCTAAATAGCAATTTATAGCTCGTAACCTTAAATTGACGGTTTGTGGTTTGAAATGATCAATTAAATAGAGTTTGTATGCCCTCAAATTGGTTTTGGTGATGTCTGGAAAGAGTTGGTAAAACTGTTTAACTGAAAATAAGTAGACCGAAATGGTATTTTTAGCCAAATTAGCCTGATTGAGATGTTTTTCATAAGATAAGATCATACTGATTTCCTTTTGTTGATTGAAAATCAGTATGATAAGGAGATAAGCGGATAAGTTTAGGCCAATTTTTGCAAATTGGTTAAAAGCTGTTCTACTTTTTCGACAATGCGTTTTTGTTCTTCGAGTGGCGGTAGTGGAATTAAACGATTATTCAAATTATTCTGGGTAATCTGATTAATTGTTGTAGTCCCAATCCCATCAAAATCATTTCTAAAAAGAGGAGATGATAAAAAATGATACACATATTGGTAATATGGTGTTCTGAAAATAGCCATAAATGCCCCAAACGAATATCCATCTTGATCAACAATAGCAGTTTTACCAACCAGAGATTTACTTCCATTTCTAGCACAAATAAGTAAATCATTTTTATTGCATTTCTTGTTTTCAGGTATCTCTATATTAACTTTTACAATATCTTTATTAATATCAATAATTCCATTTTGAATATTGCCTGAGCGTAATACAATAGTACCGCTATTAGAAATATCACTTGGCTTATAAGTTAAACCAATATTTGTCTCTCCTATCTCCCCCAACCTAACCCAAACCCAACTCTCCGGAATCTCAAAGGGCACTTCATCCTGAATACAACGCTCCACACCATCCGTGATCTCATAAGCTAAATTATCCCGAACCACAATCTCCGATTTTACCTTCGGTTTTTTCAATTTCTTTTCGGCAACCAATCGCTCTTTCTCCGCCTGAATCCGTTGAATTAGCTGGCTTGCAGGTTCATCGGTCGGGCATTGCTCAGTCAGTTTTCCCTGAATCGCTGCCTGCAAAATCGATTTTTTCAGCTGTTCAGGAAAGTTTTTGTTTAAGGCGGTTAGGGCTTGTTCCTTTTGGTCGTATTGGTCGATAAAGGGAAGTAACTCTTCGATTTTAGCGACTATACGGTGTTGTTCGTTGCTCGGGGAAGGGGAACAAAAAAACTGTATAGCTTTTCATCATTTATTGCAGGATAAGCAACACCAACCATTTCTTGATTTACAAAATCTGTAAAGGCTGGACTTAGTAAATAATAAAATAAATACTTATTATATAATCCATTAAAAACATTCATTACCGCAAAAGCTGTGCTTGCAATAGCTTCATGTTCAAATTCTTTTTCTATAATACAAATATTTTGTAAATATGGTCTAACGGTAGAATATAAGATTGTGCCTTTTTGAATAATCTTTCTTGCTCTTGATGGAGCATTTTTAGCATCAATAATATTTATTGTGTCAGATAATCGATGTTTTTTATTATCAACTAAACCAACATCAATATAGAAGAATCTTTCTGTTGGTGTTTTTTGTCCTAAATTAAAAACAAGATCATTCAATCTCACCCACACCCAACTCTGCGGAATCTCAAAGGGCGGTTCTTCATTCACATAAGGGGCTTTATCAGTTGTTTTTTTGCTTTTTTTAATTTTGCCTTCAGCGATCAATCGGTCTTTTTCTGCTTGAATTTTGCAAAGTAACTCGCTGGCTGGTTCATCATTAGGGTCTTGTGGCACGAGCTTGCCTGAAATGGCGAGCTGTAAAATGGCATTTTTTAATTGTTGGGCTTTCATATTCTTTAATCTTTTCTATATCGTTATTTGGGGCAGTTATTAAATAATCCTTTATAACTGAAGCGTCCTAACTAGTTGTTTTAAAAGGAACTTATATTCATCTGGTTATATTTTGAACGCAGGTGCAAAAAATGGGTATTGGCGAACAATGTTCGCCATTTTTACAACTTAATCCCCAAAATCCCCGTAATCTCTTCCAAAATGCGGTCAATATCGGCATTTAAGGCGCTGCGTTTTTGCTGATAGGCACTAATTAACTCATCAGGTGGCAGGATCTCTTCTTCTTCGTGGGGGAAGCCACACAGATCAATGTTAAATTGACGGTCGGCGATTTCTTGGTAAGTGAAGGCTCGAGCCTTATCAAAGCCGTCAATTTCAATGGCTTGGCGGTTATGCCACCAATCCATCACTTCTTGGAAATGCTCTAATTTCATCGGCTTGGTTTTGGAGAAATTTTTATAACCTTGGGGCATATCAAGGCGATAAAACCAGGTTTCTTTGGTCGGTTGGGTCTTGTCGAAAAAGAGAATATTGGTAGTAATTGATGTATAAGGGGCAAAAACACTATGCGGCAGACGGACGACTGTGTGCAGGTTCATCTCGCTCATCAGCTTTTTCTTAATCGCCACCTTGGCATTATCCGTACCAAAAAGAAAGCCATCGGGCAGGACAATCGCTACACGCCCATTTTGCTTGAGACGGTACATAATCACCGACATAAAGAGATCGGCTGTTTCGCTGGAGCGCAAGTGGGCTGGGAAGTTGGTTTTAATTTGCTCAATTTCTGAACCGCCATAAGGGGGATTCATCAGAATCACGTCAAACTTGTCTTTTTCGGTGTAGTCCTTGACCGATTTTTCCAAGGCGTTATCGTGGTGGACATTGGGGTTATCAATGTCGTGCAAGAGCAAATTAGTGATACAAAGCAGGTGGGGTAAGGCTTTTTTCTCAATGCCATAGACCGAATTATTGAACAAAGTGCGGTCAGAAACGGACGAGACTTGTTGCTCCAATTCCTTAAGGGCAGAAGTTAAAAAGCCCCCTGTACCACAGGCAAAATCCGCAATCCGCTCACCCAATTTGGGCTGGATCATCTTGACCATAAAATCAGTCACGGCACGGGGTGTATAAAACTCCCCTGCATTGCCAGCACTTTGCAGGCTTTTGAGAATGTTCTCGTAAATATCACCAAAGGCGTGGCGTTCTTGGTACTGCTCGAAGTTGATTTCGTCAATAATGTTGATCACCTGACGCAATAATACCCCATTTTTCATATAGTTATTATTGTCTTCAAAGGCAGCCCGAATAATTCGCTTGTTCATCGGCGTGTCGGCAGAGATAGGTAGATTTTTCAGGGTTGGAAAGAGATCATTATTGACGAAAGAAAGTAGCTCATCGCCTGTCATTGCCTTGCCGTCTTTATTATCTTTAGCCCAGCTATTCCAACGCAGCAAGTTAGGAATGATCGAGCGGTAATTATCGTCATTGATCTCCCATTCCTGTTCCTTGGCATCATAAATTTTCAAAAATAAGATCCAAACGATCTGTTCAATCCGCTGGGCATCGCCGTTGATCCCTGCATCATTTCGCATCACATCTTGTAGGCGTTTAACAATATTATTTAAGCTCATTTTGTTCCTTGTTTACTTTTTGCTCGCTTTATCAAATAACCATCAAATAAGAAAGTTATTTTATTTCAATAAGTTATAACTCATAGACTGGTTTTAAGTGATAGAATCATCAAATAAGATTGCTTTATCTGTGTGTTTTTTGCACTAACCATCAAATAACCATCAAATAAGAAAGTTATTTAATTTCAATTACTTATATAGATAAAGCAGAAATCTGGCCTTTTTCTATCAAATAAAACCTATGCCCAATAAGGAATATATTTGGCATATTTCTTCGATTTCGCATCAGGATCATCATTCTTGATAACACCTTCTGTTAAGGCTTCACTGATGATACGGGAGACTATGGCTGCATTTTTGTCATCAATTTTGAAACGCTCCCTGAGCGACTGATTGGTCATTTTTTCATTATTTACATAACACAAGCAGCAATGCTGATAAGTCGCCCTAATTTTGTCTTTTTTATCCATTTCATTGAGTTGTTTATGGGCATATAGGATTGTTTTTGTATGTTTTTCCTGAATAAGGAAATTTGGAGCAGGTAATTGGAAAATTTCAACTGCGGTAATCACTTTATCTATACCACTCCCTTTTTCTTCACAGATCCTTGCTCGCCGTAAAACATCCGCTAATTTTTCATTGCGAGACTGATATTCATCAATAAAGCGCTCAGGAATAATCAGTGGAATCCCTGCATTAGATATTTCAATACGATCGCTAAAAATCTCAACCATTGGAAAACCTCTTTCATCAAAATCTTGATGAATTAACGCATTTGCCACTAATTCACGAATTGCAATTTCAGGATACATTCTAATTTCTTCGCGTAAAGCTTGACCGATAATTTCATTTGAAGGTAATTGTCCATTGATCCAATGGATCAAATTCTCATAACCAACCGCATAACCTTTATTACCAATTACTTCTCTTTCCGTATTGAGCTTATTTTTTCCCTTATAAACAATAACTCGAACAGATTTCCTTTTTAAATGTTCAAAATTATCTAGGTTTTTGGCAAATAGCATTGCCCCAAGGTTCGTAATATCATAAGAATTATCATCATTAGCTAAAATAAATTTTTCAGAAGTAAATTTCTCTAATACACTATCCCTATTCGTGGGGTAAGGCTGTTTCATTAATTCAAAATAGGATTGTGAATCAAGCAATTCTATTACTTTATCTGCGTCAGCAGACTCCCAAGCAATACGCTCCTCAAAAACTTTGCTTGTATTATTTTTCCAAATTTTTCGAGCCTTTTCTGGGAAATCACTTAATTTACGAGTATAAGAACCAACTCGGATATATGCCGTATGCATAAATTCAACAGGTTGATTATAGGTGGCTGGAATTTTAAAAAGTGCAATCAATTTACCATCATATTCAAATTCTTCAATGGTAAAATCAATCCTAGGATTCAATCGTTGGACTAACCAGTGTTCAAGCTCTTCTTTACTTGGTTTTCCTTTAGAACTTTTCACCGTTGCTGATTTAGGTTTAAATGTTGTGCCTAAAATATTGTGTGTTTTATCTTCAATACCAAACACTAAATATGCAAAAGGCTGTTGATAGATACAAGCAGCATTTGATAAAGCGGAGATTCGTTCCCCAATTTCTTCATCAGAATGATAGTTATGCTTAAATTCAAGCCATTCACATTCTTTAGGCTGAAGAATAAGGTTTTTTAATAATTGAGTTAATTGTTCTAATTTCATTTTATTATTCCGAATAAATCATCTTTTCCAAGCCCTGCACCGCCTTTTGATACAGTGCCTTGCCGCCAAATTTTTTGACGATAGAAACCAAGCCACCCAGTGGGCTAAAAGTCGGCGTTTGGAGCAGTTCGGTTTTGGCTAGATCTTTAGTGCCTGACTTGACGTATTCGTCTAAAAGCAGCCCTAGCACTTGGCGGTTTTCTTCGGGGTATTGGTCGATATATTGGCTTAGGCGTACCTTGTCAGCACGTTGACTTTTAGTGAGTGGCGGTTTGTTGTAGGAAACCGAACGGAGGACATCAAAATCATCCACGTTGTCTCCAAGATTGCTTTTATTGCGTAGGGCTCGCATCCATTTGGGATCTGTGTAGAATTTCTCAATATTTGTACCGCTTGCAAGCCAGCTTGCTTGAAATTGCTCGTAGCTTGGGAAGTCTTTTTGGATTTCTCGTTTGGAATAGACATCAATGTCTTCTGAAATCAATTCTCCCTGCTCATTTAAATATTGAACTTTTTCCTCTAAAATTCTCAGTTTAAGGGTGCCTACTTGAACCACAATAGGAACCTTATAATTTGTAGAAGGGCTTTCTAATACATTAGGGATAGGTGAAATTGGATGTATTGGCTCTATTATTTTTTCACCATCAAATGGTTTTCCTTCGGGTACATCAATAATTACAACTGGCTCTCCATCAAAGGCGGGATCAACAAATAGGCGAGTTACGCCACGGAAGTCTAAAATAGTGAAAAATTCCTTGCCAGCATCCGTGCGTAAGCGAGTGCCCCGTCCGATGATTTGCTTAAATTCAGTCATAGACTGAATATTGGCATCGAGTACCACCAGCTTGCAGGTTTTACTGTCCACGCCTGTGGTCATTAATTTGGACGTCACTGCAATCACAGGATAATCCTTGTCTTCGTTGCTAACATCACAGAATTGTTCTAGATCGGTTGCCTTGCCTGATTGATCGCCGGTAATTTGGCAGACATATTTGGAGTTTTGCTGCAACATATCGGCATTAAGGCGCGAGAGTTCTGCCACCATTCGTTGGGCATGGTTGATATTGGCACAAAAGACGATGGTCTTGTCCAAGCGGTTGGTTTTGCGTAAAAATTCGCTAATCCGCTCTGCCACAAGGCGGGTGCGGTCGTCTAGGATTATGTTGTAGTCGAAATCCTTGACCGTATATTCCCGATCTTCAATTTCACTTCCGTCCTTGTCCTTCATTCCCTTGGTCGGCCGCCATCCACGTAGGTCGCAATCTAAGTCCACTCGAATTACCCGATAAGGGGCAAGAAAACCGTCTTCAATGCCCTGTTTTAGGCTGTAGGTGTAAATGGGGTCGCCAAAATAGGTAATATTGCTGGCATAAGCAGTTTCTTTAGGCGTTGCCGTCATACCAATATGGGTAGCTTGGTCGAAATAGTCCAAAATCGCTCGCCAGTTGGAATCTTCCTTGGCTGAACCACGGTGGCATTCATCAATAATGATCAGATCGAAAAAAGACGGCTGGAATTGTTTGAAAAGCTCGTTTTCACTTGAACCGTCCAGTTGCTGATAAAGTGCCAGATAAACTTCAAAGGCACTGTCCAGCTTCTTATTGCTGACCTTGACCATGGTGTCCTTAAAGGGCTTGAAGTCTTGGGTCATAGGTTGATCCACCAGCACATTGCGATCCGCCAAAAAGAGAATTTTCTTTTTGGTACCACTGGCTTTTAGGCGGTGGATAATCTGAAAGGCGGTGTAGGTCTTGCCCGTGCCGGTTGCCATGACCAATAAAATACGCTTTTGCCCCTTGGCAACCGCTTCAATGGTGCGGTTAATGGCAATTTCTTGGTAATAACGGGGTTCTTTAAAGGTATCGCTGGCACTGGTGTAGTAGGGCTGTTGGATAATTTTCAGTTCTTCAGGTGTATATTGTTTTTCCCAGCGTTGCTTGAGTTGGTCGGGCGTAGGAAATTGCTCCATTGGCAGAGTTCGCTGCACACCTGTAAGAAAGTCGTGTTCCACAAACTCATCGCCATTGGTACTGTAGGCAAAGGGAATATCTAACAAACGGGCATAGTCCATTGCTTGCTGCAAGCCATCTCGGGCAGTGTGCTTGTTGTCCTTGGCTTCCACCACAGCAATTTTATGATTAGGAGATTGATAGAGTAGATAATCCACTCGTTTGCCCTGCTGACGGCTGGCTTTTTTGGTTTTGGGATCTACCACCATCTGTCCATCAGTAAATTGCTTATCGGCTTTAAAGGAATATTCTTCACTGATTTGGCGATCAACCCAGCCTGCATTTTTAAGGGCTGGCGTGATAAATTTGGAACGAATGTCTGTTTCAGACATTTGCCGTTTTTCTTGGGCAGTGAAGGTCATAGGCTAACTTCCGATAAGAGTTAATTATAGGAAGGATTATGCCAAGTTTGTGCAAAATGGTCAAAAAAATAGGGGGTATAAGTGGCTATTTTAGAAATAAAAAACGGCCAGCCGATTTGCAAAATCACAAACCAAACTGGCCGCTTGTTAGGCTTTCTTCTTAGAGGTTAATCACGGCGAAGAAGACCAAAAGGCTGTAGAGGGCAGATAGACCATAGAAGATCCAGCCGCCTGCTGGCACGTGGACTTTAAAGTCGTGTAGGCCCAAATGCACACGGTGCATACCACACCACATTGGGAAGACCAGCAGGGAGAAGATGGCCACTTTGCCGATAAAGGTTTGGCTAAAGGCGATGATATTGTCTGCTGAGACTAAACCAAATGGGAGTAGGAAGCCTAAAATTAGCACCAGTACCGGGAAGAAAACCGCACTAATGGCCCCGCCAGCACCGAAAAGTAGCCAGACGGATGGTTCGTTAGAACGTTTTGGGTTTAATTTGTCCATGGTTTTCCCCTTATACTAAAATTAAGGCCAATAGGCTAACAAAGGCGGTAATACCCCAAAAGACCTTGGTCACGAGGTTTACGTTAATGCGTTCGTTTTTGACGATTACATTCATCATTTGTGGTGCCATATTAAAGAAGGTGAAGCTGTTGAGTAAAACCGCAGCGAGGGTGATGATATTGAGGATCACCACCACTGGGTTTTGCAAAAAGCCGATAAATTTGCTGTCGAAGGTGCCATTGGCCAGGCAGATTAGGCCGTAGAATAATTCTAGGCAGAACCAGATGGTTGGCACAGCGGTACTTTCACGCAGGACATAAAATTTGTAAAAATCGAGTTTTTTCCACCAGGTTGGTGTAACTTCACGCACATATTTTTTGCGTTTGCTTGCAACTGCTGACATTTCCCTGCTCCTTATTTTTGCGGTTTAAACATTGAGATCACATAGTCTTTGGCACTTTCGATCTTACCTTGGTTGACTGCCGAGGCAGGGCCAACGTGTTTCGGACAAACTGCGGAGCAGTAGCCGACGAAGGTACAAGACCAAACACCATTTTTGCCGTTGAGGATCTTCATACGTTCTGCCTTACCGTTGTCTCGGTTATCGAGGTTGTAACGGTGGGCCAGGGTGATGGCAGCAGGGCCAACGAATTCAGGGTTGAGGCCGAATTGTGGGCAGGCTGCGTAACATAAACCACAGTTGATACACATGGAGAAAGTACGGTATTTCTCAAGTTGAGCTGGGGTTTGTTTGGTACGGCTTTTGGCCAGTTCCGCAGATGGGTGCGGGTTGCCGTCCAATTCTGGTGCCTTGTTATCGATAATATAAGGCTTGATAGACTCAAGGCTTTCGATAAAGTGGCTTAGATCCACCACCAAGTCACGCTCAATCGGGAAGTTGGCTAATGGCTCAATCCGCATATAGCCGCTGTAATCCCGTAAGAAGGTTTTACAGGCCAGTTTTGGCTTGCCGTTTACCATCATACCGCAAGAGCCACAAATGGCCATACGGCAAGACCAGCGGTAGGAAAGTTCTGGCTGTAGTTCGTCCTTAATATAGCCAAGGGCATCCAATAAAGAGGTTTGGCTGTCATAAGGGACTTCAAATTTTTCCAGGTAAGGCTCGTTATTTTGTTCTGGGTTATAACGCAGCACTTCAATTGTCATTTTGTGTTGATCGACCATTTTCTCGCTCCTATTTCTCTGCTGCTTTTTTAGCCGCTTCTTGGGCTTCTGCTTCTGCACCGTACACACGTTTAGCTGGTTGTGATTTGGTAATTTTCACATCGCTGTATTTGATGGTTGGTGCACCGTCTGCATTGTAGTAGGCCAGCGTATGTTTGAGGTAGTTCACATCATCACGCTCTTCATAGTCTAAGCGTTGGTGCGCACCACGAGATTCTTTACGCTCTGCGGCAGAAGATGAGATGGATTGGGCCACATCTAAGATGTAACCTAGCTCAATTTTGTAGAGTAGGTCGGTGTTAAAGACGCTGGAAGTGTCTTTAATCTTAATGCGTTTGTAACGCTCTTTGAGTTCAGCAATCTTGGCAACAGTGGCGTCCATACTTTCTTGGGTACGGTAGATACCACAGCCTTCTTCCATAGAGTCACCCATTTCGTTACGGATTTGTGACCAAGATTCCTCACCCTCTTGGCGGGCCAAGGCATAAACACGCTCTAAAATGTCTTGGGCTTGGGCATCGATTACTGCTTGGTTGCGTGGCACATCTTCCACCGCACGGCGGGCAGCATTTTCACCTGCTACTTTACCGTAAACCACCAATTCAGCCAGGGAGTTAGAACCTAAACGGTTAGCGCCGTGTAAGCCAGAAGAAGCACACTCACCCACCGCAAATAAGCCCTTGATGGTGGTTTCTGCATTGGCATCCACTTCAATACCACCCATGGTGTAGTGAACTACAGGGCGGACTGGGATTGGTGCCTTGGCAGGATCAACACCCTCGTAAGCCTTGGCTAATTCACAGATAAACGGTAAGCGTTCGAGCAAGTATTTTTCACCCAAGTGACGGAGGTCAAGGTGAACTACATCCACGCCCTTAGCGGTTTTAAGGGTATTACCCTTACGCCATTCTTGCCAGAAGGCTTGGGAAACCTTATCCCGTGGGCCTAATTCCATATATTTGTTTTCTGGTTTGCCGATTGGGGTTTCTGGGCCTAGGCCGTAGTCTTGGAGGTAGCGGTAGCCATCTTTATTGACCAAGATACCGCCTTCACCACGGCAGCCTTCAGTCATCAAAATACCGGTATTCGGTAGGCCTGTTGGGTGGTATTGGACGAACTCCATATCACGCAATGGCACGCCGTGGCGATAGGCCATAGAGAGGCCGTCACCCGTTACAATACCGCCGTTGGTGTTAAAGCGATAGGCACGGCAGCCACCGCCGGTTGCGATAACAACGGCTTTGGCATTGATTTGCACGAAGGTGCCTTCCATCATGTTCATGGCCACACAACCACGGGCACGGCCGTCATCGGTAAGAATATCTAACACGAAATGTTCGTCAAAACGAATGATTTGTGGATATTTAATGGAGGTTTGGAACAGGGTATGTAGGAGGTGGAAGCCGGTTTTATCGGCTGCGAACCAGGTACGCTCAATTTTCATCCCGCCGAAACGACGCACGTTCACATCGCCATCGTCCTTACGGGACCAAGGGCAGCCCCAACGCTCAAGCTGGGTCATTTCAACTGGGGAATGCTCAACAAAGTATTCAACAACATCTTGCTCACACAACCAGTCGCCACCGCCTACGGTGTCGTGGAAGTGTTTATCATAAGAGTCGGTATCCTTGATAACAGCAGCTGCGCCGCCTTCGGCCGCAACTGTGTGGCTACGCATTGGATAAACTTTAGAAATAAGGGCGATTTTTAAATTTGGATTTGCTTCCGCCACCGCAATTGCTGAGCGTAAACCACCGCCGCCAGCACCCACAATCGCAACATCAACATTGACAGTTTGCACAATTTCCTCCTCGGGAAAATAAAAAACATTCATAAAAAGTGCTCGTTATTCTGCCACCAAATGCGTATTTTTATAACCCTTTTTTACAATTTCTTAACAGGTTTTTTTCTGTTTTGTGATCTACCTCAAATTGTTTTTTCCTTGTTACCACGGTATTGAGAAGCAGTCTTAACAAAACTTTGATATAACTCAAATTATGTAGGTGACAGGCCATTATTAACGGCTTTTTAACAAATAGTATTTTGGCTTTATTGCTAAAATTTTGTTGCCATGTAGCACCTTATTTTATGCTTGAATACTTGCTTTTTGCCCTATTTATTATGGTAAAATCCAAGTTTTATTAGAATAAAAAGAGGTCTTATGTTATCTAAGAAGGATATTATTGCGTTGGGCATGATGATCTTCGCCCTTTTCCTTGGGGCAGGCAATATCATCTTCCCACCAATGGAAGGTTATCAGGCAGGTTCCAACTGGTTTTGGGCGGCCTTGGGCTTTGTTTTAACCGGCGTTTTTATGCCCTTTGTGACCTTAATTGTGGTCACCATCAAGGGTAAGGGCGAGGCCCTCTCGGTTGATCTGCCTAAATGGGCACAAGTTGCCTTCTGGGCCACCCTTTATTTGGTGATTGGTTCGACTTTCGCCATGCCACGGGTCACCAATGTGGCCTATGAAATGGGCTGGATGCCGCTCAATATTGTGGACGCCAACCACCCCTACGCCCACTTTATTTTTGCCTTTGTCTTTAACCTAATCGGCCTCTTTTTTATGCTGCGCAAAAACACCATTATCTCCACTGTGGGCAAGATTATGACCCCAGCCCTCTTGGTTTTATTGGTTATCGTGGCTCTGCAAGTGGTGCAAACGCCTTTGTCAGACATTCCCCTTCCAACTAAAGCCTATGCCACGGAATCCGCTCTCACTGTTGGCATGGTGGGTGGTTATCAAACCATGGACGTGCTGGCCGCCACGGCCTTTGGTGGCATTGTCGCCCACATTATGTTGAGCAAGAAAGTGACCGACGCCAAACGCATCATTAAATACACCCTGATTGCTGGCTCTCTTTCGGTGGTCTTGCTTTCCCTGCTCTACTTTTCCCTCTTTTATCTAGGGGCAACCAGCCAGGCCGTGGCTCAAGATGCCACCAACGGCGGGCAAATCTTCTCCCGTTATGTGGGCGAACTCTTCGGTACCAAGGGCGTCTGGATCATGAGCGGCATTGTGATGCTGGCCAACCTGACCACGCTTGTCGGCGTAACCAGTGCCTCGGCCGACTACTTCTCCCGCCTGTCTAAGGTCAGCTACCCATTCTGGGTGGTCTTATTCTGCTTGCTCACCACTATTATTTCCGAAACTGGCCTAACCACCCTCTTGCGGGTGACCATTCCAGCCCTCCTGCTCATTTACCCTGTGGCCATTATGTTGGTGGTGCTCCAACTTATCCGCCACAAGCTGCCATTGGTCAAATTAAGCTATAACCTGAGCATTGGGGTGACAGTCCTCTTTAGTGCCATTGACAGCCTCAACAACCTAGGCTGGATCCCTGACAGCCTCAACCAAGTGCTGGCCAAGCTGCCCTTCTATTCGGCTCAATTAGCCTGGCTCATTCCAGCCTTGATTGCTTTGGTAATGAGTATCGTGCTGGGCAAGGCAAGAAAATAGCCTGCTAAATTTGCAAAAAATTGCTAAAATCAGACCGCTTGTAAGCAACAAGCGGTCTAAATAACGAGAAAATTTGCAAATGGCACGCCTTGAACTGAAAAACCTCAACAAAATCTTTACCGACACCTACGGCTTCTTCCGCAAGCAGGATTTCTATGCTGTGCAGGACATTTCCTTTACCCTCAACACCTATGAAACCCTGGCCATTGTGGGCGAAAATGGGGCGGGCAAATCCACCCTGGCCAAGATGATTGCCGGCATTACCCAACCCAGTTCAGGCCAGATTATCTTCAACAACACCCCCCTGACCTTCGGCGACTATGGTTACCGCTCCCAGCATATTCGCATGATGTTTCAAGACCCCAACGATGCCTTTGACCCCAACCACAATATTGGCCAGATCCTAGACGCCCCTCTACGCCTAGGCACCGAAGCCTGTGAGGAAGAACGCAATGAGCGGATTTTCAGCACCCTAAAGCTGGTCGGCCTTTACCCAGAACACGCCCTGCTTCCTATTAGAGAAGCCTCCAGCAGCCAAAAACAACGGGTGGCCTTGGCTCGGGCCTTGATTTTGTCGCCTGAAATCATCATCGTGGACGACACCCTCAGCACCATTGATTTTTCCGCTAAAACCCAGCAGCTCAACCTGATGCTAAGCCTGCAAAAACAACTGGGCATTGCCTATATTTACATCGGCCAACACCTAGGTGTGATTAAGCATATTGCCGATAAGATTATGGTCATGCACAAGGGGAAAATGGAAGAATACGGCGACACCAAGCAGGTCTTGCTCAACCCCCAAAGCCAGATTACCGCACGCTTGATCGAAAGCCATTTTGGCAAGGCCTTGACGGAAGAGGCTTGGTTGTAGGCCTATAACTTGAGCTTCTTAACCAAGAAGTTAAGCAAGACCCCATAAAGCGGTAGGAAGAGCAGGAGGCTGACGGCTACCTTAACCACATAGTCCACTGCCCCAATGGTAAACCAATGAGTGGCCATGTATTCATCGCTGCTGTTGTAAAAGGCCACGGCGAAGAAGACAAAGGTATCGAGAAGGCTGCCAAAGAGAGTAGAAGAAGTTGGCGCCACCCACCAGCGGGCTTTTTGGCGGAGCTTATTGAAGACAAAAATATCCAAGAGCTGGCCTGCCACATAGGCACTAAAGCTGGCCAGGGCGATGCGGAAGACAAAGCTGTTAAACTCCTTCAGAGCCGCAAAGCCTTGAAACTGTGCCTCAAAAAAATCACCGACATGATATAGCTGACAATCAAGGCCGGCAGCATGGCCACAAAGATTATTTTGCGAGCCAGGCTGGAGCCAAAGACCCGTACCGTCAGGTCGGTTGCCAGGAAGATAAAGGGAAAAGAGAAGGTTCCCCAAGTCGTTGGGATGTGAATATCACTAAAGGGCAGCCTGAACTCAAAGGTTAACTGCACCAGATAGTTGCTCAGGGCAATGATAAAGATATGGAAAAAAGAAAGTAGGAGCAGGGAACGACGTTTCTGCTCATCAGAAAAGTAAGTTTTAATGTTCATCTTGTACCTTTTTGTTAAAAATTTGGGGTGAGGGAACCCAAGGAGGCGTGCATATTACGGATTTTTTTCTAAATGGCAAGCCTTTTTACATTTGATAACCCGCCAAAAGTGCCTGCCAGTTTTCATCACTAAAGCGAATATTGAGCCGGCCCTGCTCCTTACGGAAGGAACGCAGGAGGCGTTCTAGGTTGGCCTGCTTCCAGTCCTGGCCTGGTTGAATTCGGCACTTGTCGAAATCAATCAGCCAAAAATTTCCTTGCTTATCCAACAGGATATTATGGATATTGAGATCGGAATGGTGGACTTGCCTGTCGTGGAGCTGGCGGATAAGCTGGCCGATTTTCTGGTATTGCTCATTCTCTAGTTCGCTTTCTTGCAAGATCTGGCTTAGATCTCGGGTATTTTCGATCCGTTCAAGTAAGATATCGGCCTGATAGCAACAAAAGCTCTTTTTAATCTGATAGGCAATGGGCCGAGGCACAGGCAGGCCCCACTGGTGCATTTTAAGCAGCAAATCAAACTCTTGAGCCGCCCGGGTTTGATCTAGGCCCTGGAAGAAATAGCTGTCCTTAATCAGCTTGCCAAACAGCCCGCCCCGGTAGTAGTGGCGTAAAACACTGGTCAGGCCCAGTTCAGGCCGGGTATCTAAAAACCAGGTTATCCCCCGCCCACGAGAAGCCCCCAACAAGCGGTTGGAATGCTCGAAATTTTTGCAAATGAGTAAATCCTTTACAAAATTTTCTTGGTCGGGTTTAACGAGATCTGGGTTGAAGTGGTAATAATTCATCGCATTTTCATGGTAGGGGCGAATCACATTCGCCCCTTGGTTGATCCTAGGTTCATCAGGGCGAATGTGATTCGCCCCTACGTTTTATAACACAATCATATCATTACTATGAATAGCCACAGCCCCATATTCATAGCCCAGCACCGCCTGAATCTGGCTAGATTGCAGGCCCTTGATTTGCTCCAGGGCATCACTGCCATAACGCACCATACCCCGTGCAAGCGGTTTGTTTTGGGCATTTTTTAGCAAGACCACCTCGCCCCGGGAGAAGGTGCCTTCCACCGCCTTAATGCCCGCTGGCAGCATGGACTTATGGGCCAGGAGGGCCTGCTCTGCCCCGTCATCCACAAGAATGGAACCTGCTAGGGGAGCGGCAAAGAGCCATTGTTTGCGGCTGCCTAAAAGATGGGCCGGCACGGTAAATTTGGTGCCGATGGCCTGGCCTTGAGCCAGATCGACAATCACATTAGGCCGAGAGCCTGGGGCGATGATGGTTTCAATTCCTGAACGGGTGGCCACATCGGCTGCCACAATCTTAGTGTACATCCCCCCGTGCCCAGGCCAGAGACACTACCGCCCGCAATCTGGCGGGTTTGGTCGGTGATTTTCTCCACCACAGGAATGAGCTTGGCATCCGGGTTAGAGCGGGGATCGCTATCGAATAGGCCCTGCTGATCGGTTAAGAGATAGAGCTGATCGGCCTGAACCAAAATGCCAACCAGGGCGGACAGGTTATCGTTATCCCCCACCTTGATTTCAGCCGTGGCCACCGCATCATTTTCGTTGATAACCGGGATAATGCCATTGTCCAAAAGGGCCTGCATGGTATCACGGGCATTGAGGAAACGCTCCCGATCCTCCACATCCGCCCGGCTCAGTAAGACCTGGCCGATCTTAATATCATAGATATTAAAGAGCTGCTCCCAGGTTTGGATGAGCTGGCTCTGGCCAACTGCCGCCAACATCTGCTTGGAGGCAATGGTGGGTGGAAGGGCTGGATTGCCCAGGTAGTCCCGGCCGGCTGCCACCGCACCCGAGGTTACAATCACAACTCGAATGCCCTGCTTATGTAGGCTTGCACACTGGCGGACTATTTCCAACATATGCGGGCGGTTGAGCTTAGGTGAACCCTGGGTTAGCACACTGGTGCCGAATTTTAAAATAATGGTTTTCATGCTTGAGATCCTAATTTGAAACTGGCCGCAATTCTATAAAAAAAACCATTCCCCGACTAGCTAGGAATGGTTTTTTGCTCCAAATACTTGCGATGGATCTAGAAGTAGTAGCTCACATTAGCCTTGACATTACGGCCGCTGCCCTCCATGAGGCTGAAGGCTGGCTGGTATTTCTTGTCAAAGAGGTTTTCAAGGGCCAAATCTAGACGGATATTTTTCCACTCACCGGCTTTCGGGGCAAAAGTTGCGGTCAGATCAGTTAAGGTATAGCCGGCATAGGTTTGGTGATCTGCTGACACACGGTGTTGGGCCCAATAGCGGGTTACTCTGGCACCCAGGTTAAACTTGTCCTTAACCACTTCATAGTCCACAGCAAAGCCTAACTTATTGGCTACAATATTCTCAAGAGCCTCCCCCGTTGCCTTGTCCTTACCATGGGTTTGGCCATAGTTTGAGGCCAGGATAAGGGCTCCTAGTTTATACTGGGCATCCAACTCAAAACCTCTGAGGCGGGCATCAGCCACGTTGCGGTATTGGGAGGAGTCCACAAAACTATCAATGCCTGGCATAAAACGGGCCAGGGCGGCATAGCGGCCGGAACTGTAGGTATGCAGTTCGATAAAGTCCTTAACATCGTTTTGGAAGTAGGTGGCATTGAAGACAAAGTTATCCCAATGGAAGTTAGCCGAAATCTCCTTGTTTTGGGCCTTTTCAGGTTTGAGATCTGGATTGGCCACAAAGACGCTATTCAGGGCCCGCATGCCTGAACCAAAGCCAAAGTGGGTGCCTGAGGAATATTTTTCCTGAAGCGATGGAGCACGGAAGGCCTGGTTATAACGAGCAGTTAAGTCTAACCAGTTGGTAGCCTTCCAGGTCAGGGCCAGGGCTGGTGACCATTCTGATTCGGTTTGCTTGGTGTCACCCTTGTTGGCATAGCGGTCATAACGAAGGCTTGGCGAGATAATAAGCTTTTCATTCAAGACTGGCAGATGACCTAAGAGATAAACCCCAACCACATCAGCCTTAGCTGTGTAATCATCTGGACGGTGGACTTCTGTTGCGGTTTTACCCCGAGTAACCTCGGCCCGATCCTGATAGTAATCCACCCCATAGGTTAGGGAAAGGCCTGCTAGGTTGGAGCTATTTTTCAGGTTAAAACCATAGGTTTTGAGATCGGTTCTGTCCTTAATCAGCTCATTGGCCAGGCGGGTTTCCTTTTCAGTCACTTGGTTGCGATAGACCGTAAACTGGGTATTCAGGTAAGGGTTATCACTTGGATTCAAGTAATAATTGAGGGCGGTTGAGTGGTTGACAACCTTTTGGGCACTCAAATAGCTAATCCCGCCCAGGCCACTATAGAGCTCACCGATGTTACAGTTGCCTGAACGGTGACAGGCCGTCGCCACTGGCATAAAGGCCTCAATGGTGTATTCATCCCGCATTTCATTGTTACTTGGGGCGGTTTGCTTGCTTTGGGTAGTGCGGTGGGAAAGCTCTGCCCGGTGGGAATCATTGATCTGCCAGCCCAATTTAGCTGATAACCCCCTTTGGTTAAGGGCCGAGCTTGGCAGTTTCTCCCCCTTGCCGATACGGAGATTGTCTGAATCGTTGTAGAAACCTTGCAATAAGTAGTCGAATTTTTCCGTCGCCCCAAAGACCGATAAATCGGTTTCAGACTGGTTGTTGGCCGACTGATAGCCCTGACGAACCAGGGCACCAAAGGAATCACCATCACGGAGCAGATCGAGGGCATTCGGGGTTCTGACTGCGACTACCCCACCCAGGGCACCACTACCCCAGAGGGTTGAGGAAGCTCCCTTAATCACTTCGATTTCCTGAACCTGAGAAGGTGGCAGGAAGTAGGAACCCCGGTGGGCCAGATCAAAATTCTGACGTACCCCATCAATAACCTGGACTACACGGTTGCCACCCAGGCCCCGAATAATCGGTTTTTGAGCCAGGGCACGACTGCCCCCGCCAATATCCACATTGCTGAGTTTAGACAGGGATTCTGCCACGCTACTGGCCTGCCACTTGCTTAAATTATCCTTATTGAGGGTGGTTGCATTATGGTTATAGCGGACATATTGGGAAATATCACGTTGGCCTACAACTTGAATTTCATCCAACATTTGCGGCACTTGGGCCAAACTTAGAACAGGGCTAAAGGCAAAAAGAGAGAGGTAAATTTTTGAAAATTTCATACTTATTCATCCATTTTTTAAGTAAAAACTAACCGATAAAGACTTTCATAATACATAAAATTACATTAATATACAATCTTAATAAAAACAATTCCTATTAGGATTTTGGATGTTTTATGGAGGAAATCAATGTCCAAACGCTATCCCCTAGCTTCTCTCTCACTTCTGACCCTATCAATTCTTTCTGCCAACCACGCCCTCGCTGCTCCTAGTGATGCAGGCTCCCTGTCTAAGCAGCTCCAGCAGGCTCAAACCCAGCCCAAGGTTCAACCCAGTGGGCAAATTTTCGAGAATGGCCCTGGCCCACAAGCCGCCCATCCTGACAATAATATCAGCTTTGCCTTAAGCGGGATTGAGCTTCTTGAGCCTAATGGCGGCCAGTTAAAAGACGATCTAGGCCAAATCACAAGTCCCTATCTTCAAGGCCAAATCAAACTGGCAGACCTTTACAAGCTGACAGAGCAAATCACCCAATACTATCGCCAACAGGGCTATCTGGTGGCTCGGGCCATCCTGCCCCCACAAGAGATTGAAGATGGCAGGGTCAAAATCATCGTGATTAGGGGAGAAATTGGCCAGGTCGCCTTAAATAACCAAAGCCGTTTACGGGATCGCTTCCCCCTCGGTTTTGCCTCAACCAGCCTGGAAAATAAGGCCTATCTCAACAAGGCTGAGGTCGAAAAACTGGCCCTCCTGCTCAATGATGTGCCTGGAGTGGTCAGTAATTTATCCATCAAGGCCGGGCAGGAAGTGGGCCAAACCGATCTGACCCTTAATTTAGCCGATGCCCCTAAACGTTTTGGCGGATATTTAATGGCTGATAACCAGGGCGGAAAGGACACGGGAGAATATCGTTTTACCCTGGGAACCTATGCCCATAATATATTTGGTTTTGGTGATGAGTTAAATCTCAATGCCATCAGTTCTAATTCAGGCAATTTAAAAAGTGCCCGCCTTGATTATTCTGGTTTAATTGATGGCTATGGTAGTCGATTGGGTATTATGGCCTCTTATTTAAATTATAAATTAGGCGGTAATTTTAAGGATCTGAATGCTAAGGGGAATTCCCACACCCTGGGAGCCTATATTCAGCACCCAACCATTCGCAAGACAGGTTTTCGTTTAGATACCAAGCTGGGTTTTAATCAGCAAAAATTAACCGATAAACAAGAAGCGGTTGATTTAAGGCAAAAACGTACAATTAATGCCTTGACCCTCGATTTAAATGGCTCCTGGTCTAGCCTAAAAAATGGGGTAACTTATTTTGGCCTCTCAGGTTTATTTGGTAATTTGCATAATCAAACCAATGAGCTAGAACAATATCAGGATGAGAATATTCAACCTAAATCCCGCTTTACTGTATTTAACTATAGCCTTTCCCATGAACAGAGCCTACCTAAATCCCTTGCCCTAAATTTAGGTATTAATGGCCAACTAGCGGATAAGACCCTAGACAGCTCACAAAAATTACTGCTCGGAGGCTTATATGCGGTAAGAGGTTATAAGTCTGGAGCCGTATCGGTTGATGAGGGCCATATTTTCCAGGCTGAATTAAAACATAATTTGGCCCTATTTAAGGAAAGTATCTTAACCTCTTCTGTTTTTTATGATTATGCCTGGGGTTCTTATTATAAAAATACAGAGAACCTAGCTAGCGACTTTAATAATAAGGTTAAAGTACAAAGTATTGGAGCCGGCTTAAAACTTGCTGCACCGGGTTCTTATATGCTGAATGTCAGCTATGCTAAACCGGTAGGTAAAAAATTAGAAAATACCGATAAACATCAAGTTTGGCTATCCGCCTTTAAAACTTTCTAAAAGGAGTAATAAATGAATAAGAATAAATTAACCCTTGCAATATATGGCCTATTTTATACCGCTTGTGCCTCTGCCAACCTGCCACAAAATGGCAAGGTAATTATTGGTGAAGCCAGTATCAATACGCATGAAAATAATATGACCATTAACCAAAATTCTGCCCGGGTCAATATTGACTGGGAGAGTTTTAATATTGGCAAAAATAACCAGGTTGAATTTAAACAGCCTGATAGCAAGTCCATTGCCTATAACCGTGTAACCGGGGGCAATGCCAGCCAGATTCAGGGTAAATTACAGGCCAATGGCCGGGTCTTTTTGGCCAATCCTAACGGGGTTATTTTTAGTAAGGATGCCCAGGTCAATGTTGGCTCGCTCTTAGCAACCACCAAGGAATTGGAAAACCCTACCCAAAACCTGGATAAGGACAGCCTAAAATTTGTCCGCAAAAAGGCTCAGGAGGGCAAGGTAGAAAACCACGGCACCATTAAGGCCAAAGGTGAGAATGGCTTTGTTATCTTAGCCGGCGATCAGGTGGTCAACACAGGGAAAATCGAGGCTGAGAACTACTACAAGCACGAAAGTAAAACCAAGACCATCCGCTATTGCGATGACTGGTATGGGGACTATGCCTGTGAAATGGGCTGGCAAAACTGGGAAAACCGTACGGTAACAGAAGAAACCACCATTGATACGCCTGCCCAGGTCATTTTGGCCTCTGGGGAAAATTTCACGGTCGAACTGGACGATAATTCCGTTTATGTCGATTTAGATGCCAATACCCTAGCCGGCCTGATTGAAAATAAGGGAGCCATTATTGCCCAAAATGGCTATATTGAATTAACCGCCAAGGGCAAGGAGGCGGTTTTAGATTCTGCCATTAATAACGATGGCCTCTTACAGGCCACCCATGTTTCGCAAAATGCCGCCGGTAAAATTACCCTGTCTGCCCCTTCTATTCAATTAAATGAAAAGAGTGATATTAAGGCCGATAAATTATTGAGCTTTACTTCGCCTGCTGATGAAACACGTCAGGTCAATATTGATTCCAAAAAAGGATCTAAAATTACCGCCCAAACAACCGAAATCAAAAATTTAGATAAATTTAAATTTACTGGGACTTTTGAAAGGGATGATTCCGACAGTTTCTATAGCTCCAGTTATGAGAAACAGGCTAACCGTTTTGATTTTAATCTAAAAGGAAAAATTACTATTGGCTCCCAATATCAAGACGAAAAGAACTTTATTAGTGGTGAGGCCCTAAGTGCCATGCTTTCCTCTAGCGAACGCGTCACCTTATTTTCAAATCCAACCTATGACCCAAATAAGCGTGAATATGACTTTGGTGGCATAGGTCTATCAGGAAATATTAGACCAAGCATTTATAAAAATAGTGATTCTACCCTCTTACTCAAGGCCATGAATAATATTGATATTAATCATGCTAATATTGACACCCAGCAGGGCAGGCTTTATTTGGCCATGGAATTATTGGGCCGGGATGCACCACGTTTTGGTTTTGTCAATAGTCGTATTAATTTAAATAAGGGATCCTGGGGCTTAGAGCATGGTGGAATTAGATATTATGACTATGGTTCTAATTTAGAAGAAGAGGCACGCACTCCATTTACCGCAAGTTTTAAAGATATTTCCCTAGAAAATGTTGATGATTTAGTTATTAATGGTTTTGATAAGCTAGAAATGGACGGCCTAAAAAGCCAGGGAAGAACTAACTTCTATCTTAATGGGGGCTATGCTAATCAGGTGGGTAATGCAACAAGATATGTTTATGCCTTTAAAAAGGACAGTGAACGCAGCAATACGGAAAACCTGATTGATCGTCTTATGCGATCTAATAAGGAACATGGTTACCGCCGTTGGGCCTTTAGTACCGATGTTGAAAAGGGAGTTAAGCGGGAATTTGTTAATATGTTTGACCTTTGGGCCGAACCCTATAGCCATTTAGATACCGAGATTAATATTAAAAATAGCCTGTTTAATATTAATGATGGCTTTGTCCATCTTATGGCTAAAAATATTCATCTCACCAACAGTAACTTTAATTTGGATTATGACCGTGATATTTCCCTGGATTCCACCCATGCCAATATCAATAAATTTGGCTTAAATGGCAATGTGGTGCTAGATAATAGCCATATTAAGGTTGTCGGGGCAGAAAAAACTGGGGTTTCGCCTAATCCAAATTGGGGGGCCGCAGGCTTCTTCCTAGTTGGCGATCTCTTGGGTAAGAATCAAAGCTCCATTTATGTGAAACAGCATACCGGCTACGGTTTTAGAACCGATACCAACAACCAGGCCATTTCCATTCGGGGCGAAACGGGGCCTAAAGACTTGAGCATCAAGGTGGTTAGCACCGCCGGGGCGGCTCGGGCCGATGTCAGTCCAACCAATGGCCCAATTTACGATGATGCTGATGCTGGCTTTGCCGCCACCAATCCTAAGGGGACCAGCTTTGTCAATACCACGGTTGAATTTATCGCCCCTAATGGAGCACCAGCCTACCTGGGCGGAAATGGCGGTTATGGTAGCCTGCTCAGCTTTGAAAACAGTGATGTGAGCTTCTTTGAGCAACCTCGGGTCAATAATCTCAATGCGGTAGAAACAACAGGAAGCCCAATGCGTCAGCTTAGCCGCCGAGAAATGCTCCAGGCCCTGGATCGCCTAAACGGTATTAGCCCGAGCAATCTATCCAGCAGCCAGCTTGGTCAAATTGCTGATCAGCAAGCCGTTTTTGAAAACCAAAGCCTGGTTGAGGGTAATACGGAGGAGAAGGTGGTAAACCTAGAGGTCTGTTCCAGCCAGGATAAGGACCAGTGCGAATCCATCACCATTGGTGATAAGAACAGCCAATCCAGAGTGTCGGTAGGCGAAATTAACTAGCAAGAAAAAGCCCTCAACTTGAGGGCTTTTGACTACTTATATTGTTGATGGTAGGTTTTCTTCAGCTCATTTAAGCGTTTGACCGTTTCCTTGGCCTCGTCTAACTTGCCTTCCGCCGCCAATTTTTCCGCATTGGCCACCACATCAATCACTTCCTGCATCCCGGCCTGGTAGCCCTTGAAGGCTTCCTCATCGCCATCTAGGCTGGCTGGCATTTTTTCCTTGGCTTCGCTGGTGATTTTGATAAAGGCCTGGGCCGATTTTTGGAAGTCCTCTGCCGTTTCGGCCTTAAAGAGGCTGTTCATTTGCTTGTTCATGCCAAACATTTCCATCATCACGCCGTTGGAGAGGGCAAGAGGCGAGGCTGCCAGGATGGCAATGGCTAAAAGTTGTTTGAGTTTGTTCATTTATTGGTTCCCACAGTTAAAAAAGAAACGATTTTACCCCATCTATTGCTTGCTAGAAAGGCGTAATTGCTAGAAAATGTGCGTCTTTTTATGCTTTCAAATTATTTTTAATTTTGTCGCATGCTTTTTACCACTCGGTCAAATCCTCCTCTTTGAGCTTAGATGGGTTATTAAGTTCTAAATAATAAATTCAGCGTGATTGGTAGGGACGCATTGCATGCGTCCGTAAACGAAATAAATTCCATTTTATCCGTTATGTTTATATCGTAGCGGACGCATGCAATGCGTCCCTACAATAGAACTTGATAGCCCTATAGAGGAGGGATCAGATCGAGAAATGCAGACTTCTAAGGACTAAAAATAAGAAAGCCCTGACCTGAACTCAGAAAGAGAAAACCTATGTTTAAACCTGAACTCCTCTCCCCTGCTGGGAGCCTGAAAAATATGCGTTACGCCTTTGCCTATGGGGCCGATGCGGTCTATGCTGGCCAGCCTCGCTACAGCCTGCGGGTGCGTAACAATGAATTTAACCACGCCAACCTCAAGATAGGCATTGACGAGGCCCACGCCCTGGGGAAGAAATTCTATGTGGTGGTCAATATCGCTCCGCATAACTCCAAGCTCAAGACCTTTATCAAGGACTTGCAAGTCGTGGTGGATATGAAACCCGATGCCCTGATTATGTCTGATCCAGGCCTGATTATGCTGGTGCGGGAGCACTTTCCGGACATGGATATTCACCTGTCTGTCCAGGCCAATGCGGTCAACTGGGCGACGGTCAAATTCTGGAAGCAGATGGGCCTGACCCGGGTTATCCTCTCCCGTGAGCTCTCCATTGACGAAATTGCTGAAATCCGTGAGCAAGTGCCAGATATGGAGATTGAAATCTTCGTCCACGGGGCCCTCTGCATGGCCTATTCTGGCCGCTGCCTATTGTCTAGCTATATCAACAAGCGTGACCCCAACCAGGGCACCTGTACCAATGCCTGCCGCTGGGAATACAATGTGGAAGAGGGCAAGGTGGATGAGGTCGGCCAGATCGTGCCCGAGGGTGAGCGGATCGAGATCAAGAACGTGGCCCCAACCCTGGGTGAGGGAGCCAGCACGGATAAGGTTTTCCTCTTGACCGAGCAACAAAAGCCAGACGAGCAAATGACCGCCTTTGAGGACGAGCACGGCACTTATATCATGAACTCCAAGGACTTACGGGCCGTTCAGCACGTAGAGAAACTGGCTCAGATTGGGGTACATTCCCTTAAAATCGAGGGCCGAACCAAGTCCTTCTACTACTGTGCCCGCACCGCCCAGGTTTACCGCAAGGCCATTGACGATGCGGCCGCCGGCAAGCCTTTTGATGAGAGCTTAATGGACACACTGGAAAGCCTGGCCCACCGGGGCTACACCGAGGGCTTCCTCCGCCGCCACACCCACGATGAGTACCAAAACTACGACTATGGCTACTCCATCTCCGACCGTCAGCAGTTTGTGGGCGAATTTACTGGCAACCGCAATGCTCAAGGCATGGCCGAAGTGGCTGTAAAGAACAAGTTCCTCCTGGGTGATGAGGTGGAAATGATGACCCCGAAAGGCAATATCGTCTTTAAGATCGAACGCATGCTCAACCGCAAGAATGAAGAAGTGGAAGCCGGCCTGGGCGATGGCCACTTTGTATTCTTAGATGTGCCTGAAGATGTGGACTTGGGCTTTGCCCTGCTTATGCGGAATTTGACTGACGGAGTGAATACCCGTAATCCGCATAAGGCCTAGGGCTTTTGTCTTACCTCAATCTGCTCCCCTCCAAAGAGGGGAGTTTAATCTCTTCCAGCAATCCCCTTAATTCAGATGAATACCAACTTAATTCTTTTTGTTATCTCTAGGAAAATATTCCTTACCCAACAACCAAAGATAGCGATCTAACTCTTTCAAATTAAATTTCTCTAAACCAAAATATTTTTGGAAATCCAATAATACCGCCTTAAATGTTGAATAGTCTTTTAACTCGGATCTTTTGAAGATTGAAAATTTATCCTCTTTACCCTTATTAAAATAGCAAAGGACTTTTTCAACATAGCTATCATAAATCGGAAAGACTTCTGGGTTATGATGGCTACAATATTTCGTAGCAAAGGAATAAAAATTTTTCTTTTTTTCGCCAATAGTAATTTTAGCCAATTCATTTACCAAACTTTCATCACCTGCTTTTAAGCGTTTATCCAAATTTTTAATACCTAAAATATGTTTTGCCACAGGATAAATAGAAAAAATATTGGTACTATAAAAATCATTTAAGCTAGAGGCTTTAATCAGAATATCACTGACATCCTTATTTTCAGGCGATAATTCAAAGAAGAGTTTATTTAAGGCCTTTTCTTGTAGGGTATAGTTTTCAAAGGTATCCCATTGAGCAAGGTATTTCTCTACTTCTTGAATGGTTGGTTTTGGTAGTACACGTTCTTCCATTTTCATTTTTATCTCCCGGTAAGATATTGTGAAAGCCACCTAAAAACTTAGGTGGCCTGAATTAACATAGACAATGCGTTGATCTATTTATTATTCTTCATCCTTTTTAACTTTAACAAATTTTTCAGGTATCACAAACTCATCCTCTCGATAAGGAAGAAGAAAGCCAGCACAGCCTGCTCCCAGATCTAATGTTTCTCCTCTCTCCTTATCCATTCTTTTTTATAGGTGGTTCTTCTTTCATATTTTTTCCTATCACCATCGAACATAGAACAAATAAAAGCTAAACCAAATACTATAATAGCATAGAGTCCAGCTATAATTTTTCCTGGAAAAACAAATAAAGAAGCAATAATGCTATTCTTATTTGATCGATAGGTTATAAACCAAAGGAAAATTAGAGCAAAGACTAAAATACCTAAGCCAATTTTTCCACTTAAATCCGCACTTAGCCATTCCATACCGACTGCACAGTTAAGTCCTAAAAAAGTAAGTGGTGTTACAATTACAATGCTTATGTCTAAATAGCTATAAAAGAAGGTCACTTTTTCCTTACTATGCAGAACAAGAATAGTAATTAAATAAATAAGCACTGCCGCAATATAGACCCATTTTTGATATTCAGCTGGCACACCAAGGGGTGTCAGATCAAAATAAGACCAATTAATATCTAAATCAGAACGTTTAATGTTTAATAAATTCGCTAAGGCAACTAAGGTGTCTTCCATATATTCTCCAAAATAATGATACTAATGCTTTGTTTTTTGTTAGTACATAAACATCTATTGATTGACGATACAACGACATTCAATAGATTGTTTATTGATTAGTTTCTGCGGATTTTTCCGATTCTTTCCACACTTGCCTTTTATATATCACTTCCTGTTGTGCTTTTTCTATTCTTTGTTTATACTCACTAAAGCTCTTTTCTTTGTTAGTTAACTCAGTCGCATAAATTTCTAACTTGGCCAAATAACCGAAAAAGCCATAAATACTCTCTTCTAATGTTTGTGCACGGCGCTGTAAACGCTCCGAAGAGTTACTTTTCAAGGCTTTCTTCACTTTGGCTAATTCTTGCTGCGCTTTTTCCAGTTCATTCTCCATTTCTGCCACTTTAATTTTTATTCTAATAAACTCTAACAAACTAGACTCATAAAAGCTAATTGCTGAGTTTAAGCCTCTTTCTGCCAAACGTAATGAATTTTCTGGGTGAGGTTGTGCTGTAATAGTGCCACTAAATGGAGGTTCTGATACCTCAGGAAGTTTTTTCGCTTTAAATTTTGGTAATTCACTTGGAATCGTTTCGGCATGTTCAATATATCTTGCCCATCTAGCTTTCTCTTGCGCACGCATCGCAAATAAAGGCTTTGACATAAATCGACCTAAGGGTAAATCAAAGTCTGCACGATCTGTTATCATTAATGGGGTACAATATTCAGCCACTTCGCCAGCTTGATCTTTATCTTGATAGCAAGTGTAATTAGAAACTCGATAAAGTTCATTCAGTGGCTTAGTTTCAGCTTTTTTCTCAAAAGCTGTCGCCTTCTCTGAAAGAGGTTTAATTGTGCTGATTGGTTTATTATTGGAATCAAAGGTCACTTGTTGAATACCTTTATCTGTGGTAATAGTAATTTCATCTGTCTCATCTAAACCACAACCAAAATAGAAAGATACTTCCTGTTTTGGTTTTATTGTTAAAGAGTTTTTCCTAAATTCAGCAAGAAAATCACTATATTGAGAAAATGTGCTTTGAGCGCTATAACCAAATGCCAATGGGCATTGGCCTGAATTAATGGCGATATTAGATAGTTTAAATCCCTGTAATGCAATCATTTTTAGACCAGATGCTTGTTGCCCTTGCTGAAGGAATATAGGACTCCCGCCTTTACTCAATTCTAGGCTAAAAAAAGCATCATCTGCCAACGCAGAAGGAACACAAGAAAGTGACAATAGTAAGGTTAAAAGTTTCTTTTTCATTTAGATTTCCTTATTTAGGTAATAGTGAGATTCTTTGGCGAGAAGAGAAGGACTCTTCCTTTAAGCAAGCGAAACTGTTAAACAAAACGTCCGCCAAATAATCAAAAAACGTTGCACCAAATTTAGTGCTTTATTTCACGCTCATCATAAAATTAAGTATGGCTGGAATTAGCACCACTTTTGTGGTTTTAGTTCATTAAACTGACAAATTCAGCCACTTCTTAAACTCATTTGCGACATAAAATGCTCCTTATTAAGCGTTAAACAAAAATTTCACACATCAGCAAACAAACATAAAAAAGCCACCAAATAAGAGATAAGGTTATTGGTGGCTTTAAAGATCGGAATGAAAAACCTGCCAAATAAACCTAAAAGCTGCCCAGCCTTACTGCTTAAAAAACAAGCAAAAATAGAGACAAAACAAACTTTTCTTCTTATAAATTGGCTGGTTTTTATACAGTTTTAGGAACGTAAAAACTCAAAAATTGCTCCATTGTTCGCTTAATTTTTGATTATATATTGTTTTTTTTTGCACAACAACAGGTAGAATGATTGCAGGAAAAATCGTCAGCTAGCAGATGAAGGCTTGTTTTAGATCAAATTAGCCAAGGGGCTTGCGACATGATCTGACACAAAATGTGGAGGTATTTGACGGGGTTGGGGTATATAGAAAATCCCCGCAAGCGGTTAATTTTGCGGGGATTTTTGCAAATTTTGCGGATTCTTAAACCGCTTGTTGATCCTCTTTTTCTTCCTTTTCTTCTTCAGCCTTCACTTCCTCAACCCGTTCAGGCTTTGCCATGGCTCCTTGTACGGTCAGTTGGATTTCAATGGAAATTAGGCCCTTTAAGAGAGTGTCCACATCTTGCACCTTGGCCAAGATGGCATTGCCCTCTTCATCAAAGTAGCCCTGAGATTTGAGGCTGTTGCTGAAGGTGGAGAAGAGTGCCTTGTCGAAGAATTCTGGAGCGTTGATGCCGTGCAGGACAGACAAACGCTGGGCAATGGAACGGCTTTCTTTTTCCAGTTCATTACGGCTAATATCTGGCTGGTCTAAAAGGACATTGAGGCTGATGTAGTAACGTTGCAGGATTTCCCGCACGCCGGCTGAATGAAGCTGTAAAGAACGCACTCGAGAGCGGTTGATCATAAGCATATCGCTTTCATTTTTGATCAGGTTCTGGCGGGTAAATTCACTAATAATGGCCTCAATTTGCGGGCGGACTTCGGTCTCACTAAAATGCAAAAAGAGTTCCGCCTTGAGGAAAGGATAAATCTTACTAACAGACTGGATAACAAAATCCTTCGATACCGCTTCATGGTGCAGGACAATGCTGGCCACCAAGGACGGCAGCACAAAGAGATGCTGGATGTTGTTGCGGTAATAGGTCATGAGTACGGCCGACTGGCGATCGAGGCGGATGATTTCGCCGAAGCTGTCCTTTTCAGACAAGACGCCCGAGCGAGGCAACTGAAGAACGTGCTCCAACATGGCCTCAGCACTGTCAGCAGGCACGGTCATATCCTGGGAATAAGGCACGTTTTTAAAGAGCTGCATATAGCTGTCGAGCTGTTCGAGCAACTGCTCACGGGTGAGCGAGCGCTGGCGGGAGGCTAAAAGTGCCGATCCCACTAAATTTTTAGCATTGACGGCCGCAGCCTTGTTGATGTTGATCATCACCGTATGCGCCACCTGTTCAACCGCATCGCCCAGCCATTTCGGACGGCTGTCTTCGGTGACATGTTTCCATTCTGGGAAATGCTCGTTGAGGTAGTGATTGACCGCAATCGGCTCACCAAAATTCACAAAGCCCTGGCCAAGATTGCGTAATTTTTTGATCACACGGAAGACCAGGCCGGCATTTTCTTTCTCTTTCTCTGCCCCACGCAATTCCTTGGCATAGGTGTCCACCTCCAGCACATGTTCATAGCCAATATAGACTGGCACAATGCTGATAGGGCGGGTCAAACCACGTTGCAGGGCCTGGAGGGTCATGGACATCATGCCCGTTTTCGGCTCTAAGAGACGGCCTGTGCGTGAGCGGCCGCCCTCAATAAAATATTCCACCGAATAGCCACGGTAGAAGAGTTCAGCCAAATATTCTCGGAAAATAGTGGAATAGAGGCGGTTACCCTTGAAGGTGCGGCGCAGGAAGAAGGCTCCCCAACTGCGGAAGAGCGGGCCGGCAGGCCAGAAATTGAGGTTAATGCCCGCGGCAATATGCGGCGGCACTAGGCCTTGATGGTAGAGAATGTAGGAGAGCAAGAGGTAGTCCATGTGGCTGCGGTGGCAGGGCACATAGACAATCTCGTGGCCTTCTAGGGCCAGCTTGCGTACTCGGTCGCCGTTTTGCACATTGATGCCCTGATAGAGCTTGTTCCAGAGCCAGCTTAGGAAACGGTCGGCCATGCGCAGGCTGTCGTGGCGGACATCAGCGGCAATTTCTTTGAGGATTTTTTCTGCTTCTTTGCGGGCTTTTTCAGGCGAGCTTTTCGGCTTTCTGGCCTCATCGTCAATGGCCGCTAAAATGGCAGGCGATTGCAAGAGCTTGTTAAACATGGCCTGACGGTTGGGCAATTTTGGCCCTGTGGCAGAATAACGTTGCTTGGCAAAGTGCATTTTGGCCACACGGGAGAGTTTTTGGGCGATTTTTTCGTCCGCCCCGTGTTTCTCCACCATAAAACGCAGGGAAAGAGCCTGGGAGAAGCGGATAAAATTATCCCGCCCAAACCAAACCATGGTCACCAAACGCTGGAAAAAGCCTAAAAAGCGTAAATCTGGTGCCCCTTCCTTGCCAGGGAAACGCCCCCACAAGACCGACACTGGCACCAGTTGCACATCCAGATCAGGCAGGCTGCGGTGCAAGTCTAAATAACGATAAAAGAGCTTTTCCGTTTCGCTTTTCGCCCCCTTGGATTTAAAAAAGCGGCGGCCTTCATCTAAAAAGACAAAACGTGGCAGGGATTGGCCCTCGATCTCATTATTGGCCAGGGGATCAGGCAAATTAAGGGCTGCACAGTGCTTTTGCAGGATAAGCAGATCGGTTTGGGAGGTATAAGGCAGCACATAGATAATGGGCTGCTCAAGGTTAAGGCCCAATTCCGCCACAGGATCGGTTGGAATGGCACGGGATTTCACCAACAAGGAGAGGGGGAAGTTTAGGGCTTTACGGTAAAAAGCTAAAAATGCAGACATTGTATAATCCTTTTCTTATTATGGTCGGACAAGTCATTTGAATGGCAGGGAGTTTAGCATAAATTTCAGCAATTTTATGTAATTTCTAGTTGCAAAGCCAAATTTACTGTATATAATACCAAATATTTCTGTATATAAAGACAGTGAGGTTTTATGAAACGACAACAGATGCTAACCCAACGCCAGCAAGAGATTTTTGACTTCGTTAAAAATCATATCGAAACCACGGGTATGCCGCCAACACGGGTTGAAATCGCCCGTGAGATTGGCTTCCGCTCCCCCAATGCTGCGGAAGAACATTTAAAAGCCCTGGCCCGCAAAGGCTACATTGAGATGATTTCTGGCACTTCTCGTGGTATCCGCATTTTAGTGAATGATGAAGCTGCCAACGATGATGAAGGCCTGCCTCTAGTGGGTAAGGTTGCAGCCGGCGCGCCTATCCTGGCCATTGAACACATTGAAAACCACTACCCTGTAAACGGTTCCCTCTTCTCGCCTGCGGCTGATTATTTACTCAAGGTCAGCGGCAACTCTATGGAGAAAATCGGCATTTTAGACGGCGATTTATTGGCTGTGCATAGAACATCATCTGTTCGCAATGGCCAGGTTGTGGTTGCTCGAGTGGACGATGAAGTCACCGTTAAACGCTTGGAGAAAAAGGGCAATCTGATTTATCTGCACCCTGAAAATGATGAGCTAGAGCCGATTGTGGTTGATCCTCGCTTTCAGTTTATTGAAATTGAGGGCCTGGCTGTAGGGGTTATCCGCAGTAATGCCTGGATGTAAGAGCAAAGATGTAAAAGCAAAAAAGCGTTCAAATTTCTTTGAACGCTTAATTTGCTTATTTGCCGTCCCAAGCCTTGATGGCATCTAGGCGGATTTTCACACGGCTTTGGGCATCGCCCTTGTAATAATCCTTGGCCAAACCGCCTTCCCAGTCACCGTAGTTAGGGTTAGGCAGGACAATAAATTTCTTACCGAATAACTTACTGTTTTGATCGACAAAGGCCTTACGCTCTTTGTTGGACTTACGATAGGTTGCATCGCCAAAGTCATTTAGGTTATCCCCAACAAATAAGACGATTTCATAGCCCTGGGCTTCAATCTCGCTAAAGCGAGGGGTTTTGTTAGACTTGTCCTTTTTCAGATAAAGGCTGGCTTCATCAGCCCCCTTAAAGCCGAGTTTTTTCAAATCATCCAAGGTGCCAGCTTTCTCGCCCTCGTCTTTACGGTTAGAGACATAGAAAACCTTGCCGCCGTGGCTATTAACGTAGTTATTAAACTCCACCGCACCCGCAATGGCCTGGGTTTGGCGGGCTTCTACCCAACGAGTCCAGTCCTTACCATCAAAGGGCTTATTGTTTTGAATTTGCCAACCTGCATAAGCGCTGTTGTCCACCATGGTTTCATCTAAATCCACCACCACCGCTTTTTTCTTGCCCTTTTTCACCTTGGCTTGGTCAAAAGACACCTTGGCCACATTAAAGGCTTGATAGGCAAGAGCCTGGTATTCGCCTGATTGCTGAACCCAGTTCACACCTAAAACTGCCTGCTGTTGCAGGGCCGCATCGCCTTGGTTGGTTGTATTTGTAGTTGAACACGCACTTAAAGCGACTGCCGCAACGGTTAAAGCGACTAAACTTAGTTTTTTCATTTTTTCTCCTTTTATGAAATGAGTTAAAAACCATAATAATTTTACACCTACTACTTGAAAGAAAGTAACCTTTTTTCCAAAAAGCCTGCTAAAATTTAGATCTCCATCACACTTTTTAAGAGGAATGATTATGTTTGTTGAAATTTACGGCCGCTACACCTGCCCTTACTGCACCCGTGCCAAGGCCCTGGCCGAAAAAATGAAGGAAGAGCTAGAAGGCTTTGATTTTAAATTTATTGACATGCCCGCCGAAGGCCTCAGCAAGGAAGATCTAGAACCCCGTGTCGGCAAACCCGTTGCCACCGTGCCTCAGATCTTTTTAGATGATAAGCACGTTGGCGGCTGTACCGATTTCCAAGCCCTCGTGAAAGAAAAGTTTGGGATTGAGGTGTAGGTTACAAGCGGTTGAGATTTGTGGTTTTCTTGCAAATTTTATGTAATTTCGACCCGCTTGTAGCAAGGGTATTTTTAATTTTTTGTTAGGGGCTGTTGATAATTCGAAAAAATTTACGGTTGTCGTGATCTCTGATGAACTATAGATGTAATTCCCCTCTTTAGCAAAGAGGGGTTAGGGGAGATTTGGCAGGAGTGATAACGGAATGAGAGAATGATTAGTCAGAAATTATCTTGTTTGTTTTTTCTCCGAAAATAGCCCTCTCGTTGCTATTTCTTCTGCCAAATCTCCCCCTGCCCCTCTTTGCTAAAGAGGGGGGTGGATCTAGAAGGTTTTCACTTCCCTATTTCTTATCCAACAAGCATTTTTCTTGAATTATCAACAGCTCCCAAGAATACCCTTGCTACCATAAGGGCTAAATATCCCTAATCACATTCAAAATCCTTTTATCCGAAATAGGATAATTAGTCCCCAACTGTTGAGCGAACAAACTCACCCTTAGTTCCTCAATCATATAACGAATTTCTAGCACCTCATCAGGCACGGCTTTAGATTTTGGCAGTTTGGCCAGTAGCTGCTTGTAGGCCTCTTGCACGGCTTCGACTCGCAGCATTTTGGCGCGGTCTTGGTTGCTGTCTTGGTGGAGTTTGTCTAGCCGTTTGTCGATGGCGGTCAGGTAACGTTGCAGGTCAGATAAACGCTTATGGCCGGTTTGTTGGACAAAATCAGGGTAAATGAGACCTTGCAGTTGGGCCTTGATGTCGGACAGGGCAAAGGCCATAGTGAAATCCAACTTGCCCTTGAGCCGTTTATTCAGCTCAAAGGCCAGGGTTAGGATTTTCTCGGTTTGAAGGGCGATTTGCACGGTGGCCTCGTTGAGGTTTTCCCGCACATAGTCTCGCAGCCGCTCAAAGTCCGCTTCCTGCCAAACAAAGCCGCCGAAATCCTCAATCAGCTTGTCCACCGCACAGGCAATACAGTCGTCAATCAGCTCCATCACCTTGCCAAAAGGGGCAAAGTAGAGGCCTAATTTGGCCTTGTTGGGCAGTTTTTCGTGCAGGTATTTAATAGGCGATGGCACGTTGAGCAGGAGCAAGCGGCGAAGGCCGGCCTGCATAGCTCGTGCCTGTTCAAACTCGGTTTCAAAGAGCTTAATGCCGACCGACTCCCGTTCATCCACAATGGCAGGATAGGCCTTAACGCTAAAGTGCTGTTTTTTCTGCTCGTAGAATTGTGGCAGCTGGTCGAAGCTCCACAGGTGCAGGCCCGACTGCTCAATGCCGTCATCAGCAATGTTGGAAAGGGTGCTTTGCACCTGATCCTTGAGCTGGAATTTGAGTTCGTCCAAGTTGCCGCTTTCGGCGATTTTCTTGCCCTTGTCGTCAATCACTCGGAAGGTCATCTTGAGATGAGGAGCAAGTTGCGACAAGTCCCACAAATCAGGTTCGACCGTCACGCCCGTCATTCGGCGTAGCTCGTAGGTCAGGCTTTCCAAGAGCGGTTTGGCAAAGGGCTCGGCACGGCCTAAAAAAGCCTCGGCATAGTTAGGAGCTGGCACAAAGTTCCGCCGTGTGGCTTTGGGCAGGGACTTAATTAGGCTAACCACCAGCTCCTGGCGGAGGCCTGGAATTTGCCAGTCAAAGCCCTCTGGCTCCACCTGATTGAGCAGGGGCAGGGGAATATGCACGGTTACGCCGTCCGCTTCAGAACCGATTTCAAACTGGTAGGTCAGCTTGAGTTTGAGTGAGCCTTGATACCAGAAATTAGGAAAATCCAGCTCGCTGGCCAGGCTGGCATTCTCGTTAATGAGGAAGGATTTTTCAAAGTTGAGCAGGTCAGGATCTTTGGCACTGGCCTTTTTCCACCAGGTATCAAAATGCTGGCTGGACACCACTTCCGTGCCGATCCGCTGATCGTAAAAATCAAAGAGCACCTGTTCGTCCACCAAAATATCTCGCCGGCGGGACTTATGCTCTAAATCCTCCACTTCCTTAATTAAGCGATTGTTTTCCTGAAAGAACTTGTGCTTGGTGATCCATTCGCCTTCCACCAGGGCCGAACGGATAAAGATTTCACGGCTGGCAAGCGGGTCAATTTTGCCGAAATTTTGCAAGCGGTTGGCCACAATCGGCAGGCCAAAGAGCGAGACCTTTTCATAGGCCATCACCGCCCCCTTGGACTTGGCCCAGTGCGGTTCGCTGTAAGAAGATTTAACCAAGTGCTGGGCCAGCGGCTCGACCCATTCAGGTTCAATCCGTGCCGCCATTCGCCCCCAAAGTTTGGAGGTTTCCACCAGTTCGGCCACCATCACCCACTTAGGCTGTTTTTTAAAGAGACAGGAGTTAGGGAAGATGGCAAAATGAGCGTTTCTGGCTCCCAAATAGGACATTTTTTCCGCTTCTTTAAGACCCAAATGCGAGAGCAAGCCCGTCAGCAAGGCGGTGTGAATTTGCTGATAGGTGCTGGGTTCAGAGTTAATTTTTAAGCCCATTTCCCGTACGCTGAGGCGGAGCTGGTGGTAAATATCCTGCCACTCCCGCACCCGCACATAGTTGAGAAAATCCTTCTGGCAGAGGCGGCGGAACTGGTTTTTAGTCAGTTCTTTTTGCTGTTCTTGCAGGTAGTTCCAGAGATTGACAAAGGCCAGGAAGTCCGATTCCTTGTCAAAGAAACGGCGGTGTTTTTCGTCTGAAGCCTGCTGTTTTTCCTGCGGGCGTTCCCGTGGGTCTTGAATGGACAGGGCGGAGACGATCATCATCACCTCGTGCAGGGAGCCATTCTGGCTGGCAGCGATGATCATACGGCCCAGGCGGGGATCGATGGGAAGCTGAGCCAGCTGGCGGCCGATGTTGGTTAATTTTCTGTGATTTTTGCTGGCGCGAGCGTCCTCGCTCGTGCCTTGCAGCCCTTTGGCACCAGCGTGGACGCTGGCGCCATCGTCTGGCTTGATGGCCTCTAATTCTTCCAATAAACGAAGCCCATCCTGAATATGCCGTCCATCAGGCGCATCCACAAAAGGAAAAGCCGCAATATCACTCAAGCCTAGGGAGGTCATCTGCAAGATAACCGAGGCCAGGTTGGTTCGCAGGATTTCAGGATCAGTAAATTCTGGGCGGCTGTTGAAGTCCTCCTCTGAATAGAGGCGGATACAGATCCCCTCACTGGTTCGTCCACAACGCCCTTTGCGTTGGTTGGCGGAAGCCTGTGAAATCGGCTCAATAGGCAAACGTTGCACCTTGGTGCGATAGCTGTAACGAGAAATTCTTGCCGTTCCCGTATCAATCACATACTTGATATTGGGAATGGTCAGCGAGGTTTCAGCCACGTTGGTGGCCAAAATAATGCGATTTAAGCCGCTGGGCTGGAAGATCCGCTGCTGTTCGGCAGCCGACAAGCGGGCATAAAGGGGCAGGATTTCGGTAAATTTGAGGTTCTGCTTTTGCAGGGCTTCAGCCGTGTCCCGAATTTCCTGCTCCCCGTTCATAAAGATCAAAATATCGCCCCGGCCCTCGGCTTGGAGCTCGTCCACAGCGTTCAAAATGCCTTGAAGCTGATCCTGATCTTCTTCCTCAACCACTGGGCGATAACGCACCTCAACCGGGTAGGTTCTGCCCGACACCTCAATAATCGGGGCATTGTTGAAGTGCTTGGAAAAGCGTTCCACATCAATGGTTGCCGAGGTAATGATGACCTTGAGATCGGGGCGTTTGTGCAGGATCTGCTTGAGGTAGCCCAGAATAAAATCGTTGTTAAGGCTGCGTTCGTGGGCCTCGTCAATAATGAGGGTATCGTACTGGTTGAGGTAGCGGTCATGTTGAATTTCCGCCAGCAAGATCCCGTCAGTCATCAGCTTGATCAGGCTGTTTTCGCCCACCTGATCATTAAACCGCACCTTGTAACCGACCGTGCCACCCAGTTCGCCCTTGAGTTCCTCCGCCACACGGTTGGCCACCGAGCGGGCTGCAATCCGCCGTGGCTGGGTGTGGCCGATTAAACCCTTGACCCCACGCCCTAATTCCAGGCACATTTTAGGCAGCTGGGTGGTCTTGCCCGAACCTGTTTCACCCGCAATTACCACCACCTGATTTTCCGAAATCAGCTTAAGGATTTCCTCACGGCGGGCAGATACGGGCAAGTCAGGATAGCTGATCTCCAGGCTGTCTAACTGGGCCTGACGGGCAGCAAATTTTGCCTGACAAGCGGCGAGATCGGCTTCAATTTCTGCAATCACGGCTTGTTGGGCGGTGGCAGATTTGATGCTGGCCAGGCCCCGAATACGGCTAAAGAGGCGGCGATGATCAGCCGTGGTGGTTTGGGTCAGTTGCTCTAAGAGAGCTTTTTGAGCGAGGGAAAATTCGGCTTTGACAAGCGGTTTATTTTTAGGATTTTTTTGCATAGCGGTTCTCACACTAAATCTTACCAATCACCAGGGACAAAATGCCGGCGGCAATCAAGGGGCCGACAGGTACGCCGCTCAAAAAGGCTACGCCGATAATGGTGCCAATCAAGAGGCCTGTAACCAGCACGGGCTGGCTAGACATGAGGCTCACGCCCCGTCCGCCCAGCCAGGCCACGGCAATGCCTGCGATGATGGCCAAGGCCATCTTCCAGTTGAGAAAGATCTTGTAATCCGGCAGGGCAATGCGGCCTGACACCAGGGGGCTAAGCACGCCAATGGTCAGGATAATAATGCCGATCTTGAGGCCGTATTTGTCCACCCAGGGCAGGTATTGGGATAAGAGGGTTTGCTGCATAATCAGCAGGACAGCAGCAGAAATGGTCACGGCGCTGTTTTGGCTAAAAAGGCCAAGCAGGATAAGGGCGACCAGGAGGAGGGCGATGGCGTTAAGTTGTAGTGACATAGGCTTGATGATAAAACATACGGGCCTAAGCCCGTATTTAAGTGATGAAGAGAAGAGGTTTATTTCTTGCTGTTGTTGCTTTTATTGTTAGTTTTATTGCTGCTACTTCTCGTATTGCTCTTGCTGGTATTGGTGCTTTTAGCATTGCTCTTGTTGCTATTGGTGTTGGCCTTAGGTGCTGGCGTGCTGTTTTGGTTGCCAATACCCAATTTTCTGAGCATCTCTTGGGCCATTTTATTGGCTTGGGCCTTTTGTGCATCGGTCAGGCTGTTCTTTTTGTCCTCGTTTTCCATATTCTTGCTGGCCGACTCACTGCCCAAGGCCTTACCCACGATCCAGTAAGCATAGCCTGCAACAAGGTCTTTTTGAGTACCGAGGCCGGCAAAGAGCATACCGCCAGCGTTGTTGAAGGCATCCAGATAGCCTTGGTCTGCCGACTGTTTGTAAAGCTCAAAGGCACGGTTGAGATTGACCTCTCGGCCTTGGCCGAAGTGGTAGATATTACCCAAATAGTAACGGGCAGCCGCAGAGCCTTGCAGGGCGGCCAGTTCTGCCCATTGGGCGGCCTTGGCATAGTCTTGGGTGACAATTTGGCCGTCCTTGTAGAAACGGGCTAGGAGGGTTTGGCTATCCAAATCATTTTGCGAGGCCGCTCGCTCTAGCCATTGAATACTGGCAGCCACATCGGCTGGCACGCTTGGGCCATCGCCATCAAGATATAAGATACCCAGCGCCTTTTGGGCAATCACATGGCCTTGGCTGGCGGCCTTGGTCAGCCACTCAATGCCCTGCAATTTATCCGTTCCTACGCCCTCGCCGGTGTAGTAGCGTTTGCCTACTTCATACTGCATTTGGCTATCATTATTGTGAGCGGCGGTTAGCAGGTTCTTAAATTCATTGCTTAAAAAAGGGTCTCTGGCCCAAACCAAGGCAGGCAAAAAAGCCCACAAGAGGACGAGTTTTTTCATCTTATCTCCAGGAAAGCGGTTGATTTGCAAAAAATTGGCCAAATCAAACCGCTTGTTCGACTACTAACGGATAATGCCACGGGTGGAACGCTTGAAGAAGTCCAAGAAGAGGCTGACGGCCGCTTCGGTTTTGGCATAATGCTCAATTTCTGGCATGGCTTCTTCTAGGGTTTTGCCGCTGCGGTAAATCAATTTATAGACATTGCGGATGGCGTGCAGGGTGGCCTTTTCAAAGCCACGGCGTTTAAGCCCTTCCAAATTGACCCCGAAAGGCTGGGCGTGGTTGCCCTGGGCCATCACATAAGGCGGCACATCTTGGCTAACCATGGAGCCGCCACCCAGCATCACGTGCGATCCAATGACCACAAACTGGTGAATGGCCGACATACCGCCCACAATGACAAAGTCATCTAGGGTAACGTGGCCTGCCAGGGTGGCATTGTTGGCCAGAATGCAGCGGTTGCCGATTTGGCAGTCGTGGGCAATGTGGGCGTTGATCATAAAAAGGTTATCATCGCCTACGGTGGTCACGCCGCCGCCCTGGGTAGTGCCACGGTGAATGGTCACGCTTTCACGAATGCGGTTGCGGTTGCCGATCACGGTGCGGGTTGGCTCACCCTGGTATTTGAGATCTTGGTTGATCTCGCCAATGCTGGCAAACTGGAAGATGTGGTTGTCTTCACCAATGCTGGTGTGGCCATTTACCACAACGTGGCTGTGTAGCTTGGTTCTGGCACCAATTTCAACATCTTTGCCGATAACACAAAAGGCGCCGATTTCAACATCAGGCCCGATTTTTGCCCCTTCTTCAACCACCGCTAGGGGGCTGATTTTGGCACTTGGGTGGATACGCTCTTCCATAGACCCTCTCTTATTTTCTTCTTGCACACATCAATTCGGCTTCACAAACTACCTTGCCATCAACCGTTGCAACCCCAGTAAAGCGGGTAACGCCACGCATTTCCTTGATAACTTCGACGTGTAATTTCATTTGATCGCCTGGTACAACTGGCTTTTTAAAGCGGGCATTGTCGATGCCTGCAAAGTAAAACAGCTCCCCACCTTCTAACTCATGGGTTTTAAAGGCTAAGATCCCCATGGATTGAGCCAGGGCTTCCATAATCAAGACGCCTGGGAAAATCGGCTTGCCTGGAAAGTGGCCGGTAAAGCAAGGCTCATTGACGCTGACATTTTTAACAGCGGTGAGCCACTTGCCTTCTTCAAAATCTAAAACCCGATCCACTAACAAGAAAGGATAGCGGTGGGGTAATAACTTCATAATTTCTTCAACTTCAACAACTTTCAATTCACGCGTTTCTGACACGATAAGTTCCTCTAGGTTAAATAATTTTGTTGTTTTTTATCTCTATGATAGCGCCAGCCTCTAGGCTGGTGCTGATAATGCTTAAGGCACCAGCGAGGACGCTGGCGCCATCTCGGGTGATTGAGCAAAGCTCAAGAGACAAGCGGAACAAAAATCGCAAAAATTTGCAAATTTTCGTAAAAATCTAATCGCTTGTTGCCTTGCGGCAATCCCCCCACCCTAACCCTCCCCGTAAACGGGGGAGGGGATCTATTTATTTAAGCCTTCAACTGCTTCTCAATCGCTTTTAAGCGTTCGTTGATCTTGTCAATATTGAGGGTCAAGGCTGCGGTTTTCCGCCATTCCTTGTTGGTTTGCAGCGGAATACCAGAGGAGTAAACCCCTTTTTCGGTAATCGGACGCATCACCATGCCCATGCCTGTGATGGTGACACCATCGGCAATTTCCATATGGCCATTGATAACACTAGCGCCACCAATTAAGCAGTAGCGACCAACCTTGAGGCTGCCGGCCATGATCACACCGCCGGCCACCGCAGTGCCCGTGCCGATATGTACGTTGTGGGCAATTTGGCAGAGGTTGTCAATGATAACATTATCCTCGATCACGGTTGGATCTAAAGCACCACGGTCGATACAGGTGCAAGCCCCGATCTCCACACGGTTGCCGATAACCACGCCGCCTGTTTGCGGGATCTTGATCCATTTTCCCTTGTCGTTGGCATAGCCAAAACCGTCAGAACCAATCACTGCACTGGATTGAATGAGGCAGTCTGTGCCGATTTGGACATTGTGGTAAACCGCCACATTGGCCCAGAGCTGGGTTCTGGCGCCGATTTGGCTCTTCTGGCCGACAAAGCAACCTGGGCCAATCACCACATCATCGCCCAGTTTCGCCCCCGCTTCAATCACGGCATTAGCCCCAATGGAGACATTGCTGCCCAGCTTGGCTTCTGGCGACACACTGGCAGAAGGGTGAATACCTAAAGCGGCTGCCTTTGGTGTGCTGTCCATATATTGGGCCAAAATAGCATAGGCCACATAAGGGTCTGGGACGATAATCAGGTTCTGATCGTCACGGCAAAATTCCACATCGGCCTGGCTGACAATCAAGGCACCTGCCTGACAAGCGGTCAATTTTTCCCGAAATTTTGCATTCGAGATAAAGGTGATTTGCGAACCATCTGCCTTCTCGAGGGCAGCAATGCTGGAAATGGCCAAATCGGCTGCACCCCGAAGCGTGCCGCCGATTTGTTCCGCTAGGTCATCTAAACGGAAACTTGCCATTATTTGCTCTCTGGTGCTGGCTGTGCAGGGGCTGCTTCTGCTGGCGCTGGAACGGTTGGCTGTGCAACAGGCAGGGTGCCGCCTACTTCTTTCAAGACCTCTTCAGAAATATCGTCATTTTCGCTGGTGGTGAACATCACCGCCTTGGCATCAAGCACCAGGGTGTAACCCTTGTTGGCTGCCACTTTCTTGATGGCATCATTCACCTGGCCAATCACTTCTTCTTGAACCTTGGCACGCTCAACCGCTAAAGCACGTTGTGATTGGTTTACCTTGTCTTGGAATTCAGCCGCACGTTTTTGGAAGTCAGCGACTTTCTTTCTAAAGGCATCTTCTTTTTTCTGGAAAGCGGTCACTTTACGCTCAAAGGCCTTGCCTTCCGCATTGATGGCATCTTGACGTTTTTTGATGTCAGCACTGCGTAAACGTGGGGCTTCTTTTTCAAGAGCTGCCGCTTTTTGTTTGATGGATTTTTCAACAGCCGCCTGTTCAGTCTGTAATTTTTTGCCTTCTGCTTCAAGGGCCTTGTTTTCTTCGGCTAATTTCTTGTCTTCATCAGCAAATTTTTTGTCATCTTCCGCAAAAGCCTCTTCTTCTTTTTTCACAGCTTTAACAAAATCAGACTCTGGATTAACAAAGGCTGGGTGGTTGGCCATGATAAATTCAGGGCTGATAAAGCCGATCTTATCAGCTGCATGGGCAGCGCCCATAGCAAGGGCTAGGGTTGCGCTAAGGCTTGCAAATTTAAATACGTTTTTCATTAAAAATCCTTATAAATCAAATAAATGAGGAAACAAGCGGTATGTTTTTAGGCTTTTTTTTGCAAATCATACCGCCAACTTAACTAGAATGAACTACCAATGCTGAATTGGAATTGCTCAATATCATCGCCATCGTACTTACGAATTGGTTTGGCGTAAGAGAAGACCAAAGGCCCAATCGGTGAATTCCATTGGAAAGCAATACCCGCTGATGAACGGAATTTTTTGTAGTCACCGAAATCAGGTAGGGCTGGATAAAGATCCTTATTCCATTTTGTATTCCAGACAGAACCAATATCAAAGAAGGCAGATGTCCGCACATTGTGCTGGTATTTTTCACTGACAAATGGGGTTGGCATAATCAACTCAAGGCTGGCTGTGCCCATAGCATTACCACCTACTACATCATAGCTGTGGGAATTAAATTGCTTATTTTGATCCAGATAAATGGCTCTTGGCCCAATGGCGCCATAGCTAAAGCCACGCACCGAGCCAATCCCGCCCGCACTGTAGGTTTGGAAGAATGGCAAGCCCTTGCCGCCAAAGCCGTTGGCATAGGCCAGGTTCACACGGGTATTGACCACCCACTTGTGTTCACGGTTAAGCGGATAGTAGTGGGAGAAGCCTGCACTCAGTTTGTAGTACTTGTTGTCTGAACCCGGAATGGTCACACGCCCGCCCAGGCTGGCCTGTAAGCCCTGGGTTGGCAAGAAACCACGGTTGAGGCTGTTGTAGTTCCAACCAAAGCTGAAGTTAAAGTCGGTGGTTTTAATCCGTCTGTAAACATCGCCTGCTCGGTCATAGTCAAAGTCCATGGAATTTACATAGATCTCACGGTTAAACTCACGGGTGACGTTGCTTAACTTATCCCGCACCACGCCCAGGCCTAGGTAGTATGAATTATATTCATCCACTGGGAAGCCCAAGGTACCGTCAATGCCGTAGGTTTTACGTTTATAGCTGGCCGAGCTGTTGTTTTTGGAGTTGTCATAATCTTCATAGAAGATGTTACCGCCTAAGCTGACCCCGTCTTTAGTGAAGTAGGGTTCGGTGTAGCCTAGATTAACGCTGGTGCCGTAGTCATTACGGGTGCCGCTCAGGCTGATGGTTGAACCCATACCCAAGAAGTTATCCTGCTTGATCCCAGCCTGGTAGCTAAAGCCGCTTTCTGTGCCGTAGCCGATACCAAAGTTGATGCTGCCTGTGTTACGTTCCTTGATTTTATAAACCACATCTACCTGATCGACTGAATTTTGCACTGGAAGGGTTTGCATATCCACGGTTTCATAGAAGCCTGTCCGTTCTAAACGGGCCTTGCCCAGGGCAGTTGCGGTGGTGGAGAGCCAAGCCCCTTCTTGCTGACGCATTTCACGGCGTAGGGTGGAGTCGGCGGTTACATCATTGCCCTCAAAGCGAATCTTACGCACATAGAGGCGTTTGCCGGCATCGACAATAAAGTTTACCCGCACAGTTTTGTTTTCTTCATCAAAACTTGGGTAGAGATCAACCTTGGCCGAGCCGTAGCCATACTGGCCCAGCTTGTCCTTGATGGCCTCTTCTAATTTTTGTAGCTCATTGGCACGGAAGAGATCGCCAATTTCATAGTTCTTGGTTAAGGCGGTTAATTCATTGGTCAGGTTGGCGGTGTCGCCCACAATGCGGATTTCGCTGACACGGTACTGATCGCCCTCGTGGATGGTATAGGTTAAATCCACTTCTTTTTTGTCATCGCTGAACTTGGCATCGTAATTTGCCAGGCGGTATTTGGCATAACCCCTGTCCATATAGTAGCTGCGTAAAATGTCGAAGTCCTGCTGCTGGGCCTGGCCTTCGTACTTGCTGCTGTTAAAGAGATCCCACCAAGGCACATCTGGCTGAATATTAAGCTGACTTAGTAGTTTTTTCTCTTTAAAGGCACTTAACCCTTCAAACTGAATATTTTTAACGTAGGTCACGTCATTTTCATCAATCTTGATGGTCAGCTGGTTGCCGCCCTCGGGCGTTGGGGTAAGGACTGGCTCAACTGTAGCGTTATAGCGGCCTGTTGAGTGATAGTGCTCAAGCAAGCTGTCTGCAAAGGCTTTGACCTTATCAGCATTATAAACTTCACCCTTAGAAATCAGGTTGGCCTTGAGGTTTTGCTCTAAAGCCTCAGTTGGAATGGCCTTATTGCCCTCCACCTTTACCTCGCTTAAGACAGGACGCTCGGCCACTTGAACCACAAGGGTGCTGCCTTCACGGCGGGCAGAAATATTATCGAAGCGATCTTGTACAAAAAGCTGTCTGACCAAGTTACTGATGTCCGCATCTGTTGCCCTTTGCCCCACTTTTACAGGCAGGGTCGGGATAACAGAGGCCTCTGTTTCTGCCGAAACACCTTCAACACGAATATCCTTTACCACGAAAGGCGCAGCAACCACGGCCACGCCATTGGCCAGTAAAAGAGTGGAAAGTAAGAGTTTTTTCATTTAACGCATCCTATTGTTTGCAAAATTTTGTAAAAATCAGACCGCTTGTAGCAAGCCTAAAAACGAATTATGTCATTAAAGAGGGCAAAGGCCATCAACCCCAGTACAAAGGCCATTCCAAGCTGTTGAAAAACAAGCTGAATTTTTTCTGAAACGGGCTTGCGTCTCACGGCCTCAACACCCAATAAAACCAGTCGGCCGCCGTCTAGCGGCACGATTGGGAATAAATTCATCACGCCCAGGTTCACGCTGATAAGGGCCATATAACTTAGGTAATAGACCAGGCCAATTTCAACCGTAGAGCCTGCCCCCTTGGCCATGGAAATCGGCCCGCCCATGTTTTTGAGCGACAGATCACCCGTGATCAGGTTGCCAATAAACTGGATGATGGTATAGATCAGGGAACCGACTTTTTCTAGGCTTTTACCAAATGCCGAAAGAATATCATATTTTAGCTCAGTACGATACTTTTCAGCCAAGGGCTGGAAGGTTGGGCTAAGGCCGACCAAGTAGCGACCTTCCTTTTCATTCCAAACAGGGTTGAGCACCAACTCTCTTGGCTCGCCTGCCTGTTCAACCTTGAGATCCAAGGGCTGGCCTGTTTTAATCTCTTGGGTTAGGAAAAGCCAGTCAAAGGGTTGGCCATTGATGCTTAAGATCTTATCCCCTGCTTTGAGGCCGGCCTGCTGGGCGGCTGAACCTTCGCTAACCGCCCGAATGGTCGGCTCAATCTTGCCACTTTGGGGGCGGATGCCCAGCTGGGTCAGCGGGTTTTCCTGGTTGCCGTCAATCTTCCAGCCAGATAAGTCCAGCACAAAATCTTGGCGGCGCTGGTCGTCAATCAGGTTGCCTGAGACTTCCACACGGCTTGAGCCGACAGCTCCCACCAAGGCCAGCACGGTTTCTTCCCAGTCCTGGACTGGTCGGCCTGCCACGCTTTTGATTTCAAAATCGTCAGGAAGTTTCGCCACTGCGGCAATGCTATGAGGCACAACTGTTCCGACCACAGGTTTTACTGTTGGCACGCCTGCCACAAACACCGCCCAATAGGCCAAAATGGCAAAGAGGAAGTTGGCCACAGGACCTGCCAGGATAATAAACATCCGCTGATAAACACTCTTGTTGTCATAGCGTTCATGATCTTGGCCTTCTGGTTCATCATTGAGCATTTTGACGTAGCCGCCCAGCGGAATCAGGGAAAAAACCCATTCCGTGCCCTGCTTGTCCACCTTCTTATAAAGCACCTTGCCAAAGCCAATGGAAAAACGCAGCACCTTGACGCCACACTTGCGTGCCGCCCAGAAATGCCCGTACTCGTGAACCGCCACGAGGACGCAGATTAAGACAAAAAAAGCTAAGATGGAGGTCAAAGGTTCACCCTATAAAACTAAAAAGAAGAAGGTTGCGAAAAATGGAACCGCTGCCGTTAGGCTGTCAATTCGGTCTAAGATCCCACCGTGGCCAGGAATGAGCTGGCTGCTGTCCTTAATGCCGGCCTGGCGTTTAAACATACTTTCGGCTAGATCGCCCAAGATGGAAATGGCCACCGTTGCAATAGACAGTAAGATAAAGGGCAGGAGAGAAAGTTCACGGCCAAAGACATTTTCTGGGGCAACATGCAGGAAGGCAAAGGCGATAAGCCCTGCGGTGACAAGGCCACCCAAGGCCCCTTCAATAGATTTGCCCGGCGAAACCTTGGCCGCCAGCTTGTGTTTGCCAAAAGCCTTGCCAAAGAAATAAGCCCCTGAATCTGCCGCCCAAACCAAGATGAAGACATAGAGCAAGACCCAGAGGCCCGCATATTCAGACTGGTGGTAGTGGTAAAAACGCAGGGCAAGTGTGGCAATAAAGAAGGGAATCAGGGTGCAGAAACCGAAGACAAACTTGGCTACCACCGATTTTTCCCACCACTTGGCAGAGCTTGGATAGGTCACCACCAAATAAAGAGCCAGCGCCCACCAAATGCAGCTTACAAAGAGGAGCGGGGTGGTTTCATCGGTTAAAAAACGGGCGGAGCGGATGTAGTCCGTGCTGGCCATAATAGGGAAAATCAGGAGGCCAAAGGTGGCCAAGGCCACTATGGCACGGCCCACGGGGCTTTTAAAGCCCGCAAACTGGGCCCATTCCCACATACCGAGGACGATCACACCAAAAAGGACAAGCGTAAAAGGCAATGGCGACAGGCCAAAGAGGGCAGCCAGTACAGCCGCAATCATCACAATCGCTGAGATAACTCGTTGTTTTAACATAGGGTTTCCTTTTAATTACATCCCCCCTCCGCCTTCAGCACCTCCCCCGCAAGCGGGTGGAGGGAAGGGAGATCTTGTTCTTTCGCTCCCCCTGCTTGCGGGGGAGCTGCCCGAAGGGCTGAGGGGGGTTAGACCCCACCAAAGCGCCGATCACGCCCTTGGAAGGCCAGTACCGCTTGGGCAAAGTCTTCATCGCCAAAATCCGGCCAAAGCACAGGGGTAAAATAAAATTCAGCATAGGCCGTTTGCCAGAGCAGGAAGTTGCTGATCCGCTGCTCGCCGCTGGTCCGAATAAGCAGATCCACCTGGGGCTGATCTTGGGTGACCAAGTGGCCTTGCAATAATTCAGGGGTAATCTCTTCAGGCGCTAGTTCGCCCCGTTTAACTTGCTCTGCCAAGGCTTGAGCCGCCTGGGTAATGTCCCAAAAACCGCCGTAATTGGCCGCAATATTGAGGGTCAGGCCAGTATTTGGGGCGGTAAGTTCTTCAGATTCCTGGATCTTTTGCTGCAAACTGGCACTAAAGCCCGCCTTGTTGCCAATAATTTTGAGGCGGATATTATTTTTATGCAGCTTCTTGACCTCGCCATTAAGCGCCCGCATAAAGAGCGACATCAGGGCAGACACCTCAGCCTCAGGCCGTGACCAGTTTTCGCTGCTAAAGGCGTAAAGGGTCAGCACCTTGATGCCAGTGCGAGCGGCAAAACTGACCGCACGGCGTACCGCCTTCACGCCATTTTGGTGGCCAAAGACCCGCAATTTGCCCTGCTGTTTGGCCCAGCGCCCGTTGCCGTCCATAATAATGGCAACGTGAGCAGGCATTTGCTCTGGGTCAAGTTGGCTGATTAAATCCGTCATCTTCTCTATTTATGGCTTAAAAAAGTGAACTACTATAGCATAAAACCTTGCCCTGCTCTATATGGCAAACGCCAACAAGCGGGGCAAATATGGCTTAAATTTGCAAAACGGCCTGCTCCGCCACTTCCCGAGCCAAACGGTCGATATGCAGCACATCCGCAATTTCACCAATCGCTATAGGGGCAATGTTTTCCACTGTGCTACGGTTGATGTACTCAATGTCCACAAAGCGAATTTTTCCATCCAAAAAGGCCTGGACAGCCACTTCATTGGCCGCATTCATCGCGGTTGTGGCATACTGGCCCTGGGCAAAGGCATCAATGGCCAGCTTCAAATTAGGGTAACGCTTAAAATCAGGCTCGATAAAGGTTAGCTCCTTGAGCTTGAAGAAATCCAGCGGCTCAACGCCGGCCTTAATCCGCTCTGGATAAGCCATGGTATGGGCAATGGGGGTTCGCATATCGGGGTTGCCCATTTGGGCGATGACCGAACCGTCCACATAACGCACCATGGAATGAATGATGGATTGGGGATGAATGATGATCTCCATCTCCTCGGCCGAGGCATTAAAGAGCCAGCGGGCTTCGATATATTCCAGGCCCTTGTTCATCATGGTGGCCGAATCGACCGAAATCTTCTTGCCCATAGACCAATTTGGGTGGGCGACAGCCTGTTCCGGTGTAATCGAAGAGAATTCGTCTAAAGGTTTGGTGCGGAAGGGGCCGCCTGAGCCGGTCAGGATAATCTTGCTAATGCCTAGATCTGCCAGAGGACAGAAACCAATTTGTCCTTGGGCTTCTGGCGGCAGGGATTGGAAGATGGCATTGTGTTCGCTGTCCACCGGCAAGAGTTTGGCCCCTGATTTGCGGGCTTCATCAATAAAGATCTGGCCACAGGTAACTAGGGATTCCTTATTGGCAAGCAGAACCTGCTTGCCAGCCTGTACGGCTGAAAGGGTGGGCAGGAGGCCGGCAGCCCCTACGATGGCAGCCATAACCATGTCCACGTCAGGGTGGGCACTGAGTTCACAAATGGCCTTTTGCCCAGCTAAGACCTGGGTTTTAAGGCCCTGGGATTTGAGCTGTTCTTCGAGTCTTTTGGCGGCCTTTTCATCATCAAGGGCAGCAAATTGAGGGTTAAAGCGTTGGCATTGGTCTGCCATAAGGGCCACATTTTTGCCGCCGACTAGGGCAAAGACTTGATATTGGTCTGGATTATGCTCTATCACAGATAGGGTGCTTTGGCCGATGGAACCGGTAGAGCCGAGAATGGTGAGTTTTTTCATAAGTTATATTTACTTGATCAAGATCCCCTCCCCCGCTTGCGGGGGAGGGTGAGGGAGGGGGATTGCCGTTAGGCAACAAGCGGTAGGATTTCTTGCAATATTTGCAAATTTTTAAGAAAAATAACTCGCTTGTATCTTGAGCTTCGCTCAATCCCCCCACCCCAGCCCTCCCCGCAAGCGGGGGAGGGAGTATAGGTTTACACAAAAAAACAAGCGGGCAAATTCACCTCAAAATTTGCAAAATCTTGAGAAAATTAACCCGCTTGTCCATTATCAGATCTTAGAAATCCAACAATTCTTTCTCTTTGTCCGCAAGCACTTCATCGACTTTCTTGATAAAGCTGTCGGTTAATTTTTGGATTTCTTCTTCAGCCTTGTGCTGTTCGTTTTCGCTGATTTCCTTGTCTTTGAGGAGGGCCTTGATCTTGTCGTTGGCATCACGACGGACGTTACGCACGGCAACCTTGCCCTGCTCGCCTTCGCTTTTGACGATCTTGATCAGATCACGGCGGCGTTCTTCTGTCAGTGGTGGAAGCGGGACACGAATGGTGGTGCCAGCTGATGATGGGTTAAGGCCTAGGTCTGAAGTCAAGATGGCCTTTTCTACCGCACCGATTAAAGAGCGGTCAAAGACGGTTACAGCCAGAGTACGGGCATCTTCCGCCACCACGTTGGCTACTTGGCGAAGCGGGGTTGGGGAGCCGTAGTATTCCACTTGAATAGCATCAAGCAGGCTTGGTTGGGCACGGCCAGTGCGGATTTTGGCAATGTGGCCTTTAAGGGCTTCGACGCTTTTTTCCATACGCTCTTGAGCGTCTTTTTGATTTGGTTGATCATTCTCTATCCTTTAGGGTTAATCAGTTAAGTAAAAAATTAAGCAATAGTGGTGCCTTCTTCTGTGCCTAGAATGACATTGCGTAAGGCACCTGGGCGACCCATGTTGAAGACCCGAATTGGCATGCCGTGGTCACGGGCTAGGGTAAAGGCGGCCAAGTCCATTACCTGTAATTCCTTGTCAATCACCTCTGCATAGGTCAAGTTCTTGTAGAGTTTGGCCTCTGGGTTTTTGGCAGGATCGCAATCATAAACACCATCGACTTTGGTAGCTTTTAAGACCACATCAGCCTCGATCTCAATCCCACGCAAGCAGGCAGCGGAATCGGTGGTAAAGAAGGGGCTGCCCGTACCTGCTGAGAAGATGACCACACGGCCTTCACGCAACATTTTGATGGCTTCAGACCAGTTGTAGGTGTCACAGATGCCGTTTAATTGGAAGGCGGACATAAGTTTAGCATTGACATCGGCACGGTGGAGGGAGTCACGCATGGCCAGGCCATTCATCACGGTGGCCAACATTCCCATGTGGTCGCCAACAACTCGGTTCATGCCTGCCTTGGCCAGTTTGGCCCCACGGAAGAGGTTGCCACCACCTAACACGACACCCACTTCCACGCCCATTTCGATCAGCTCTTTGATTTCAATCGCCATTCTGTCTAGAATGGACGGGTCGATCCCAAAGCCCTCGTCGCCTTGTAAGGCTTCACCACTTAATTTAAGTAAAATGCGTTTATAGATTGGTTGGCTCATAATCTTCCTCTCAGGGTTTAAAAAAATCGCAATATTTTAAAGGATTTAAGGGGCAGTGTGAAGCGACAGGCCAGCAAGCGGGCGATTTATTTGCATTTTTTACAAATAAGAACGGTATAGATCTTCTCTACACCGTCAAGCCTTTTACTTGGCCTCTGCCTTAAGCTGCTCAATGGCCTTTTCATCAAAGAAATATTGGGTGCCACAGCATTCGCACTGCATATCGATCACACCCTGTTTCTCAGCCAGCATTTCAGCAATTTCTTCGTCCGGCACTAGCATAATGGCTGCACCTGAACGCTCACGGGAACAGCCGCACTTAAATTCGGTGGCTTGTGGTGGGTAAACCTCCACCTGCTCCTCATGGTAGAGGCGGAAAAGCAGTTCTTCTGCGCTCAATCCGAATAACTCTTCTTCTTTCACAGTAGCCGTCAAGGTGGCCAAGTGCTCAAAGTCTTCAGGCGTGCCCGTGCCATCTGGCATAATTTGGAGCAACAAGCCCCCTGCCACGGCCTGCCCCTCAAATTCGCCAACTCGAATCGTTAATTGAGTCGCCAGCTGTTCAGAGCGGGCAAAGTAGTCTTCCAGGCACTCGCTGATGGTCGGCTTATCCAGGCTAATCACGCCCTGATAGCGTTCGCCCTGGTTAGGAATAATGGAAATCACCAGCACCCCATTGCCTACCATCTCACTCAAACTGGCATCGTCAGCAATCTCCCCCTGCACCCGGGCCAGGGCACGAAATTGCTGCTGATCGTTGCCATTGACCACGGCCAGTTTCAAGGCGCCATCGCCCTGGATTTGCACGGTAATCGAGCCATCAAACTTCATGGTCGCTGTTAAAAGACTGCTGGCCACCAGCATTTCGCCCAGGAGGTTTTGCACGGCTTTTGGGTATTGGTGAGTATTGAGGGTTTCGGTAAAGGTGCTGTTAAGCCGCACCCATTCGCCACGCACCGCACGGTTTTGGAAAAGGTAGCGATAGAGCTTGTCGTTATCTTGTTTGTAGGTCATAAATTCTCCGAGAAATGTTGTTTAAAGTTGACTAATTCCCGCCGCTCCTTCTTATTTGGGCGACGGTCTGGATGGGGCATGGCATTGGCCTTGCGGGCCAGAGCCATTTGTTCACGGCTTTCAATGCTTTGACTGGTTTCCTGGTAGAGCAACTGGGCTTCAGGGGCGCCACGGCGTTGATCGCTTAAGGCCATCACCACCACTTCTTTTTCCTCATTGCCCTGGCGAAGTTTGATCTTGGCCCCAACTTCTACCGTTTTGCTAACCTTGGCCCGCACCCCGTTATAGTGCACCTTGCCGCCTTCAATCATGGCCTTGGCAAGGGAGCGGGTCTTATAAAAACGGGCCGCCCACAGCCATTTGTCTAGGCGGACATCACCGCTACTTTCTTGGTTTTTCATTCTGTTCTCTCAAAATCGAAAAATACTGCCCCTAAATGGGGGCAATTCGCCCTATTTCAATGTTGCTATTTTTGAAAAGACAATGAATAATAGCCCCTTGTTTTTCTTTCGTAAATGTTTATTTCCCTGTAAGGATAACCAATGAAACAAATTCCAATGACTGTCCGTGGGGCAGAATTATTAAAAGAAGAATTAGATTACCTCAAAAATGTGCGCCGCCCGCAAATCATCAACGCCATCGCCGAAGCCCGTGAGCACGGCGACCTAAAAGAAAACGCCGAATACCACGCCGCCCGTGAGCAACAGGGCTTCTGCGAAGGGCGAATTCAGGAAATTGAAGGCAAGCTAGGCAATGCCCAGGTGATTGATGTGACCAAAATGCCACAAACCGGCAAGGTTATTTTTGGGGCGACCGTGGTCTTGGTCAATGTCGAAAGCGATGAAGAAGTGACCTACCGCATTGTAGGTGACGATGAAGCCAACATCAAAGAAGGCCTGATTTCGGTTAATTCCCCCATTGCCCGTGGCCTAATCGGCAAGGAAATTGACGACAATGCCGTTATCCAAACCCCAGGCGGCAAGGTGGAATTTGATGTGATTGATGTGAAGTATATCTAATCTTTTCCTCTTTCTCATAAAGAACAAGCGGTTCAAAATTTGCAGATTTTTGCAAGAATTGAACCGCTTGTTTAATCTCCCTAGCTTTAATTTTGTGATCTGGATCGAGAAATTAAACCAAGAAACTTCCCTCAAACCATAAAAATCACTAGCCTAAGGCCACTGACATCAGTACAATTCACGGTCTTTTTTCTTTATCTTTTTTATTGCAAATCTTAGCTATTTCCTAACATTTGCCACAAACCGTGTAATAACGAGGCTTAATCTTTATGTCAGAACAAAACTGTCAATCGCAGGTTGTAAGCGTACAACCAAAATCTGAAAAAATTAATTTAATGAATATGAACCGCCAGGAAATGCGGGAGTTTTTGGCTTCCTTGGGCGAAAAACCTTTTCGAGCCGATCAGTTGATGAAGTGGATTTATCACTTTGGTGAAGATAATTTCGACAATATGACCAATATCAACAAGGCCCTGCGGGAAAAACTTAAGGCCGTGTCAGAAATCAAGGCCCCTGAAATCGCAGTGGAACAGCGGTCATCTGACGGCACTATCAAGTGGGCCATGCAGGTGGGCGAGCAGCAGATTGAAACGGTCTATATTCCAGAAGCTGACCGTGCTACCTTGTGTGTTTCATCTCAAGTGGGCTGTGCCCTGGCCTGTACCTTCTGTTCAACAGCCCAGCAGGGCTTTAACCGTAACCTGAGCGTGGCGGAAATTATCGGCCAGGTCTGGCGGGCTTCTAAGGTGATTGGTAACTTTGGTGTTACTGGCGTGCGGCCTATTACTAATGTGGTGATGATGGGCATGGGTGAGCCCTTGCTCAATATGAATAATGTGATTCCTGCTATGGAAATTATGTTGGACGACTTCGCCTATGGCCTGTCCAAACGCCGTGTTACCCTGTCCACCTCGGGCGTAGTGCCAGCCCTCGACAAAATGCGGGAGCAAATTGACGTGGCCCTGGCCATTTCCCTACACGCCCCTAACGATGAATTGCGGGATGAGATCGTGCCAATCAACAAGAAATACAATATCAAAATGTTGATGGATTCGGTCAATAAGTATCTGGAAGTGTCCAATGCCAACCATGGCAAGGTGACCATTGAGTATGTTATGCTCAACCAAGTGAATGACTCGGTGGAACACGCCCACCAGCTGGCCGATGTGCTCAAAAACACGCCGTGTAAGATTAACCTGATTCCATGGAACCCGTTCCCAGAAGCCCCTTATGCCAAGAGCTCCAACACTCGGACAGACCGCTTCCAGAAAACCCTGATGGAATACGGTTTTACCGTAACCGTGCGGAAAACCCGGGGCGATGATATTGATGCGGCCTGTGGCCAGTTGGCTGGTGATGTGATCGACCGCACCAAACGCACCATGGAAAAACGTAAGTTTGGCCAGGGGATTGAGGTTAAGGCACATTAATCATCCACTTGCCTCTAAGGATAGCGCCAGCCTCCAGGCTGGTGTTGTAAGAGCTTGATATATCAGGCACCAGCCTGGAGGCTGGCGCCATCTTTCTTCAAAGGTGACCACATGAAACTTGCAAGATTTTTAAAAAACCTGACCGCTTGTAGCCTGGCTTTAACACTGGCCGCCTGTGTCACCTCCCCCAAGAGGCCGACTTCGACCGCTCTGAAGCCGCCAAGGCCCGGCTCAATCTGGCCCTAGCCTATTTGGAGCAGAAGGACTTTCCCAAGGCCAAGGAAAACATCGACAAGGCCCTAGTCCATGATGAGAAGGACTACCTGCCCCATTCAGTTCAGGCCTATTATTTCCAGCAAATCGGCAACCAAGACGAAGCTGAAAAATCCTACCAAAGGGCCTTGAAACTCAGCCAATCCCACCCTGATGTACTCAATAATTACGGCACCTTCTTGTGCAAGCAGGGCAAGTTTGCAGCCGCTCACCAGCATTTTGAGCAGGCACTTGAGAGTAAATTGCCCTATTATCATCAGGCTGATACGCTTGAGAATATGGCCTTGTGTGCGGACTTAGAGAACAATTCCGCTAAAAAAGCCGAGGCCTTGCAAGCCTTGGCAAAATTAGATAAGGCAAGGGCGGAGAAATTAAGTCAATTATTGAACAAATAAGAAAAAGGAAAAACCCTGTGAAAATCGCTCTTCACAGGGTTTTTGTTTATTCATTCGGTTAGAATTAGCCCATACCGTATTTTTTCAATTTTTTGCGTAATGTACCACGGTTAATGCCTAGCATGGTCGCAGCACGGGTTTGGTTACCACGGGTGTACTGCATGACGATGTCTAACATTGGGTGTTCGATTTCAGATAATACGAGTTCGTATAATTCTGTTGGATCTTCACCGTTTAATTGCGCTAAATAGTTTTTCACTGCATATTTTACATTGTCACGCAGTGGTTTTTGCACTTGTTGAGCTTGTGCGTTAAGCATTGATACCGTTAATGGGTTTTGTGTAGGCTGTTCTAACATGTTCCTCTATCCAACTAAAGAAGATTCTTGTCGAATCGTGTTGATTAAATCTTCCAGTGCCTTAAGCTGCTCCAAGCAGGAGTCTAAGACATTAAAAGTACGTTTAAATTCAGTATTTGGCATGAGCTTATCAACATACCAACCAACATGTTTGCGGGCAATTCGATAACCTTTTTGTTCACCATAAAAATGGTGGAGGTCTTCGATATGCTTGAACATGAAGTGGCATTTTTCTTCCAAAGGAAGCGTTGTGTAACTACCCTTGCCTAAGAAGTCCGTTACTTCCTTGAAAATCCAAGGGCAACCATAACTGCCTCGTCCGATCATTACTGCATCTGCGCCAGTATAATCCAGCACAAATTTTGCCTGCTCAGGCGAAGTAATGTCTCCATTGGCAATCACGGGCATTGAAACTGCTTGTTTAACCGCTTTCACGCTGTCATATTCAGCCTGACCTTCAAAAAGGCAGGCCCGTGTACGACCATGCACGCTCAAGGCTGAAATGCCTGCTTGCTGGGCAATTTGGGCAATTTCCACACAGTTTCGATGTTCAGGATCCCAACCCGTTCTAATTTTTAGTGTCACAGGTACATCAACGGCTTTTACCACACTGTCAAGAATGCGGGCAACCAAATCAGGCTCACGCAAAAGGGCAGATCCTGCCATTTTTTTGTTCACCTTCTTGGCCGGGCAGCCCATATTGATATCAATAATTTCTGCCCCATAAGCCACATTTACTTGCGCAGCCTGCGCCATTTCTGCGGGATCAGACCCTGCAATTTGTACGGCATTGATGCCAATTTCATGATGGTGCGCTAGGCGCAATCGTGATTTTTCGGTATGCCATACCTCGGGATTGGTGGACATCATTTCTGAAAAGGTTAAACCTGCACCAAATTGGCGACATAAACGGCGAAAGGGCTGATCGGTGATGCCAGCCATGGGTGCGAGCAGCACGGGGCTAGTCAGCTGATAAGATCCTATTTGCATTTTATTTAGCCACTTTGTTTATAGATTACACAATTCCAGAAATCACTTCCTCCAAATAAAAAGTACGGTGTTAAACCGTACTTTCTCCTTTCATCATCAAGCGTTTTTCTTGATTTTGGGTGGCGTATAATACGCATTTTTTGGGCCTTTGGGAAGCCTATTTTTTGCCCAAATTACAAATTTATGTCAAATTTGCCAAAATTTTTATTTGAATTGATACAAGTCAAGAATAAATGGCCTTATAATTTGCCCTATAATGATTTTTGACCTTAAAGAGGCCCTATGCTTGCCCTAATTTCCCCTGCCAAAACCCTGGATTTTGACCAAGATTTTCCCCAATTTGCAAAAACCCAGCCAGAATTGACCGCTTACAGCCAAGAACTGATTGAGATCTGCCAAACCCTGTCGCCTGCTGACCTGGCCAGCCTCATGAAAATCAGCGACAAACTGGCCAGCCTCAATGCCGCCCGTTTTGGCCAGTGGACACGGGAGCATACCGAGGCCAATGCCAAGCAGGCCCTCTTTGCCTTTAAGGGCGATGTTTATACTGGCCTTGATGCGGAAAGTTTAACCGCCGAACAAGTCGAATTCGCCCAAAACCACTTGGGCATTCTCTCTGGCCTCTACGGCCTGCTTCGGCCGCTGGATTTGATGCAGCCCTACCGCTTGGAAATGGGCACCAAACTAGCCAACCCTCGGGGCAAGAACCTCTATGAATTTTGGGGCAAAGTTATTACCGATCAGATCCAGAAAACCCTAGATAAGCAGGGCGATAATATCCTTATCAATCTAGCCTCTGATGAATATTTCGATGCCGTCAAGCCTAGCCATTTGCAGGCTCGCATTATCAAGCCTGTTTTCCTGGATGAAAAAAACGGCAAGTTCAAAATCATCAGCTTCTATGCCAAAAAGGCACGAGGGCTCATGGTGCGCTTCTTCCTGCAAAATCAACTGACTGAACCTGAAGCCCTTAAAGATTTCAACCTGGGTGGCTATTGGTTTGATGAGGCCAGTTCGTCTGAAAATGAGTGGGTTTTCAAACGCAATGAAGGAGAGGCCACCTCATGAGAAGCCTCCTATTTGCAAGTTTCTGCCTGATTTTAGCCGCTTGTAGCAGCCGCCACTTTGTCTTGCCCGAGCAAATTCACTTCAAGGGCGAGGACTATGTGGTGGCCTCCCACAGCCAAATTGATGAAATGCAGCAGTTGCTCTACCTACCTCAAAATAGCAGCCAAAACCCCGAAGACTGGCAAAGGGGCTTCTTGCTCTTTACCGACAAAAATTCAGCCCAAAAAAGCCTGCAAGAGCGTCTAACCCTACGCCAAAAGGCCTTTGCCCAACAGGCTAGCACACAGGCTGATCTTAAAATTGAAGACGGCGAATTACGCAGCCAAGTCCTCTACCCGCCCATTGAACGCCAGCCCAACTATCAGCTGGAAGTTTCCCGAGGGCGGGATTTGGCCTGCGGCTTCGGGCAAATGCAGTTTTCCGACAAGCGGTTAGGATTTGCAAAAAACCTGCAAAATCTGACCGCTTTACAAGCCGAACTAAAGGGCCTGGCCAAGGAGTTAGCCCAAATGGCCTGGCTGATTGGGTGTGCTCATGCAAGCTGATTATGAAAAACTGGTTAAACGGGCAGCAAGCTTTGCCATTGTGGTGGCGGCCAGCCTGATCTTGGTCAAGGCCTTTGCCTGGTGGAAAACGGGATCCATGGCCATTTTAGCGGCCATGACCGACTCTTTGGTCGATCTCTTCGCCTCGCTAACCAACATTGTGGTGCTGCGTTTCGCCCTGCAACCTGCCGATGAAGAACATAGCTTCGGCCACGGCAAGGCCGAATCCTTGGCCGCCCTGGCCCAGAGCGCCTTTATCACGGGTTCGGCTGCCTTCTTGCTCCTGCAAGGCATTCAACGGCTGACCGAGCCACAGCTGATTGTGGAAACTGAACTAGGTATTGCTATCAGCTTGATTTCCATTGCCCTGACCGCTCTCCTGGTGCTCTACCAACGCAAGGTGGTCAAGCTTACCCAAAGCCCGGCCATTGAGGCCGACTCCCTGCATTATCAAACCGATCTCCTGATGAACGGGGCCATTTTAGTAGCCATGTTGCTCAATATGTGGGGCTTTATCTATGCCGATGCCCTCTTTGCTATCGGGATTGCCCTATACATTGTGCTTAATGCGGCTAAAATGATGTGGGAGGCCGTCCAATCCCTCCTAGACAAGGCCCTACCCCAGGCAGAAATCGACCAAATCTGGTGCATTGCCCTCAATCACCCACGCATTTTGGGCATTCACGATGTCAAAACCCGCCGCTCAGGCTCCACCCGCTTTATCCAGCTGCATTTGGAGCTAGACGATCACCTGCCCTTCTTTGAGGCCCACGACATCAGCGACAGCCTGGAAGAAAAACTGCGTGAAGCCTTTCCCCTGTCCGAAATCATCATCCATCAAGAACCAACCTCGGTGGTGAAAGCTGAAAAAATGGCATAAAAAAACAGCCTCAAGTGAGGCTGTTTCTGTATTCTCCTACTGCACCGCAGGCTTGGATCTCGGTTTTTTGACCTTAATGCTGGCTGAAAGGGCCGGCGAAAACTCAATCCCCATAGGCGGATTTTCCAGTGCTAGGGCCAGTACCTCATCAATGGTTTCCACAGGGTGAATGCTAAGGGCTGCCTTGGCATTGTCTGGGATCTCTTCCAGGTCTTTTTCATTCTCTTTTGGAATAATTACAGTCGTAATCCCGCCCCGGTGGGCTGCCAGTAATTTTTCTTTCAAGCCACCGATTGGCAGCACCTTGCCCCGCAGGCTGATTTCGCCAGTCATAGCCACTTCTTTGCGTACAGGGTTGCCTGTTAAGCTAGAAATCAGGGCGGTACACATGGCAATACCCGCACTTGGGCCGTCTTTCGGTGTGGCTCCATCTGGCACATGGACGTGAATATCCCGTTTTTCGTGGAAATCATCGGCAATGCCCAGTTTCTCGGCACGAGCACGTACTACGGTCATGGCGGCCTGGATGGATTCCTTCATCACATCACCCAAGGAACCTGTGTAGCTCAGCTTGCCCTTGCCCACCACAGAAGCAGTTTCGATGGTCAGCAGGTCGCCGCCCACTTCTGTCCAGGCCAGGCCTGTTACCTCGCCCACCCGGTTTTGGCTGTCCATCTTGCCGTAGTCAAAACGGCGAACGCCTAGGTAGTCGTGCAGGTTGCTTTCATCAACGGTAATGGACTTGAGTTTCTTGTCCATCACCAAGGCCTTAACCGCCTTACGGCAGATTTTGGCGATTTCCCGCTCCAGATTACGCACGCCCGCTTCACGGGTGTAGTAGCGGGTAATACCGAGAATGGCCGAGTCTTCAATGGTCAGCTCATTAGCCTTGAGACCGTTGTTCTCCTGCTGCTTGGCAATCAAATGCTCCTTGGCGATGTGCATTTTTTCGTCTTCGGTATAGCCAGATAAGCGAATAACCTCCATCCGATCTAGCAGGGCGGGTGGGATGTTCATGGAGTTGGACGTGGCCACAAACATCACATCAGACAGGTCGTAATCCACCTCTAAATAGTGGTCGTTAAAGGCCTTGTTTTGTTCAGGGTCTAACACTTCCAAGAGGGCGGATGCTGGGTCGCCCCGCATATCCTGGGCCATCTTGTCGATTTCATCCAAGAGGAAGAGCGGGTTCTTCACACCCACCTTGGCCATTTTCTGCATTAGCGATCCTGGCATAGAACCAATATAGGTGCGGCGGTGGCCACGGATTTCGGCTTCATCCCGCACCCCACCCAAAGCCATGCGAACATATTTACGACCTGTCGCATTGGCAATGGACTGACCCAGCGAGGTTTTCCCCACACCAGGCGGGCCAACCAAGCAAAGGATCGGGCCTTTCAGTTTATTCAGGCGGCTTTGTACGGCTAGGTATTCCAAGATCCGCTCCTTGACCCGCTCAAGGCCATAGTGATCCTTGTCCAAGACCTCTTGGGCCTTTTGCAAGTTTTTCTTAACCACAGACCGCTTGTGCCAAGGCATTTGCAGGATCCAGTCAATATAGCCCCGCACCACGGTGGCTTCGGAAGAGCTTTGCGGCATGGCCTTGAGCTTGTTGAACTCCAAGTCCATCTTTTCCTTGACTTCAGCCGGCAGTTTGGCCTCTTCAATCTTGGCCTTGAGCTTGTCTAGTTCGCTTTGCTCCTGATCTTCACCATTGCCCAACTCTTTTTGAATGGCCTTGATTTGCTCATTCAAATAGTAATCCCGCTGGTTCTTTTCCATCTGCTGCTTGACCCGATTGCGGATGCGGCTTTCGGTTTCCAGGGTGTCCATTTCGGTTGCCATGGCCAGAAGCAGAGCCTCAAAACGCTTGTGCAGATCCGTTTCTTCCAAGAGGGATTGCTTCTGCTTAACAGGGGCAATCAGGTTGGCAGCGATGGTGTCGGCCAGGCGATCTTCGCCCACAATTTTATTGAGTTTAGGCAGGATTTCGGCAGGAATTTTCTTGTTATTTTTCACATAGCCTTCAAACTCCACCAAGGTGGTTTTGGCTAGGGCCTTGAGTTCCTCATCGTCCTGCTCATAATCAGACACCTGCGGCACCACGCTGGCCCAGAAGCCGTTTTCATCATCAGCAATATGCTCGGCCTTGGCCCGTTGAATGCCTTCAACCAGCACCTTGACCGTGCCATCAGGCAGGTTAAGCATTTGGATAATATTGGCCACCACGCCATAGGCATAGACATCCGCCACGCTTGGATCTTCATTACTGGAATCTTTTTGCGCCACTAAAAACAGTTGCTTATTGCTGTCCATGGCCGTACGCAGGGCCTTGACCGATTTTTCACGCCCAACAAAAAGTGGCATCACCATAAAGGGAAAAACCACCACATCACGCAGGGCGAGGAGGGGTAATTCAATACTTTTTTTCTTTCTAGCCATAAAGCGCTCTCTTACTTCTTAAAATGCAATTTGTCTATTATGGGGATTGTTAGGCAGAACTCAAGGGGAAATGTGATTTTTTGCGGGGAAAGGAGAAAAGGGATGCGTTTCATCGAGCCTAGAAAAACAAAGCTGGTCAGAAGCGGCCAGCTTAAAGAAAACATTAGGCATGCAACTCATGAATCAGCTCTGGTTTACGGTAGAGCAAGTCTAACAAAGTTTTAGCCGCACCACTTGGCTTGCGTAAGCCCTGCTCCCAAGAACGTAAGGTTGCAACAGAAATACCCAAACAGGCTGCAAATTTTGGCTGTGAAAGTTGTACCTTATGGCGCATTTCAACAATAGGAGAAAGGGGAATTTGAGTAATTTTTGCCTGAGTAAAATCGCCACCTTTTACTTGGCTCAATGTTTCCCTTAAGTCGTCTGCATGCTCAAGCATTTCAGGATCATCATCAATAACCGCTTGTACAATGGCATCAATATTCCAATGCTTGGTTTTCTCCTCAATTTTTTGATAGATCTTATCCATTTCTTGCTCCTTTCAGTTTTTTCACATCTTGGCTA